>JBGSQB010000195.1:0-6227 GCA_041738285.1 Pseudomonadales bacterium | reverse complement strand
CCGGCGCCGCGCTCGCGCAGTTCATCGGTGCCGCGCCTGACCAAGCGGTGAGTGAGGCCACCGCGTGCGACATGGCGATGGTCGCATTCCTTCGTGCCATCGACCTCGCGCCGCCCGGCGTGCGGCCGTTTGGTCTGGCCGTGACCGCCAGCCTGCGTACGCGCGCTACCAAACGCGGCGAACATCGCGCCCACGTCGCACTACAGACGGCGACCACCACGCGGCATCGGTATCTGAACTTCACCAAGTCACTGCGTACGCGCGCCAAGGAAGAGGCACTGACCCGGGACCTCGCCCTCGGCGCGATCGCAACAGAACTCGGCATCGATGCGAGACTTGCGATCGGACTACATGCCTGCGAGTCCATCATCGACACAAAACACGTGGCCAAGACTTCCTGGCAGGCGGTGACAGTCGGCTCCAGCGCCATCGCAGTCGAGGGCATCGATCGCGGCGCTCCGCGCGCGCTGATGCCGGGCGCGTTCAACCCGCTGCATGGAGGTCATCGGGCGATGGCAGAGCTAGCGGTACAGCGCCTCGGCACGCCCGTGGCATTCGAGCTGTGCATACGCAATGTCGACAAGCCACCGCTCAACTATCTGGCCATCGCAAAGCGGCTGGCACAATTCGCACCGGCGGATACGGTTTACCTCACGAGCCTGCCGACGTTCCTCGCCAAAGCGCGGCAATTTCCAGGCGTGGCGTTCGTGGTCGGCATCGATACGCTGATTCGCATCGCAGAGCCGCGCTACTACGGCAGTCAGTCCTTGCGTGACGAGGCGATCACAGAGCTCGCGGCGCTCGGCACCCGGTTTCTGGTGTTCGGTCGCCGCATCAGCGATACCTTCGTCAATGTCGATGATGTCGACATGCCACTTTCACTGAAGGCCTTGTGCAGCACCGTTTCGGAATCGGATTTCCGCAACGACATTTCGTCGACCCTAGTGCGCAACGGCCGGGATTAGCTAGGGCACCAACCAGCGCGTGCCGGACCAGCGCGCCAGCATCATCGAGCAGGTGAGCGCGAGCCCGCCGCAAACAACCGTCCAGAGCGGAATCACCAGCAGCGGATGCGCGAAGTACAGGTCGAACTCCCGTACCGGCCATAGAAACAGTGGATGGATGAGGTAGATGCCAAGGCTGTGCCGACTGATCACCGCCACCAAGGTCGTCGCCGCAACCGACAGGGTCTGCGCATAGCGCAAACCTAGACTGAACACGAAAACTGCAGCGATCGCCGTGTTCAGAGACTTGTACGAAAACCAGCGGTCGACATCGTAAATGCCGGCCCGCAGGCTGTCGCTGATGACCATGTAATCGCTGACGCACACCGCGACCAGTGCACCAGTGAGCAGGAGCCACAGTGGCAATGTTCCGTACTGCCACAGCACGTACCCGAGCAGCAGATAGCCGCCGAACATGAAGAGATCAACACTCCAGAAGCCTTCCGCGCCGCCCAGGTATGCGGCGCTCGCAACCAGCCAGGCGGTGAGCACAACACCAACCACCGCACGCTGTTGTGAGGCGACGAAGCTGCGCAGCAACGGAACGATCAGATACAGCGGGATGAAATAGTAGAAGAATCCGAGGTGATAGTAGGTCTCGTGAAATGGCGCATCGTGCAGCGTGGCGAGCGCAAGATCCCCATTGAAGCCCGACCGATCGACTCCAGCAAGAACCGCATACCCCACCGACCACACGACAAATGGAATCAGCGCCTTGGCAACCCGTCGCTGCACGTAGTAGCCGAGGCGAAAGGCACGCGCATCGGCCAGCAACAACGCGCCGCTGATCATGATGAATACCGGAACGCTCCATCGCAGGGCGCCATTGATTGCCACCGCGATGGCGAATTCTGCGTCGGCAATAGCCCCGATCTTCGCGCGATAAGGCCCGAGCACATGAACCACCACGACCGAGGCGGCCGCCACACTGCGCAAGAAGTCGAAGGCTACAACGTGCTCGGGTGGTGCATCCGCGCTCACTTCACGAACGCATCCCGAGCCGCCACGGCATCCTTGAAGGAGCGCGTCAGCGCACTTTGATCCGCATCGGCGAACGCCGCCGCGCCGTGCAGCGCATTCGCGGTCGCGTTGATCGCTTGCTTGACCATACGAACCGTCGCGGGCGGCATTTGCGCCGCGATTCCTGCCAGCCGCAATCCCTCTTCAACCGCGCCACCTGGCTCAGTCACTGCCTCGATCAACCCCCAATCGAGCGCTTGTTGCGCGTTCATCCTTTCGCACAACAGAACAATGCGTTTGGCGCGGGCGGGACCAACAAGGGTAATGAGCCGCGGCAGCGCGCCCCACTGCAGATTGAGTCCGATCTTCACTTCCGGCACGTACAGATAGGCGTCGCTCGCGAGCACCCGCCAATCACAAGCAAGCGCAATCGCCATGCCGGCACCGACGGCAAGCCCTTCCATCGCCGCCACCGTGACCTGCGGCATGTCCTCCCAGGCTTTGCACAGGCGCACACCTCGATAGGATCGGTGGCGCAACGCCACGTCATCGTCGACCGCCTCCCAAGTGGACGCGTCCTTCAAGTCTATGCCGGCGGAGAATGCACGTGACGTTCCCGTCAGCACCACCGCGCGTGTTTCGAGATCGTCCTGAAACTCGCGCGCAACCGCAGTCAGTTCCAGGATCGTGTCCTGGTTGAACGCGTTGAGATTCCCCTTGCGATCGAAACGCACCAGCGCGACCTGACCGTGCCGCTCGATCGTTACGTTCCGATAACTCACGGCGCCACCTCCTTCACTCTGTCCATGGTGGCCATGACGGTCCCCACCAGCGTAGCGACATCACCCAGCTGTGCGGGCACGATCATCGTGTTGTTGGTCCTGGCGAGATTGCCGAACTCCTTCACCCATTGTTCGGCAACACGAAGATTGACGGCATCGCGCCCGCCGGGCTCGTTGATCGCGCGCGCAACTTCCGAGATGCCCTGGGCGGTTGCCTGAGCGATCAACCGGATTTCCTGAGCACGCCCTTCGGCAGTATTGATCTGGCGTAGCTTCTCGGCTTCGGACAGGTTGATCGCTTCCTGGCGCTCACCTTCTGAGACATTGATGCGCGCCTGCCGCTCGCCCTCGGACTGCGCGACTACTGCACGTCGTTCCCGCTCGGCCCGCATCTGCTTTTCCAAGGCATCACGCACCGAGTCGGGTGGCATGATGTCCTTGATTTCGTAGCGCAGGATCTTAACGCCCCAGGGTTCCGCTGCACGATCTACGGCATTCACGACCTGCGCGTTGATCGTCTCGCGTTCTTCGAATGTACGATCGAGATCGATCTTGCCGATCTCCGAGCGCAATGTCGTCTGCGCCAGCTGCGACGTCGCAAACAGATAGTTCTCGATGCCATAGCTGGCAGCGCGTGCGTCCACCACCTGCAGATAGATCACGCCATCGACGTCGACAGCGATGTTGTCCTTGGTGATGCAGGTCTGCGATGGCACATCGAACGTCTGCTCCTTCAACGTGTGCTTGTAGGCGACCCGATCGACCCATGGAATCAGGATGTGAAAGCCCGCATCCAGCGTGCGCGAGAACTTGCCCAGTCGCTCCACCACGAACTGTTCGCGCTGAGGTACGACGCGCGCTGTCTTGACCAGCGCCACCAGAACGACGATTGCAAGGCCGACCCCGAGTACTGCGGAAATTTCCACGACTATCTCCCGTTGTTCCGATTGATGGGTTCGACTTCGAGCACCACGCCGTGACGCGCGACGATTCTCACCACACTGCCCTTGTCGATACTTCCTTCATCGGCGCGCGCATCCCATGCGGCGCCGCGATACGAGACCTTGCCTCGACCTGTGTTGGACTCGTCAAACCCCGAGTCGACGACCGCCTCATGACCGATGAAGTCATCGTCGGCATCCGCAGACAGCGTACGCCCAGTGAACAGGTCTTTGAATCGGCTGCGCAGCAGCACCAGCAACGCGACCGACACGATCGCGAACACCACGAACGGGATGCCGTGTTCGGCACTCATACCCGCCCACAGGGCAATGCCAGTGACGAGAGCCGCGACGCCAAAAAAGATGATGACAAAGCCCGAGACGAAGAACTCTACGAGGATCAAGGCGAGACCCACCACGATCCATATCAGCACCCAGTCCATTCAGATTCCCCCTGTTGGCGCCTGGATTCTACTACTCGAGATCCTCCAGCCGCTTCGGCCAGTTGTCCTTCAACAGCCTCGACAGCGAACGATCGGCAAGCAACTTCCCGCCGGTCTGACAGCGGGCACAGTAGTTCGCTTCGTTTTCGGCATAGACGATCCGTTGTACTGGCGCGCCACACACCGGACACGGCTGTTTGAACTTGCCGTGAACCGCCATCTGTGGGTGAAACGCAGTGACGTGAGTCGGAAATGCATCGCCCGCAGCCTCACGCAACCGCTCTGTCCACTCGGTTAGCGTGGACAAACAGGCCTTATGCAGTCGCTCGAATTCTTCCTCGTTGAGCGAACGCACCTGCTTGAACGGTGATAGCCGCGCCCGCAGGAGAATCTCGTCCGAGTAGGCGTTGCCGATACCGGCGAGCACCCGCTGATCGGTGAGCGCGCGCTTGAGCGTGTGGTTGGTCGCGGTCAGCGCACGGCGGAATTCTTCGCGCGTTGCGTCCATCAACTCGAGCCCGCCTGGGTCGAGCGCGTCGAGATCGTCGCGGCTCCCCACCAACCGAAGCGACGCCCGCTTCTTCTTGCTCGCTTCCGTAAACAGGAGCGTGCCGTCTTCGAAGTCGAACGCGGCGAGGCCAATGCGCGCCGGCACCGCGGCGCCGGGTTTTGCCCATTTCAGGCGCCCCGAAATCATGAGGTGAATGACGACGAAGCGCTCCTCGTCGAGTTCGAGAACCAGCTGCTTGCCGAGGCGCCGCCACGATTGCACGACGGCGCCACGCAGCGATGCGACCGTGGGTGCCACGGTGCGCAGCACGAATACGCTGGCAATTCGGATATCGCGCAGCGCACGACCTTCTGTGCGGCGCTGCAGGTGCTCGAGATAGACCGATAGATCGGGAAACTCAGGCACGCCCCTCTGCCAGTTCTTCGTTGGGAACCAGTGTCTTCCAGGTGCCGGTCTGGAACCGCCACAACAGCAGCGCCGATTTCAGCACGTAGTCGCCGATCAGCGCCCCGTACACCCAGACCACCGGTAACCCGAGGAAGGTGAATAGCGCCGCGAGCGTGCAGCGCATGCCGATCAATCCGAGGAATGTGCAGATCAGCGGAAAGCGCGTGTCGCCCGCGCCGCGTAGAGATCCGCCGATGGCGAACTCGACCGCGAGTAGAGGCATCATGAGCCCGAGGATCCAGGTGAACTCAACCGTGTGCTCGATGGTTTCTGCATCCGTACCGATGAAGAACGTCGCCAGGTCCCGGGCAAAATAGATCACGACCGCGCCCAAGGCGCCCATGGAAATGACCGCAAAGAACAGCGAGCGTACGCCGCTCCTGACCGCGCCTTCAGGATCGTTCGCGCCGAGGTGCTGGCCGACCAGCGTGGAACCGGCGATGGAGAATCCGAATCCCACCACCATGCAGATGTTGAGCAGCGTGACGCCAATGCCGTAGGCGGCGAACGCTTCCGTGCCATAGAAGCGGCCGATGATCATCAGGAATACGAAGAACCCGGCCTGAAACACCACCTGCTCCAGCCCCGCAGGGTAGCCGATGCTCATCAGTCGCTTGATGCGTTCGCGCCGGAACCAACCGCCACGAATGTGGCGGATCACCAGCTTCTGATGCCACCACATCGACATCAGCACCACTGCACCGATGGTGAACGTGATTCCGGCCGCAACCGCAGCCCCGGCGACACCCATCGCGGGGAAACCGTACAGTCCGAAGACCAGGCAGTACAGCAGCGGCACGTTCAACACGTTCATGCCAACACCGATCCAAAGGGGCGTCCACGCATCCCCGGCTGCACGCAGCGCGCTCGGTAGAATGAAGTTGGCGGCGAACGCGAGATTGAACACCGACAGCCAACGGATGTAGTCGGCCGCGAGCTCAAGCGTCGCGTCATCAAGTCCGAAGATCGATGCGACAGGCCGGGCGAACATCACGCCGGGAATCGTGATGAACAGCGCGAAGGTGCCTGCCAGCACGAGCGACGCAATCGTCACCCGGGCCGCTTCCTTCGGATCATCGCGCCCCCAGGCGCGCGCAACGAGCGCGGTCGTGCCTGCACCGATCGCCATCATCACCGCC
>JBGSQB010000182.1:0-10535 GCA_041738285.1 Pseudomonadales bacterium | reverse complement strand
TCTTCACGCGGGCGCGCTTCGTTGACCGTCAGAGCCCGGCCGTCGTGCTCTTTCTGATTGAGGCCGGCAATTGCAGCTTGCGCCTCGGAATCACTCGCCATTTCGACGAATCCGAAGCCCTTGCTGCGACCGCTGTCGCGGTCCGCAATCACTTGTGCACTTTGTACAGTGCCAAACTCGGCAAACAGCGCTTCCAGATCAGCGCTCGAGACATTGAAGCTCAGATTGCCACAATACAGTTTCTTTCCCACCAGTCAGTTCTCCTACGTTTAGGTACGTGGTCCGCCGTTAGCCCAAATGAAGGAGTTGAACTACAACCTACAAGGTGGGACGAACGGAATCCTCGGCAGCCAGCCACAGGCGCTGACTCGTCTACACGATCGACGGACCATCCGCCGCGAACGATAACGAAACGGATCCCCGGCGTACAGCACCCTTTATGCGGGTGATTCAAGGAGCCTCGACCACCGCGCTCGCCTGCCAGCGCATTTGGGGCACGGTTGCGCCCGTCAGAAATGCCCCGATCATGGCGTTGACGACCTCGGGCTGCTCCTGCTGAACCCAGTGGGAGGTGCGTGGCAGGTAGCGGACAGTGAGATCGGAAACCACCTCCTCGGTCCGGAAGGTAGAAGCCTTGGTCAGGGCAATATCGTCTTCACCCCAGATGCGCAGCGTGGGCGTCTCGATGACCGGATAACCCTGCCGGCGCGGCCGGGCAGCGCCGCCACCGCGAACCAAGGCGCGGTAGTAGTTGACCATCGCGGTCAGCGCGCCTGGCCCGGCGGCGTTGCGCCGGTAGACCTCGAGTACCGCATCGGGAAATCGAGACGCATCGCCGCTCGATCCGCGAATGGCCTCGCCAACACCCCTCGCCTCGTCGCGCCCGAGCAGCCACTCCGGCAGCCCGGGAATCTGGAAGAACAGGATGTACCAGGACTTCCTCCACTGGGCGAAGTCCTTGAACGCGCGCTGAGCGGGCACGGGGTGGGGCACATTGCAGATGATGAGCCGGGTCAAGGGCCGCACCTTGCGCATCGCGAAGTACCAGGCAATCACTGCCCCCCAGTCGTGGGCGATCAGCACCGTCTCGCGCGCGCCGCTGGCATCGATCAGCCCTTTCACATCGGCAAGCAGGTGCTCGATCGCGTACGCGGCGACACCGGCAGGCCGTGAGCTGTTACCGTAGCCACGCAGGTTCGGTGCCCACGCCTGATAACCGAGATCCGCGAGCAGTGGCAGCTGATAGCGCCAGGAAAAGCTGTGCTCCGGGAAACCATGCAGGCACAGCGCGAGGCGGTCGCCATGGCCACACATGTCGACCTCGAAGCGCAAACCGTTGGCATCGACAAACTCGGTGCGGATGCGGGCGTCGCGCTGCCTGTCTGGAACGATCTGAGTCAACGCTTAGTTCTTCAATCTGGTAATCGCCTGATTGGTCAGCACCTTGAGTTCCGAGCGCAGCGGCCACGGTGAGCCCATGAGCTGGATCATGCCAATGGCAACGATGTCTTCCACCGGATCGACCCAGAAGATCGTTCCGGCGGCGCCACCCCATGAATACTCGCCGACGGAGCCCATCACGCCAAGCGCTGCGACATCGGTGACAATGCCGAAGCCGAGCCCAAAGCCGAAGCCGCCGCGAAAGGTCGAGACATTGACGGTCGGCCGCTCACCGGTGCCCGCCGCGCCCACGGACGCCGGCAGGTGGTCCATGGTCATGAACTGAACCGTCTTGGGGCTCAATATGCGCACGCCATCGAGGCTGCCACCCGCGCGCAGCATTTCCGCGAAGCGCATATAGTCCATGGCGGTCGATACCAGACCACCGCCCCCTGAATACAACGTCGTGCCGCGGTAGTTCCCGCCGAAGCGCGCGCCGTCGAAATCGACCAGCTTGTTCGCCTTGTCATCCCAACTGTGGTTGGGCAGAAACCGGTCTAGTTTGTCGTCGGGTACCGAGAAGAACGTGTCGTTCATGCCAAGCGGCTTGAACAGGCGTTGGGCCAGGAATTCATCGAATCGCTGGCCGGATATCCGTTGCACCACGAGGCCGGTGAGATCGACCGCGACGCTGTAGTGCCACTGCGACCCTGGTTCGAACTTGAGCGGGAGTTTTGCGACCCGGGTGACGAACTCATCGAGGTCCGCCGACTCGAATATCGCCTCATTCCGGTACAGCTTGTCGACCGGGTCGTTCGGATCGAATCCGTATGAAAAGCCTGCCGTGTGCGTGAGCAGATGCTGCATCGTCATCGTGTTCGTTGCCGGCACCGCAGCGCCGTCACGCCACACCATCAAATCCTTCAGCTCGGGCAGGTACTTGCTCACCGGATCGTGCAACTCGAACGCACCTTCCTCGTACAGGATCATGGCGGCGACCGCGGCGATGGGCTTGGTCATGGAGTAGATTCGAAACAGCGCATCCTTGGTGAGCGGCCGTGGATCGTTGACGCCCCGGTGTCCGACCGCTTCGTAGTGAACGATCTTGCCGTCACGTGCGACCATGGTGAGGACCCCGGCGAGTTTGCCTTCGTCTACGTATCGCTGGCTGAGGTCGGTGATTCGCACCAATCGTTCGGTGGACAGGCCCTCACGTTCCGCGCGCACTTGCGGAATCTCCGCGGCGGCCACGTACGTCGCGCACGTGACGGCGAGCACGCACAGCAGTCCGGGTTTCTTCATGGTGACTCCCATCGTACGATCGGTGTTCGGATGCGATGGCGCGAGCCTGCACGACTCCTCTCGATAACGCGAGTTCCGATGTCGGTCGATCCCGAATATGGTTGGCCAACGCTGTGAGGGTATTGGACATGGCTTCGCTCAAAGGCAAGATCGCCGTCGTCACCGGCGCCAGCCGCGGCATCGGCAAAGGCATCGCGCTGGCGCTCGGCCAGCAAGGCTGCACGGTGTACGTGACGGGGCGAACCACCGGCAGCGGTGAACGCACCATCGATACGACCGCGCGGCTGGTCAGCGAAGCTGGCGGCGAAGGTCGGGCAATCGCCTGCGACCACGGCAACGACGCCGAGATCGCCGCCCTGTTCGCGCGCATCGGACGCGAAGCGGGGCACATCGACTTCCTAGTGAACAACGTCTACAAGATCCCGAGCCCACCCGCCTGGGGCGGTGGCTTCTGGGATCACCCAATCCAGGTCTGGGACGATCAGGTCGGTATCGGCCTGCGCGCGCACTATGTCGCGAGTTGGCACGCGGCCAAGTGGATATTCGCCGCCGGCGCGGGCGCAGCGATTCTCAATGTCTCGTCACCGGGTGGCCAGACCTACCACTTCTCATCCTCGTACGGTGCGGGCAAAGCCGGGCTCGATCGCCTCACCGCCGACATGGCGATCGAACTCGAACCCAAAGACGTCGCCGCGGTGGTGCTGTATCCCGGCTCGGTGTCGACCGAATTCATCGTCGATGCGTCGAAGGTGCGCGAGATGGACTTGTCCCGCTCCCAGACCCCTCAGTTCGTCGGTCGCGCGGCCGTCGCGCTCCTGACGGCTCCGGATCTGATGGCCCGCAGCGGAACAATTCAGTGGGTCGAAGATCTGGCCGAAGAGTTCGACATTCGCGAAGCGGATGGATCACGTCCGCCCCGGTATCCAACCCGCATCCGCGCCTGACTGCCCGGTAACGACCACCGGGCTGTGCACGCCAGTGCGATAGCGATGCACAAGCGCGAAGGGCACTGCGTGATCTAAACTGCAAAGACCTCATGCCCAGTGAGCCCAACCGTGGCACGTTTGCTCCAGGGAATCGGAAGCCGCCTCGCCCATTATCTGTCTAACGAGCCGAAAGGGGCGCGCCCGACAGTCGTTGCCGGACGCGAGGCGCGTTGGTGGGAGTACATCCAACCAGGCGATGTGCTGCTCGTGGAAGGCACGGCGCGAATCAGCACAGCGATCAAGTACCTCACGCAATCTACCTGGTCTCACGCAGCGCTGTGCGTCGGTGATGCCGCGCCACACCCTTTGGTCGAAGCCGACGTCGCTGATGGTGTGATCGCTGCGCCGTTCGAGAAGTATCGGAACGCCAACGTGCGGATCTGTCGGCCCGTGCGGCTGACCGAAGCCGACCGAAACCGGGTAATCAGTTTCGTAGTGCGGCGTGTGGGGCACCGCTACGACCTGCGCAACGTGCTGGACCTCGCCCGCTATCTGCTGCCAAGACCACCGGTGTCCCTGCGCACGCGGGCACGATTTCTCTCCCTCGGCAGCAGTGACCCGACCCGAGCGATTTGTTCGACGCTGATCGCCGAAGCATTTTCTTCGGTGCCCTATCCGATCCTGCCAAACGTTCCCGAACATGCGCAGCCGGATTCAGAGGAACTCGAGTACGAGGTGCGCCATCACTCCACCTTTACACCGCGCGATTTCGATTTATCGCCCTATTTTTCGGTGGTGAAACCCACGATCGAGCACTCGTTCGATTACGAGAACTTTCCCTGGCAGCGGGTGATTTGGCTGATCAAGTGAGTTCGAACGCTACGGCGCGTTGAACGAAACAAGACCAACTCCCGGGCCGTATACCACGTCATCGAGTGGCAAGCCTGGTCCAGCCTCGGACTTCGACCTTGCCGGGGCGTCTACTCCATCCTCGCAATCGCCTTCCACTGGGCGTCGGTCACCGGCAGCACCGATAGTCGATTGCCGCGCCGGGTGAGCGCAAAGTCTCCGAGCTTTGGATTGGCCTTGAGCGCGTCGAGCGTGATGACGCCTTTGAGCTTGCGCTTGAACTTGATGTCCACCATGTCCCAGGCGGGTGCATCGGGTTTGCTCTTCGGATCGAAGTGCGGGTCGTCGGGGTCGAACGCCGACAGATCGGGATAGGCTTCCCGCACCACTTCGGCAACGCCGACGATCCCGACCTCCTTGCAGCTCGAGTGATAGAACAGCACCTGATCACCGCGCTGCATCTGGCGCATGTAATTGCGCGCCTGATAGTTGCGCACGCCATCCCAGGCGGCGGTCTTACGCGGTCGCGCTGCAAGGTCATCGATGCTGAACGTATCCGGTTCCGATTTCATCAACCAGTAGGCCATGACGCTTCCCCGTTAAAACCACCGCTTCCACCATGGATTCTCCGCACTCGCGCGATCTTCTGCGCGCGCCCCGGCGAGAATGTTCGGCAGGGCATAGTTGCCTTCGTGGCACGCGTACTCGTAGATCGGACCCGGTGCCCGGCGCATGGGAATTTCCGCCCGCCACACCGACGAGTAGACCTCCGGGTCGTCCATCTCGAAGCTGTACAGCATCTGCCCGGGGCCGATCATCGTGAACCGCTCAGTGACCGCGAGATTCTGCGAGCTGAACAGCGCATGCTGGGTGGCGACCCGCAGTCCCTGCCCGGGATGAAAGTTAGTCGTCTCTACCACCAGGGTGTCGCCAACCCAATGGCCGATGGAATCACCGAGCCATGGACGGATGTTCTGCGGCAGATGTTGACTGTCCATACGGATGATGCGGGCATCCTGGTTCATTTCCACCAGGATCATCACCGTGTCCGCCGTCTGCACGATCTGGTAGTTGTTGTTGTACAGCACGGGCAGCATCGGCGGTCCGCCGGTGGATCCGAATCCGACCATGCACCGCTCACCGAGTGGCCGCTGCTCGGGGTTGTCGTGCCCGATGAAATCAAGGAAGCGCCAGAACATGTTCCAGCGCGCCTTCAGTCGGTACGGAATCTCACCATCGGCAGGATCGACGATCAATGACGATCGAATCTCACCATTGACCACCGCGAGGTGCGTGCCCGGATCCATCCAGAACGTGTTGTAGCCGCCTGGATCCCCACCTTCCGGCAGTGCCTCGCCGTCAGTCGGCGTGGGTTGGTCGTACGCCTCGTAGAAGTCGGCATTTTTTCGCTCCAGCAGAGCGGCTTCCCCGGGCGTCAGCACCAGCGAGTCGATGTCGTCGGGACGTTCGAGGGTGGTGATCGTCGAGTTGGTCCAGATGCCCTGTAGATCCGGCGCACCTGCGGACGTACGTGGCATGACCCAGCCATCTGCTGCCGACGCGGCGCCCCAGGCGAGCGCCCACACGAGTGCGACGGCGACGCGGGCTACGACCATGTCTCCTCCAGCGATTGGCGCCGACCTTAGCACAGTACAATCGAGCACCGAACGCAGGCAACGAAACGGCAGGAGCAGGTCAATGAAGCAACGACTGGCCGGCAAGCGCGTGCTCATCACTCAGGCGGACGACTACATGGGTCCGGCCACCGCGCAGGTGTTCGCCGAGGAAGGTGCAACGATCATCGCGGACAGCCGCGACCTGACGATCCCTGGCGCATGCGAGTCGGTGATCGCGGATAACGGCCAGATCGACGTATTGATCGCAAACCTCGCCTCGCCGAACTTCAGTGGAACCCCCGTCACCGACCTCGATGATGCGCGATGGCACGCCGCCTTCGACATGATGGTGCACCCTCTGCACCGCCTGACGCGCGCGGTGCTGCCTGCGATGTACGGGCGCGGGCGCGGCAAGATCGTCGTCTACGGCAGCGCCGTCGCGCTCAAGGGACTACCGACGGTCGCGGCGTACAGTGCGGCTCGCGCGGCCCAGGTAGGATACGTGCAGTCGACCGGCGTCGAAGCGGCACGACACAACGTGCAGATCAATCTGATCGCGCAGAACTACGTCGAAAACCCGGTCTACTATCCGCCCGAACTCACGGCCAAGGATTCGTTCCGGGCCTCACTCAAGCGACAGGTGCCATTGGGCCGCCTCGCGACCGCGCGGGAAGACGCGCTGTTCGCGCTGTTCCTTGCGAGCGAGGAAAGCAACTTCTTCGTCGGTCAGGCCATCCCGTTCAGCGGCGGATGGGTGCAGCGGTAGCTCGCTCCGGGGCTCGTTTCCAATTGCTCAGTCTTCCGGCCGCGGCGGTTGCGTCATCAACTCGATCTTACGCGCTGCGGCCTCCGCGGTAGCGGCCGCGTCTTCCGCGGCAGTGCGCGCGGCTTTGGCATTTTCTGCAGCATCCGTGATCGGGCCAGATTCAGTCCGATCCGCCGGCCCACATGCCGCCATTGCGACGAGCAGACACACAATCCACATCAGTTTCATGACAGTCTCCCAGCGCCCTGTTCACTAGTGTGGTGTCGCGCAGGAAGTAAAGATATCTGCGGGACACCACACTAGAGTTGGCTGTTCAGGTGCGATGACAGGAACGCGAGCATCGCTTCAATGACGATACGCGTTTCGATTGAATCATGCACAAGATCGAATGCATGCGGCGCACCCGGCAGATTCATCAGCGTGAGTCGGCGGTTGTGCGCAACTGCGCCCGCCGCGAATGCGTCGATGGAGGTGTTCAGTCCCGGCATCTGGTCTGCGCCGGCGCGCACAACCAGCAGCGCGGTATCCGCCGCAATGTCCGATACGCTCAGACCCGCGGCCGGGTTCGCAAATCGAAATTGCGCCGCCGCTTCGGCCACCGCGTGATTGTTCTCATCATCGAACATGTAGCCATATGCCAGCACTGCACACGCAAGCGGTTGATCCTGCACGAGCGCCGCCAGTGCATTGGGCACATTGCCGGAACACGCCCACAATCCCACGCGCCGCGCGTCGATGCCAAGGTGTGCGCTTTGATCCCGCAGGTGCGCGAGCAGGTGGCGCAGGTCCGCGACCGGATCGATGTTCGTGTATGTGACCGCGACCATGCCGCTCGCCGCGACCAGGCGCGCCCAGGTAGCGTATGCGTGCATGTCCTTGAACTTGCGGCCAAGCATCCGTTCCATGCCCGGGTCAGGATAGCCGGACACGAAGACGACGACCCCGCTCGGCGCCTGCCGAGTTCGCGCTGGTGGCGCGTACACATCCATTACCAGCGCACCATCGGTGTGGAAATGGAACGGTAGGTTGCCGCGCAAGCTCACATCTGCCATCGCGGGCAACTCGAACAAGACGCGCTGCGTGGCCATGTCGACGGGCTCGTTCACGTCACAACAATCTCGTCAGCAGCTTGTGTAGCTTCGGACAGGCACGGATAGCCTTGCGCATCGCCGGGATCTCCGCCGGATCGAGAATCAACGGCGAGCGTTGGAACGCGCCGTTGTGCGAGTAGTGGCAGAATCGGATCTGTGTCTTGCCCTTGGCTTCGCCTTCCGTGAATTCGAGCAGCTGAATCGTCGGCGACTTGTACTCACCGCCAATCTGCGCCTCCTCGGCGACGATGCCGCTGCCCCAGTGCAGATTGAAAACCTTCACGCTCATCTCCTCTTCTCGAGTCGCGGCGCAACGTTACGCTCAATCCGTTCCTTGGCTTTGCGAATTTCGCCCGCCAACACCTGCGCCGTCGCGCACGCACGCTCCACGCAATCGACGCTGTGGTCAGGATCTGTCAGGACACTTCCGTCGCCGCGGCGCGGCGGGCCAATCCATGCGGGCGTACTTCGATCATGACTGACGGTCCGGCTTCGGCCAACCTGACGGTGGCCCTGGGTGGCAGCACGACACGCTGCACCCGCTGACCATCCAGAAAGGTGCCATTGCGGCTGTCGAGATCGGTCAGACGCCAGGCACCATCGGCAAAGCCGATCTCAGCGTGGCGCCGACTGACCAATGCGTCATCAAAGCGGACCGCACAACCCTCATCGCGTCCCAGGGTGATGACGCCATCGGCCACGTGCTCTTGCGCCGCGCCGCGCGCGTCGACCCAGCTGGCCCGCACAACGCCGTGAGCACCGAACAGCGCGGTGGTCGCGGAAGGGGCGCGCGCCAGGTTCGCGCCCCGTTCGGACATCGCTCCAAAATCGCGCTCGAATCCCTTCGGGGTCGCCTCGAATGCCCACGCGAGAACGAGCGCGATGGGTAATCCCAACGCCGACGCCACGGCAAACAGGCGAACGGTCCAGTCAGGTGCGCCAAATGCCGGAAACAACTCCGCCGCGCCCAGTGTCAGCGCCCAGGCGGTGACGGCGTACATCGTGCCTACTTTGAAGACTTTACGTCTCTGCAGCTCATGAGCGAATGCGATGAGTCTCTTCATGGCCGAACTCGCCTTCGGGATTGAGCACGCGACACGACCATGTTGCCGTGCGCCTTCGAGTTATGCTACCAGGCGTGGTCTTCGCCGTTCCATTTCTTGAACGCGCCGGTGTTGTCCAGATTGACCCCGTCGATGACGGACATGATGCCCTTTGCACTGTCCTGCGGCGTGATGTCCGCCTGCGGCCCGCCCATGTCGGTACGCACCCAGCCTGGATGGACCAGTGCGACCGCGACCCCTTCCTTCTTCAACTCAACGGATGCGAGCCGCATGATCTTGTTCACGGCAGCTTTCGATGCGCAGTACGCATAACCCATGGGCCAGTCGAGCGCCATCGCGCCGAGCTGGCTGGTGATCGTGATCACCTTACCGTGCCTGCTCGACTTCAGATTGCTCACGAACGCCTGCAACATGCGCAACGGTGCCATCGAGTTGACCTCGAAGGCTTCCATGAAGCCATCGTAGTCCATCTTCAGCAGCGACTGTTCCGGCATGGCCGGACCCTGAATGCCGGCGTTGTTGATCAACACATCGATCGGCTTGCCCGACAGGTTCTTCGCAAGCGCGGCGATCGTGTCCGGCTTACCGACGTCGAGCGCGAGCACTTGTACGCTCTTGCTCGCCTTGGTCAACGCCGCGAGCTGATCCGCTGCCTTCGGCGCTCGACAACACGCGAGCACCTCGTCACCGCGCGCCGCATAGCCACGTGCAAGCTCAAGCCCAATTCCCCGATTGGCGCCAGTAATCAATACCGTACTCATGTCGTCTCCTCACCTTGATGTCGTAGTCGGATATCCGGAGTGCCTGTGCAACCGGCGCCCCTTCTATCCTCGATCATGCATCGGTGAGCGCAACACTGCCATATCGGACTATGACTGGCGGGCAATGCCGCGGCGGCGATTCTCGAGCAGTTTCCGCCCGGATGAGTCAGAAACGATAGCCGACGTTCAGTCCAAACACCCAGGGATCTACTTCGACTTTGCCAACGTCAACGCCAGCGACGTCGAGGTCGCCCGCGATGTCGATGTACCGCACGTCGACGTTCAGGAGCCATGACGCATTGATGTCGAAGTCGACACCGACCTGACCCGCAAAGCCGACGGAATCGTCAATATCCACGTCGAGCGGCGCGTTGATGTCCTCGTTCGAAAACAGGGTCCAGTTCACACCGAGGCCCACGTACGGCTTGATGGTGGGTGTGACCGGGAAGTGATACTGCATGGACAGGGTCGGCGGCAGGTGATCGACTTCGCCACGAAGGCCGGTGCCTGCGATTTCGAAGTCGTGGGTGAACGGCCAGGCTGCGAGCAGTTCCACTGCCCAGTTCTGAGTGAGGAAGTAGCTCACGTTGAAGGTGAAAGAAGTGCCGTCATCGATCTCGATCTCAGCCGGCGCGATCGGCGCTATGCGGTCGAGGCGCAGGGTGCCGTTGTCCGACTTCGGCGCCACCACGCTGGCGCCGGCTCGGATGAGCCAATCGCCTGCCTCGGCAGCAGCGACCGGCGGCGCGGCAAGCGCTGTCACCGCTGCAGCGCAGCAGA
>JBGSQB010000164.1:0-5462 GCA_041738285.1 Pseudomonadales bacterium | reverse complement strand
AGGCACGCGGCTGCGCCATGGGCGACAGCCTCGCGTGCGGCTGCCATGCCAGGATGGCCAGGATGACCAGGATGGCCGCGGCGAGTGTGCTCATCGCGTAACGCAGGCTCGTTTGTCTGGCCGGCGCGCGTGCCTGGGTGCGTGGTCGAGGTGTCGACGTCACACATATCTTCTGCGTGGTTGGCAGGTCACTCCCCGCGACTGCTGGGCGTGGCTGATCAGGCGCGGTTTCTCGGACCAGGCGGAACGCTGCCGACGCGAAGGCCAGTCGGTCGCCGTCGTTGAGGCGACGCGCAGACTGAACCACTTCGTCGTTGATGAACGTGTGCCCGAAGGAAAGATCCTCCAGCCAGACTTGATCGTCGTCGACGGTGATGAGCGCGTGCCTGAGCTCGATTCCAGCCTCGGTCAAGCGGATGTCGCTTGCGTCGCCCGCGCCGATGATGACGCGCCCCGCGAGTGCAACGCTTGCGCGACCATCGGGTAGTGTCAGCCTCCAAAGCCCTATCACGTCGATCCCACCACGCGCATTCAAATTAACGTTTGCTCTGCGCTGGCGCATGCAATTCACGCGCCAGCGGCGCGCGCTTGCGGAGAGTGCTGGCACGCGAATTGCCTGCGCTCCCGCGGCCCATTCACAGGAGAGTTACCGACGTGAAGATTGAACAGATCATGAATCCGGGAGTGCAGAGCTGTGGCATGGATGACAGCCTCGTGCATGCCGCAAGAACGATGTGGCGATTGGGTTGCACGGCGTTGCCGGTCTGCGGACCCGGCGGCGAGCTGCGCGGCCAGCTGGATGCCAGACACTTGTTTCAGCGGGCGTGTGTGGACGGTCTTGTTGTCGCTGAGCTACGCGTCAGCGATGCGCAATTGAGAAGCGCCGCGCGAGCCACCGCTGGTACGAGCGTTGGCGAATCCGTGCAGCGCGTGACCGCCGCACAGACCGACCGGCTGTACGTTGTGGATGAAAGCGATCGATTGGTTGGTGTCGTCACGGCACGCTCGTTGACTGCCGCTGCGCACATGCCGGCGAACGCGCTCGCGTCGCATGCCAGTGGCGGCTGGCCCGATGTCGAATTTCAGGGTTGGACCCTGATGATTGACAGGCACGAGCTGACAGCGCCGGAAGGCGAGACGATTCCGATTCAACGCAACCCGCTGCGGCTTCTGCTGGTGCTGTTGAACAACCCGGGTCGCGTGCTGACGCGCACGTTTCTGTCGCGCAGTGTCTGCAACCGAGACTGGGATCCAACGGATCGATACATCGACGTATTGATCGGACAGCTGCGCAAGAAACTGCGCGACGACTGCACACGCCAGCGCATCATCCGCACGGTGCACGGTCGCGGCTATCTGTTCGTCCCTGCTGTAAAGCACAGCCGCGCCCGTTGGACTGCGGATTGCTCGGGTGGTGTTGTCGATCGGCAACACCCGGTGGGACCACGCACAAAGCTGCTGTATGCGCAGGTTGCGGGTGTGTGATGGAAGTCGTGTCGCTCGTACGTGTTGCCGATCAGCGACACTCGAGCACGACCGCGGCCGCGGACGACGGCGGCGGACGCCGCACACTGCGGTCGATTCGCGGTTGGCACGACGATTGCTCCCTCAACTGAAAGCGTTCACGGACGCGAATTCGTCAAAGCAAGCATCTAAGGAGCTGACCATGAATCTGAAAACCCCTTTCTTCGCGATTGCATTGGGCGCACTGCTTTCAGGCGTTGCGCACGGAAACGAAGACTCTGTGCAAACGGGCGCAGGCTATGCACAAGTCAGCGAAGGCGCTGCACCAGTGCAAGAAAGTCCCGGCGCGGCGATACCGCATGACGGTGCCCCGGTGTTCGAGGAGATCGATGCAAACGCCGACGGCACGATCTCGATCGATGAGTCGAAGAACACCTGGCTCGCCGAGGTGTTCACCTTCGTTGACGTGAACGGTGACGGACACGTCACCAAGTCCGAGTACGACGAGGCCACCGGCTGAGTTACATCGCGGACGAATCCGGATGCGTCGCGGTGGCGCGTCCGGCTCCAGATCACTTCCCAGTGCCCTGTGTCGGCACACGAGTTCCTAACTTTCGTGGGAGATCACCAATGAAGATGAAGACCAGACAACTACTCGCAGTACCCGCGTTCGCAGTGATGTGCGCTGTTGGCGCCTGCGATACGCGGGACGCGCCGGCTGCGCAAAAGGCCGCAACTGGCATCGACGTACCAACGAACGTGCCGACGATGGCGCCGCCCCCCGAAACAGTGGCGGCGCCGCTGCAGACTCAGCCGTCCCCGGTTGAGTCATCCGAAGGCGAGCAGCCCAAGTAGCGCTCAGTTTGGCGACACCTGCCGCCCCCCCCTCCCTGGCAAGTGGTGTGACGATCGGGAGAGACCGATGCCACTCTCAAGAGGAACATGAAGATGACGAACCACAAACGACTGGTACTCAACACGTTGATGGTTGGCACGCTGGGTTTAGCCAGCGCAGCCGGCTACGCTGATGAATCAACGAGAACAGGCCCCGTTCGTGATGCGTGGATCGATGGGCGCCTGGAAACGGCGTATCTGTTCAATCCGCACCTCAATCCATTCACGATTGGCACCGACGTTGTCGATGGCAAGGTCACCCTGACCGGGCACGTGTCGAGCGACATCGATCGCGATCTGGCGCAGGAGGTTGCGCGCGGTATCGACGGGGTTGCCGAAGTCGACAATCAGCTCGAGGTCAAGGCCAAGGCAGACTCACCTGGACAGCCAGAGACAACCGGCGGGTTCCGGCAGATCGTGACCGATGCGACCACCACGGCGGTCGTGAAGACGAAACTGGCCGCCAACGACAACACCGACGCGCTTCAGATCGAAGTGAGCACCAAGCAGGACGTTGTCACACTCTCCGGTGCGGTCGAGTCCAGCGAGGAAAAGGCACTTGCCGAATTGCTCGCGCGCAATACGTCCGGCGTTCGATCCGTCGTCAACGAGCTGCGCGTCGAGCGCGGCGTGAACGACGCGCAGTCGTAGACGGGTCGCGCGATTGCTTGGCGACGTGCTCGAGTGACATGGAAGACGAGCGCACCGCGGTCGGGCTCAACGAACGTAGTATGGTCCCGGCCGCGTGTGCAGCTCTTCGTAGTGCACCAGCACAGGCTCGCCGAGTGGCATCGGCCTGCCGTTGCGAAATGCCCATTCGCCGCGGTCACAGTCATCGGCGATGACGTACCCGTTGATCAGGAAGCGGCGATCGTCCTGCGAAGTGTTGGCGCCCGAACCGTGTACCAGATGCAGATGCCACAGCGCGAGATCGCCGGGCTCGAGCAGAAGATCGACCTTGGCCGCGGGATCCAGCCCGACAGCGCGCAACTCCGAGTCGTCGAGCGGACGGTCCATGACCGGACCATCCCCACCGAGGTGCAGTTCGCCAAGCCGATGGCTGCCCGGTAGAACCGTCATTGCACCGTTGTCGACACGATGCGCATCGATCGCGATCCCGGTCTGCACGTACGAACGCTCCGGCGTGCGGTACGCACTGCGCGGCCGGCGCGAGCGGATGTCCTGGTGATAGCCGAACTCGACGCTGGTCGCGCCCGGCGGCTTCCAGTGCATCTGATTGATGATCTGCTTGAGATCGTTGCCGATCAGCGGCGCGAGAATCCGCTGCATGCGTGAGTCGATGCGATAGCGCGCCAGCACGTCGTCGACGTAGGAGGGCCACTGCACCAGGCGCACGACGGCGCCGAGCGCGACATCCTGCGCCAGCCGGAAGAACAGATTGTGGTCGCGATAGCTTGTGCCATGGCTGAGTCCGGCCGCGTAGAACCGATCGAAGGACGCGGCGAGTTCGTCGACTTCGTGAGGTCGAAACACGCCCCTGACCACCGCATAGCCATGCTCGTGAAAGTGCCGGACGTAGTCACACTGCATAGGACACCCGCAATCCGTATCCAACCGTAGCAAGATCCGGCTTGCTTGATCGCCGGAATTTGTAGGCGTGCGCGCCAACTATGTAGCGTGTGTGTGATTTTGGGGGATCGACTGCGTATCAGCGGTTGCGTTCGAGGGTGCTCTTCAGCCGTGACCCGCCAGCAGTCGATCGAAGTAGTCGATCGTCTTGCCGAGTCCTTCGTCCAGCGCCACTGTGGGTGTCCAGCCCAAGGTTCGCTGGGCGAGTGAGATGTCGGGTTGCCGCTGGCGCGGGTCATCCGCCGGCAGCGGTTTGAACTCGAGCCGCGACTTCGACCCGGTCAACGCGATGACCCGTTCCGCCAATGCGCGGATCGTGAACTCACCAGGATTGCCGAGGTTCATGGGGCCCGTCACCGTGTCGTCGGTGTTCATCAGGCGCACGATCGCATCCACCAGATCATCCACGTAGCAGAACGATCGCGTCTGCGAACCGTCGCCATAGATCTCAATCGGTTCACCGCGTAGCGCCTGCACCACGAAATTGGAAATCACGCGTCCATCCTGCACGTGCATGCGCGGACCGTAGGTATTGAAGATCCGCGACACCTTGATCTGCAACCGATGTTGGCGGTGATAGTCGAAGAACAACGTTTCGGCGCAGCGTTTGCTCTCGTCGTAACACGAGCGCTGACCGATGGGATTAACGCGTCCCCAATATGCCTCGGTCTGCGGATGCTCTTCCGGATCGCCGTACACCTCGCTGGTAGACGCCTGGAAAATCCGCGCGCGGGTGCGTTTCGCCAGACCGAGCATGTTGATGGCACCGTGCACGCTGGTCTTCGTCGTTTGCACCGGATCGTGCTGGTAGTGCACGGGCGATGCCGGGCACGCGAGGTTGTAGATCGCTGCCACTTCGACATACAGAGGAAACGTGACATCGTGCCGCAGCAACTCGAAGCGGGGATTGCCCAGCAGGTGGCGAATGTTGTCCTTGCCGCCGGTGAAGAAATTGTCGACGCACAGTACATCGTGCCCATCGGCGATCAGTCGATCACACAGGTGAGAACCGATGAATCCTGCACCCCCGGTCACGAGGATGGTCTGGCGCGTCATGGGAAGCAGCTCTAGCGTGCAAACAGCTTCTCACACTAATCGATTGCCACGCCGCGGTTGTGGGTGGATCGGGTCGCAGATGCACGGAGTTTGTAAGGCAGCGCGCAGCGCGCCTCGACCCCGCTAGAATCGGTGTCACCTCACGGTGTTCGTGTTCCCATTGAGCAAAGCCTCCCGAACCGTCGTGCTCGGCATCGACGCCATGGACCTACGGCTGGTGAAGCGCTGGGCGGCCGAGGGTGCACTGCCGTTCCTGGCAGGGCTGCTCGACCGCTGCCCGCTGGTGAGCCTCAGCACCCCGAGCCGGGTATTGCAAGGCGCCGTGTGGCCCAGCCTGCTCACCGGTGTGTCGCCCGGGCGGCACGGTTTGTACCCGCAGTCGCAGTTGCGCACCGGCAGCTACGATGTCACCTCCATCCGCGACCTTCGCTGCGGCTCCAGCGCCGGCGAGCCACGCA
>JBGSQB010000119.1:0-4596 GCA_041738285.1 Pseudomonadales bacterium | reverse complement strand
GCTGCTCGCGGTCGTCATGCAACTGCCGGTGACGCCGCGCGACGATGAGCGCGCGATCTATAGGTTTCCATTGGGCCGGGTCGACGAGTTGATTGCGGAGTCGGCTGCCACGGCGCGCGAGGAACTCGGCCCGCTGGTCAGCGACCTCGACTCGGTGCATGCGCTGCTGACCGAGGTCGTCGATGGCAAACGCAGCTGGGAGAAAGGCTACGAGGCGGAAGACTGGCTCGGCGTCATCGGTCAACAGGTCAATCGCGCGCAGTCGGTGGTTGGCTTACTCGAAGACTTTGGCGGCGCGGCCGATGCGGGCGCCGAGCGCGCACGCTGGGTCACGGCGATCACCTATGAAGGCGGCGACGACTGGGAGCTGACGTCGGCGCCACTGGCAACCGGTGACTTGCTCAAGTCCGTGTTGTTCGAACGCGCCTATGGCGTGCTCCTCACGTCGGCAACGCTGACTGCGCTCGGTCGCTTCGATCGCCTCCGCGAACAACTGGGTTTACCAGAAGAAACGCTGTGTCAGCGCATCCCGAGTCCGTTCCGCTATCCCGAGGTCGCGACGCTGACGGTACCGGCTATGCGTTCGGACCCGCGCGACGGCCAGGCGCACACCGATGAAGTGATTTCGATGCTGCCCGACCTGCTGGCGCAGGCACCCAGCGCGTTGGTGCTATTCACGTCATGGCGGCAGCTGAACGCGGTGGTGAGCGCGCTGCCCGATGCAGTGGCACCGTATCTCAAGGTGCAGGGCCGCGGTTCCAAACAGGCGCTGCTCGAAGCTCACCGCGCAGCCATCGATGCGGGCGATCCAAGCTATCTCATCGGCGTTGCGAGCTTCGCCGAAGGGGTCGATCTACCGGATGATTATTGTCGCCACGTGATCGTGGTGAAGCTGCCGTTCGCGGTGCCCGATGATCCCATCGACGAGGCCCAGGCGGAGTTCGTCAAGGCAGCCGGCGGCAATCCGTTCTTCGAGATCTCACTGCCCGACGCCGCCATGCGGCTGGTGCAGGCTTGCGGTCGGCTGATCCGCCACGAGAACGACCACGGCCGCATCACGCTGCTGGACCGGCGGGTGGTGACTGCCCGCTACGGCGCATCGCTCCTCGATGCGCTGCCGCCCTACCGGCGCGAGATTCACTCGTAAGCTAGCGACACCCCCCCCAGGGCCGCTTCCACGGATTTCACTCTTGAATGTGTGCATTCAGTTTGAATGTCGGCACGTCGTCGATCCGATCGCCATCAGGTGCGACTTCGAATCGACCGGCGCTGAAGACCACCAGGCGCTCGGACCGGCTGCGAGCGACGAGCACGTCGAAGAATGTCGTGAACGCCGCTTGATCGATCGCCCGGATCTCATTGGCGATCCGCTCGCGCGAGTCGAAGTCGGTGAAGCCGAGGTCGAGATCGGACCAGTAGCGGCCGCTGCGCGCGGCGAGGTTCTTGTCCTTTTCGAGCAGTTTGGTGAGTAACCCTTGCTTGTGGGCATCGAACTCGGCGGCAGGCATGGCGGCAAGCGTCGCGCGATAGCGGGTCAGGAAATCGATGGTCGTGTCGACCAGCGTGCCCGTATCCGCGACCGGGCTCTGGACCAGAAAGGCGAGGCCCGGTGTGCGCCGCAGCACCGCAGGTGCCGCGGAAACGACGTAGCCCAGTTGTCGTTCGGTGCGCAGTTCATTGAAGTACGGTGCGCCCAGTATGTGGCCGGCGAGACCGAAACGGGCGCGCTCGGCGTAGTCTTCGGTGCGGCCCTGGATGTACAGCGCCATGGCGGCATCTTCGCTGACCGCTTCGATGGGCATCGTCAGCATCGCGTCGACGCGGGCCACCGACGGTTGGGGTATCGCGATTGCGGCGATTCGAAGATGTTCTCGCAATGCGCTCGCGAAGCGATCGCCATCGGCCTCGTCGACGTTGCCATGCAGCAGTGCGGTGGCGCGAACGCGTGACAGATGCGCTGCTCGCCATTGTGCGAGTGATGCCGTCGTCACCGTGCTTACAGCCTCGCTCAACAATTTCGGCGGCCAGGAGTCCGAAACCAGCAGGTGAGAAACGCCTGCGTAAGCCTGCTGAAACGGCCGCTCGGCGGTGAAGTTCTGCAGTTCGCGTCGCAGCTCATCCTGATACAGCGCAAGGCGTGGCTCGCTGATCTTCAGCTGCGCGAACGCCAGCAGCACGCGGTCGAGCAGTTCGCCCTGCTTGTCATCGAAACCCGAGATCGAGATGCGAAAGCCATTGGCGTTGGCATTGAGTGCGTAGGAAAGTCCGGCGAGCGTGGCCGGGTAGGCGTAGGTGTTGAGCTGGTCTTCGACCAGGCGAGCGTAAAGCGTTGCATGCACCAGGTCCGATGGACTGCGCAGTCCGTCGGTGACCGAAATGGCGACGAATCCGTTGGCGCGTGGTGTGCCGAAGGAGGGGTCACGCGCGAGCCAGACTTCGAGACCCGGTACATCGACCACACGTTTTGGCTGGTCGTCTGACGCCTCGACCATTGCGAGCGACTCGGGCAGAAATGGGTTTGGCGGTGGTAGAGCGAGCGCGGTGGCCGTGGCCGCGGCGGTCAGCGATCGTGAATCGATGCGCTCGAGTTTGTACGGCACCTCGAAATACGGCTCGACACGGTCGGTGTCGACCGTCTGATTGGCGACTTCGACGAGCACGTTGTCCGGGTTGAGCGCATCGGCGTATGTCCCGATCAGCGCGGCATCGAAGCCTTCCATGAGGTATGGCGCGACGAGCACATCCCGTGCCGGATACAGCCGCAGGTTCGGTGCCAGCGCATACGCCGTGCGCATTGCCGACTGCTTTTCCTGAAACTGGAACGCGAGCTCAGCCACGCGCGCCTGCTCCTGATAGCGCCATTGTTCGAGTCCGCGCGCGCGCACGAGCGCGATGTTCTCGAACACGAGCGCAGTAATCTCTTTCTGGTGCGCGCTGCCAAGTTCAGTCAACTGCAGTTCGACCACCACGAGCGCATTGTTGGCGTCGAAGCGGCCGGCACTCGCGCCCAGAGATTCGATCCATCCGCGGTCTTTGAGCAGCGCATGCAGGCTGCCTTCGCCCTCGTGACCCAGGAGATTGGCGATGTAGTCACCGGGCTTGGTCTCGTAGTACGCATCGAGGCCGGGGACCGGGAAATTCAAGGTGAGCTGGCGCGACTCCTTGATCGTCTTCCAGGACAGCTGACTGGGCAGCGCGCTCGGCTCGTACAACGCAGGCAGTGCCGTTGGCGGCGAAACCGCGCGCCGCACGACCGCAGAAAACATCTGCGTCGCCCACGTCCGCAAGGTGTCGAGGTCGTCGCGGGCCACCATCACCAGCGCCATCTGGTCGGCGCTGTAGTGTGTTTCGTAGAACTGCAGCAGGTCTGCACGCACATCGCCGCCAAGGGTATCGAGGCTGCCAACCGTGAACTCAGCACCCGGGTGCGCCGGATTCATCGTTTGTTTGGCGACGTGAAAACCGCGCCAGCCGTCTTCTTTCAGATACAACTGGTACTCGGAGTTGACGGCATTCTTTTCCCGTTCCACATACTGTGCATCGAACAACGGCGCGATGAAAAACTGCGCGAACTGATCCAGCGCACCCGCGAAGAAGTCCGGCTGTATGTCGAAGAAGTAGTTGGTGTGATCACCTGCCGTGTAGGCGTTGTGGGTGCCGCCGTGTGTGCTGATGAAGCTCTGATAGCCATCGGTCTCCGGGTACTTCTCGGTGCCGAGAAACAGCATGTGTTCGAGGAAGTGGGCAAGGCCGCCGCGTCCCTTGGGGTCATCGAAGCTGCCGCGAAACACGGCGAGGGACGCGGCCGATTTGTCTGCGCCGGGGTCGGAAACGAGCAGCACCTTCATGCCGTTGTCGAGATCGAAGTACTCATAGGCACGATCATCGTTCGGGCTCGTGCGTATTTGAGCCGTGCTGCAGGCAGTGAGCAGCAGAATCAGAATTGAAAACAGGCCGCGAATACGCGGATGCATGCGCGTCAAGATGAAGTCCTCGTTGCTGTGTTGGACAAAGTCAGTAGGGATAGGCGATCCGTCTTGGCATCAGCGATGGTATGGGCGCGTGATTGGCAAAACGCATCGCGATTCGGGGCGCCATCGGTGCAATGATCAACAGGTCGAACGCTATCACGATGAACGCCACGGTACGAATCGTATCGACGTAGGGCATGCTGTCGGGTAGCGCTAGCGCAAGCGCGATCGTTGGCGCGCCGCGCACGCCCAGCGCGCTGATGAGAACGATCTCCCGGCCGCTGATGCCGAGCTTGACCCATGCGTGCGTGGCCTTTTCGACGATGGCCACGCTGATGAGGCGGCCGAGAATCATGGCGATGACGGTCGGGATCAGTACCGGCGCGAAGAACGCGAAGTCGAGGCTGCACATGGCAACCCCCAGCGCAAGAATCAAGAGCCCCGAGGCTGCGCGACCAATCGGTTTCCACAGGTTCAGGGCCACCTGCGCCGCGGCTTCGCGGCCGAGCACCGCGCCCGCCGCCAGTACTGCGACGATGCCGGCACCGCCCAATGATTGAGCGCCGTGGAATGCGAAGATCGCGATGGCAACGCTCGCCCAATGCATGATCGAGCCGCTCGCGAG
>JBGSQB010000107.1:0-5489 GCA_041738285.1 Pseudomonadales bacterium | reverse complement strand
GCTCAATGCCGACGTGCGCTTCGCAACGCCTGCGTCTCAGTTCGGCATTCCGGCCGCGCGGCTCGGTCTCGGCTACGAGTACGCAGGGACGGCGGCGCTGGCGCGCCTGGTAGGACCGTCTGCGGCACGCGACATCCTGTTCAGCGCCCGCTTTCTCGGTGCGGAGGAGGCCCTGCGTCTGGGTTTGATCAATGCCATCGTTGCCGAGGATCAGATCGATGCACACGTTCGCAGCTACGTACTGAAGATCGCGGGCAACGCGCCGCTCACCATTCGCGCCGCCAAGCGCGCGATCAATGCCTTCGAGCGCTATTCGCAAGTCGAAGCCGCTCGCGACGTGGCACCGCTGGTCGATGCCTGCTTCGACAGCGAGGACTACAAGGAAGGCCGCAGAGCATTCGCCGAGAAGCGTTCGCCCGTCTTCAAGGGACGCTGAACGGTTGAGCGACGCAGCCGCGAACTCATCGCGCGAGATACCGTTTCTGTTTGGGGGCCGGTCACAAGAGTATTTCTCCATCTGGATCGTCAATCTCGCGCTCACGATCCTCACGCTCGGCATCTTCTCGGCGTGGGCCAAGGTGCGGCGCGAGCGTTACTTCTACGGCAACACATCGATCGACGGCGCGCCATTTCAGTACACCGCGCCACCACTGGTCGTGCTGCGTGGCCGACTGATTGCTGCAGCGCTACTCGTCGTGTACGTCGTACTCGGTGAATTCAACCCGATTGCGCAGGTTGCTCTGATCGCGACGCTGTTCGTCGCAACACCGTGGATTGTCGTCAACGGTTGGAGATTCCGTGCGCGCTACTCGGCGTTCAACAGCCTCTGCTTTCAGTTCGATGGCCAACTGCGCAACGCGTGGGGGCCGTATTTCTGGCTGCTGCTGCTCGTTGTGCCCACACTGGGCCTGATATTTCCGTACGTCCGCTACCGGCAGCGTAGATTCATGGTCACGGGACACCGATACGGCGATATTCCGTTTCACTTTGGTGCCCATATCGGCGACTTCGCGTTCATCTACATTGTCGCGAGCGTCGTCATGCTGCTCGGTTTCGGCGGCGCAACGATCATCGTGATGGGTGTGTCCGTCACGAGTGGCGCACCTGCGACCTACGCCGACATCTACCTGCTTGCCACCATGGTCCTGCTATACCTCGCCATGTTTCTCGGCTGGACCTACATCAGCGTGTCGGTCACCAATCTCGTATTCAACACCAGTCGACTGGGCGAGCATGCGTTGCTGTCGCGCCTGCGCGTCAAAGACATCGCCTGGATATACCTGTCGAACACCGTGGCGATCATCGCGACGGTGGGCCTGTTGATTCCGTGGGCCCAGATCCGGCTCGCGCGCTATCGGGCCGAGCGAATGACGCTACTCGCCAGCGGCGACTTGTCGGCGTTCTCGGGTAGATCCAGCGGCGGGCAGAGTGCAACTGGCGCGGAAGCGGCGGATCTGTTCGACGTGGACCTGTCCCTGTGACGACGTTTGACGCCCTGTTCTATCCCATGGGTTCGGCGCGGGCCGAACCCGTGCAGGTCTCGGCAAGTGGTTCGTACGTCACCATCGCTGCGTCGTCCTGGTCACGCCGTGAGTCGCTTGCGGACATCCGTACCACATCGCGACTCGCTCGCACGCGCCGGGTGCTGACACTCCACGACGGCAGCCAACTCCATACCGACAACAACGACGCGGTCGATGGCTTGATTCCGCGCCAGCGCACCGAGCAGCTGATCGACACGCTCGAACGACACCCGCACGCGATCGCCGCATCATTGGTCTTCACGATCGCCGCGACTGTCCTGTTCTTCACGCTTGGTCTGCCCTGGCTGGCAAACCGCATCGCACAGGAAATACCGCTTGCGGCCGAACGCGTGCTGGGCGAGCAGGTGCTGATGGCGCTCGACGAAACGGCCTTCGCGCCAAGTGCCGTTCCCGAGTCGGTGCAGACACGTATTCGGGAACGCACGGCGGAACTCACGAGCAGCAGCGACAGCGGACGTGCGTACGAGGTTCAGTTTCGCGCGTTGGGTGACGCCAATGCGTTCGCCATTCCTGGCGGCACGATCCTCATCACCGACGAACTGATCGCCACGCTCGACGATGACGATGCACTGATCGCGGTGATTGCCCATGAAGTGGGGCA
This sequence comes from Pseudomonadales bacterium, assembly GCA_041738285.1. Taxonomy (GTDB): domain Bacteria; phylum Pseudomonadota; class Gammaproteobacteria; order Pseudomonadales; family Azotimanducaceae; genus SZUA-521. The sequence continues at coordinate 3,344 of JBGSQB010000107.1, read as the reverse complement.
CCACGAAGGTCGTCACGTGCTGCGCAGCGTGCTGCAGAGTTCGGCGATTCTCGTGCTGACCGCGTTTCTCACCGCCGACGTGAACGCGGCGGCCGCCGTCGTGCTCGCAGTGCCGACGTTCTTTCTGAACGGACATTATTCACAGGCGTTCGAACTCGAAGCCGACGCGATGGCCTTCGCTCACCTGGCCGATCACGGCGTATCACCCGAGTGGTTTGCCTACGCACTGACCCGGATCAAAGGTGAAACGACCGACGGCGGAATATTCCACTATGCATCAACACATCCGCGCGCCAGCGAGCGAATCGCGGCAGCGCTGGCAGCGGCCAAGGACTTCCCGCCGCTCGAGGACATCGTTGCTGCCCGCGACACCGGCACCGGCAACGTCCAGCTCGCCGACACCATGCTGTTGGGATGCTGGCGAGGATCGATCGCCGAGGACCCGGACAATTCGATCGACTGGTGGATCCGCTTTCACGACGACGCCCAACTCGAGGTCGAATTCACCGCACACAATGGCGGCGATGTCCGACCGACCTACTACACGGGGCGCTGGCAAGTGCACGGCGCAACGCTTGCAACTCGCTATCTGCGCCGCCAGGACGAAGCCGCGGACATCGACATCGACGAGTTGCAGCGCTACACGATCGACCACATCGACGATACGCAGATGCGGTACTTCGGCGTACCCGGAAACACCGAGTTCCATTCATACCGCATCGACTGTCTCTCAGGCGACGACGGCGCCATCGACGAGTCCTTGAATCTCGACCGCGGTCAAGCCGAGTTCGCTCAGTAGCGCGCGTGTGTGCTCACCCAAGGTGGGGGACGTAGCGCGCGGTTTCACATCGGCTGTGGCAAAGCGCATCGGGATGTTCACGGTTCGATAGTCGCCGATGCGCGGATGCGAAAGCTCTGGGAAGAGTCCAATCGCATGTGCTTGCTCATCGGCCGCGACCTCGTGCAGTGCGAGTACCGGCCCCCAGATCAATCCTTCGCGGTCGAAGATCGCGCCCCACTCATCGCGACTGCGCTTGGCCAGAGCCTGGTCGATGCCGGCGACGAGCTCGCCCATGTGCCGGTAACGACCGGATGCATCGGCAAAGCGCTTGTCTTCGAGCAGCGCATCGCCACCGATGGCCTTGCAGAACTTCGGCCAGGCGCCTGCTTCCGGCATGTTGAACACCACCCACTTGCCATCACCACACGGGAATCGATTCGCTGTCGGCGACAGCATCTCGTGTCGCGCCCTGCGCCGCACCGGTGCGCGGTCGACCGCGGTGACGCCATAGTCGCTCGCCTGGGTCCACACCGCGGTTTCGAACAGCGACGTTTCGACAATCTGGAACTCGCCGCTGCGCTCGGCCATGCGCAGGGCCGCGAGAATGGCGCCGACCAACGCAAGACCCGTGGTGTGATCTCCCTGCGCCGGCCGTGCCATCGGCACGGTGCCGGCATCACCTTCGCGCATCGCGTCATACAGGCCGGAGCGGCCAAAGAATGCGGTGACGTCGTACCCAGGTCGCCAGGCATCCGGCCCTGACGTACCGTAGCCCGTCAAAGTCGCGTGCACGAGTCGCGCGTTCTCCTTGGCAAGTGACGCTGGATCGAGACCGAATTTCTGTTGGCGCTTGGGCAGCAGATTGCACATGAACACCTGGGCATCGCCAACGAGGCGGCGGACCAGGGCCGCGCCTTCCGGACGATCGAGCGCAACCGCTATCGAACGCTTGCCGCGATTGTCGACGTCGAACTGGAAGTCGAATCCGTCGACGCCTTCCACACCTTTGGTGGGACGACTCATGCCACGCATGGGATCGCCCGAGATCGGCTCTACCTTGATCACATCGGCGCCGAGATCAGCGAGGATCGCACCGGCGCTGGGCGCCGCCATCCAGCTGTCCACTTCGATCACGCGAATATCATCCAATGGCGCGGTCATGATCAGTCCTCGAATGTGTTGTGCGGGTGAATCAAGGGATGCCGCCGCGCGTCAGCGCTACGGGGTCGAGCAACTGCTCGAGTTCGGAACGCGGAATCGACGTCATTTCCTGCGCCACATCGATGACCGCGCGACCTTGGGCATACGCGCGCTTGGCGATTGCGGCTGCCTGCTCGTAACCGATGATGGGATTGAGCGCGGTCACGAGTATCGGATTGCGCGCAAGCGCGGCATCGATCGCCGCATGATTGACTGTGAAGTCGCTGATCGCATCGTCCGCCAACGCATGCGACGCGCGTGCGAGCAACCCAATACTGGACAAGAGGTTGCGCGCGATCAGCGGCAGCATGACGTTCAGCTGAAAGTTCCCGGACTGACCGGCGACGGCCACCGCTGCATCGTTGCCGATGACTTGCGTCATCGCCATCGCCACCGCTTCCGGCACGACTGGGTTGACCTTGCCGGGCATGATGCTGCTGCCGGGTTGCAGTGGACGCAGCGTGATCTCGCCGAGTCCAGCCAGTGGTCCGCTGTTCATCCACCGCAGATCGTTGGCAATCTTCATCAGCACAACCGCCGCGCCGCGCAGCTGACCCGACAGTTCCACCGCGGTGTCCTGGGCGGCCATCCCCTGAAAGGCATTGCCCGCGACGTTAAAGTCGAGCCCGGTCGCCCTGCGCAAGTGAGTAACCGCCCGTGCCGCAAACTCTGGATGCGCATTGACGCCCGTGCCAATCGCCGTTCCGCCGAGCGGTAGCTCGAACAGCCGTGGCAGCACCGACAGCAGGCGCTGGATCGCGCTACGTACCTGCGCCGCCCAACCCGACAATTCCTGGGCGAAGGTCAAGGGCATCGCGTCCATCAAGTGCGTGCGCCCGGTCTTCACCACAGTGGCAAGCGCCGCGCCGCGACGTTCGATGACAGCAGCCAGATGTTCCATCGCCGGAATCAGCGTCGCGGTCAGCTGCACCGCCGCGCCAACGTGCATCGCACTCGGGATGACATCGTTACTCGACTGACACATGTTGACATCGTCGTTCGGATGCACGGCGCTCGCGGCGGCGGTACTCGCAAGGTGCGCAACGACTTCATTGACGTTCATGTTGGTGCTGGTGCCGGAGCCGGTCTGGTAGACATCGACGGGGAAGTGGGCATCGTGCTTGCCTTCGGCGACCTCATTCGACGCGGCGATGATGGCATCCGCGAGTTTCTTGTCGAGTTTGCCGAGGTCGAGGTTGGCCTGGGCGCAGGCGGCCTTGAGGTGGCCGAAGGCGTGGATGACGGCCCCCGGAAGGGGTCGATTAGCAATCGGAAAGTTGGCGACGGCGCGGGCGGTGGAGGCACCGTAGATGGCGTCGGCGGGGACGGGCATCTCGCCCATGGAGTCTTTTTCGGTGCGGGT
>JBGSQB010000075.1:0-4284 GCA_041738285.1 Pseudomonadales bacterium | reverse complement strand
ATGACATCGGCCGCTACGGCTTCGATGGCAGGCAGTGGCACGTTGACCCGTACGCCGCGCTCGCAGCCGCAAACCGACAGCACGGACGAAGAACGTCCGCCTCGTCAGCTGCCGCGCGCGACCGCCCATGCGGACTGGGGTGCCAGCGGCAATGGCAACGCGAGCGTCAACGACGGCTCCGCGCAGGCGAACGGTTCGGCGACTGCGCACGGTTCGGCGAGCGTCAGCCGCGACTGAACGAGGTCTCGGCTACCGACCAGCGGCGGGGTGGTGGAGTCCACCCCGCCGCTTCCTGTTTTGGCCCGTCCCTGATCGGCGCTCCACGCATCGGCTAACATCGGCGCATGAAGCACCATGCCGTCGTCTTCGGAGCAACCGGTCTCGTGGGTGACGCGGCGCTGCGCGTATTCGCTGCCAGGCAGTTTCGAACGACTGGAGTCTCGCGTCGCGGTCCCGATCTGGCACTCGATCTCACCGACGCCGACGCGTGCCGCGCGGCGCTGTCCGCGGCCCGCTTCGACGACGCCACGCATCTGGTATTTACCGCATTGCAGGAACGTCCCGAACTCATCGCTGGATGGCGGGATCCGCAGCAGATCCGCACCAATGCGGCGATGTTCGTCAACGCGCTCGCGCCATTTGCGGGTCGCAAGGCGCTTCGTCATGTCGCGCTCTTACAGGGAACCAAGGCCTATGGTGCGCACCTGCGACCGATGCGTGTGCCCGGGCGCGAGACCGACCCGCGCCCGCCCGGCGCGAACTTCTACTGGGAGCAGGAAGATCATCTGCGTCACCTCGCGGCTGACGCGTCGTGGGGGTTCACGATCTATCGACCACAGGCCGTGTGCGGACACGCCATCGGCAGCCCGATGAACCTGGTCATTGCGATCGGTGTATATGCGGCCGTGCAGCGGGAACTTGGGCAGCCTCTGCGATTCCCCGGTGGAGCGGACTGTGTCACCGAGGTGACCGATGCGGATCTGCTCGGTCGCGCAATTGCCTGGGGTTCGACCACGGACGCCTGTCGCGGCGAGACATTCAACGTCACCAATGGCGATGTGCTGACGTGGCGCACCACGATCGAGTCGTTGGCTGATCTGTTCGGAATGGATGTTGGCGAGCCCGAGTCGCAAAGCCTCGCGCAGACCATGCCAACACGCGCCGCTGTGTGGGACGCGATCGTTGCGCGCCATCGCCTGCGGGCACCGCGTATGCGTGAACTGGTGGGCTCGAGCTGGCAGTTCGCGGACGCTGCGTTTGGTTACGGCCACGAGCCCCACGATACGCTCCTCAGCACGGTCAAGATTCGTCGGTTCGGCTTTACGGAGTGTATGGACAGTCTGGAGATGTTCCGTGTCCGGTTGCGCGCGCTGCAGGCGCAGGGTGTCTTGCCGCGATGAAGCCGATCGTCGTTGCCGATGTTGGTGGTACGCACGCGCGCATCGCAATCGTCGAGCGCGCAAACGAGCTCGCGCTGGTAGAGGTTACGGCAACGCGGACGATTGGCTCTGCAAACGATTGGCTGGACGAGTTCGCTGCGCGACACGGTATCACCGATGCGAGTGTATGCATTGCGGTTGCCGGGCCGGTGTCGGCAGGTGTCGGCATGCTCACCAACGGCACGCTCTCATTCGATGAGACATCGCTCTCGCGGCGGTTTGGCGATGCACTGATCGTGAACGATTTCACAGCAGCCGCGATGGGCGTTCCGATTACGCCCGACAACGCGCTGCATCGGCTCGGCGACGCCCGTCCAGGCGCCGGTACGAAAGCCATCATTGGTCCCGGCACGGGGCTCGGTATGGGCATATTGCTGCGCGATGCGAGCGGCTGGCGGGCGTTGCCTTCCGAGGGCGGCCACGGTGATCTGGTGGCCACCAATCCACTCGAACACGAGATCCATCAACTGCTGAGCCGAGAGCGGCCCTTCGTCAGCTGGGAGTCGGTGCTGTCGGGACCTGGGCTCATCAGCCTGTATCGCGCCGTGTGCGCGGTGTGGGGCTGTGAACCGGAGAACTATGGTCCACAAGACGTAACTCGGCTGGCCCACGACGCGAGCGACCCCGTGTGTCATCAGACCGTTGAACTGTTCTGCGGCTTTCTCGGTGGCGCAGCAGGAAGTCTCGCGATCACGGTGTGCGCGGAGGGCGGCGTCTATCTGTGTGGCGGCATGATGGCCGCGCTGCTGCCGATGCTGCGCGGCAGTGCGTTCCGGCGCCGCTTCGAAGCACGCGGCGCGCTCACCGACTACATGCGGCCGATGGCAACCGTCGCCGTGTTGAGCGCCGAACTGGGATTGATCGGTGCGGCAGCGGCCTATCGCGCTCACCGCGCCGCAATCGATCCAGCATAGAGATAGTCGCGGGTGATCGGCAGCGACACGCCGTGGTGTCCAACCTGCCATTGGTGAACGACGATATCGCGACACAGAAATGCCGACTCACTGGCCGCGAGATAGAACTCCCACATGCGGCAGAATTCTTCGCCACGCGCCGCCGCAAATTCGGCGCGATGCGCCTGGAATCGGCGGTTCCAGTGAGACAGCGTCAATGCGTAGTGATCGCGCAGAGCCTCGAGATCGGTGACGATGAGCCCGGCCGATTCGATCGCGGCAGCGGTGTCCGACAGCGAAGGGATGTATCCGCCGGGAAAGATGTGTCGACGCATCCAGGGGTTGAGCTCGGTGGGACGCGCCGTGGACGCGATCGTGTGTACGAGTGCGACGCCATCGTCTTGTAGCGCGTCGGCTACGCGCCGGAAGAACGTCGCCATGAACCGTCGACCGACATGTTCGAACATGCCGACACTGACGACCCGATCGTAGCGACCCTGGTGCTGCCGATAGTCCTCGAGTAGAAACTGCACGCGACTGCCGAGTGCGCGCGCATTGGCTTCGGCGCACGCGACCGCCAGCTGCGATTTGGACAACGTGATTCCGGTTACGGCAACTCCATGGTGCGCCGACAGGTACATGCCGAGGCTGCCCCAGCCGCAGCCGATATCGAGCACCGTCTGTCCTTCCATGAGCCTCAGTTTGGCGGCGATGTGGGCACACTTTGCCTGTTGCGCAGCCTCGAGGCTCATGCGCGGATCGCGGAAGTACGCACACGAGTAATGCATGTCCGCGTCGAGAAAGGCGCGAAACATCGACTCATCGAGATCGTAGTGGCGCGCCACGTTCGAAAAGCTCGATCGCAAGCCGTTCCACGATGTGATCAGGCGCGTGAGGGCGGGAATTGGGGAGCCCTTCAGCGCCGCGCGAACGTTGCGCCGCAGCAGCGTCAGCAATTCGGCGAGCCGGCCATCGCCAGCGTGCCACGCCCCGGCCACGTACGTATTGCCGAGTTCCAGCGCCGGATTGCGCAGAATGCGCCGGAGGGCGCGGTCGTCGTGGATGTGCCAGGTGAGACTTGGTGGACCAGAGCCGAAGCGGTGCGACTCACCCGAGGGTCCGACGATGGTAAGCGTACCGTCCTTGATGTGGCGCTCGAACAGGTCGAGGTGCATCGGCGGCGCAACGGTTCCCGAACACGGTTGTAAATGTACCGCAACGAGGGGCTGACTCAACGCGGGGAGTCCGCTAGTGTCGCGTGGTGTCGAGGTCCTGCGGGGATTGGGGATGAAGGTCAGTATTGGCGTGGGCGGCGCGGCATCCGGGCGCAAGCGCGACTTCGACGAACAGGTGGACTATGTGGTCGAAGCCGAGCGCCTGGGCGTTGACATGGTGTGGACCGCCGAGGCTTGGGGTCAGGATGCCATCGCGCCGCTTGCGTTCATCGCCGCCCGCACTCATCGCATCCGGCTCGGCACCGGCATCATGCAGATCACCGCGCGCACGCCGGTAATGACCGCCATGACGGCGCTGACGATGGCATCGATCACCGACGATCGATTTGTGCTCGGCCTCGGTAACAGCGGACCGCAGGTGGTCGAAGGTCTGCACGGCGTGCCATTCGCAGGTCCGATTGCGCGCATGCGTGAGGCGATCGCAATCATTCGTCAGGCGTTCGCAGGCGAGAAGATCGAATTCCACGGCCGCTATTACGATCTGCCTCGTCCTGGGGGCCAGGGCAAGGCACTGCGACTTGCGCAGCCCGCCAATCCGACGTTGCCGATCTATCTGGCAACCCTGGGCCCCAAAGCACTCGAGTTCACAGGCGAAGTGGCGGATGGCTGGGTAGGGACGTCATTTACGCCGGAACACGCCGATGCGCACCTGTCGCATCTGGCCCGCGGTGCCCAGCGCGCCGGCCGCGCGCTCCGCCAGCTCGACCTGCAGGTTGG
>JBGSQB010000067.1:0-22260 GCA_041738285.1 Pseudomonadales bacterium | reverse complement strand
GCCCACTGCGCTGCGCCTCCACTTCGCCTCGCGCAACGTCCAAGGCGCGTCGCGCATCCACTGCTTCAACGCTGCTACGCTGCAGTGCCTGCGTCAATTCATCGATGCGCTCTTCGGCCGCGGTCCGGACACGCTCGACTTCCGAGGCGAGCACGAGCGCGTCGCCGCCGCCCGTTGAAAGGCGGTACAGATTGGTCGCGAGCAGTGGATCTTTCTCGACTCCAAATCCGTTCTCGTACAGATACGCGAGCCGCCGTTGCGCCACCGGGCTGTTCTGGTCTGCGGCCTGGCGATACCAGTGAGCCGCATCCTCGTAACGCGGTTGAGTAAACAAATACTCGTAGACTTCGCCGAGGCTGGTTTGCGCATCGGGATCGCCCGCCTCTGCGAGCGGTTTGAAGAAGGCGACCGAGCTGTCGGGTGTGGCTCGATCGAACACCGTGAATTCGCCCCCGCGCAGCGTACACGCCTTGGCGGTTTCCTTCGCCAGTCGACGGCGCTCGGGATAGACGATTCCGCCGAGCTTCCGCACGCGCGCCGGAAGCAGACAGGAAACGATCTGATTGTCATCCACCTGCGCTGCGCGTTGGGCGTCCGTCGGCGGCGCGTTCTGCGCCCACGATCCGGCACTCAAACACACTACCCAAGCGGTAGCCGTCGAAATGCGTACCCGCATCTGCCTACCCCCCTTCCGTACGCTTGGCCTCCATGCTGCCACATCCCGGGACGCCTTTCACATTATCGATTCGAGCGCTCAAATCGTCGAACTGGGCCCACAAATCCGGGTTGAGTGGGTTGATGTCGATCCCCTGGCAGATCATCTCCAGCCCCGCCTGGGGCTTACCGGCCTTCTCATACTCCCGGCCCAGTGCGAGGTAAGCCTTCGAAAGCCGCAATAGGCCCTGCGCAGTCGCCAGCTCGTTGGCGTCCTCGACGACTTTGCCGCGCATCAAGCTCAACACCAGGCGGGCCGGGCTGGCGCAGTCCTGCAGCCAGCAGCGGGCGTCATCCAGCGCACCACCTGCGATGTGTGACTCCGCGCGGTCCAGATAGTTGCCGGATTGCTCCAGCCACAGGGCGATCTTCTCGGGCGACGCGCCGCCGGGCGGATTGTCGGCGTAACGCCGCAGCTCCTGGGCGACGAAGCGCTCGTCGGGGGACATCGCCTTCGGCCAGAACCAGTACGCTGACACGGCCCCCACCACGAGCACGCCAGCAAGTCCGGCGACAGCAGCCATGCTGATCGGCGGCTTGTCGGGGTTCATCAGTTTGAGCAGATGACTCGCCGACTCGAGTCGTTCGGAACGTACAAACGCCAACGCCGCCCCGATCGCCCGCCACTGACGCGTCTTCAGGCCCGCAGGGCGGGGCGGAACGATCTTTTTCGCCCGGGCATCAATGGCCGGCAGGTGTCCGAACGGGTGCCGCCCCACCAACAACTCGTAGGTGACACAACCCAGCGCATAGATGTCGTCCCGACGATCCGGCGGCATGCCGTCGAACATTTCGCAGCTGGCGTACTGGGGTGTGAGCGCCCCCAAGGTTCCCGCATCGAAGCGCGTCGCGCCCATGGCGAACTGCGTACCATCGATGGTGCGCGCGATGCCGAGATCGAGCACCTTGATCTCGCCGTCTTCGGTCAGAAATACGTTGGCGGGCTTGAAGTCGGAGTGAATGATGTTGCGTTCATGCATGTACGCGAGAGCTTGCGCGCACGCGCGAATGATCGGCCACGCCGTGTCGAACGGCACGCCGTTGACGTTGGCTTGGAGGAACTCCTCGAGCGAACGGCCACGCATGTACTCCATGACCATGAAGACGTGTTCGCCATCGCGATCGAAGTGATAAACGTTGACGATGCTCTCGTGGCTCAGGCGCTGAGACTTGGCGACCTCCTCTCGCAACGTAGCCAGCGCCTGCGGATGCGACTTGAAGGTTTCGCCGAGTACCTTGATCGCGACGTGACGGCGCAGCTCGAGGTCCGTCGCGAGGTACACGGTACTCATGCCGCCTTCACCAAGCTGACGCTCGAGCCGGAATCGCTCCCGCAGCACGAATCCAACCTGCAGGACACCGGTAACCGGTGGCGCTACCCGCGTCGCGTCCGGATCAACCACCGGCGGCAGCGGCGTCGGTTTGCCATCGTCCACGCTTCACCGACCAATCAGAACACAACGAAGTAGTCTCGCCTTCGGCTCCCCCCAACGCAAGCCAGCTCCGGAATTGCGGGCGATTGGGGTTGTTGGCACATCTCCGTGGGGTACAATCCCTCGACCGCAATTGGGGGGGAGAGTCATGCGCGTGCGATCGATATTGTTTGCCTTGTCCGCAGGTTTTGCCGGCGCTTCTGCATGGGCGGCCCCGACGGGCGACGCAATACGGAACGCCGGCGGGCCCGAGTCTTCTGCGAACGCCATGGATGCGATACAGGGTACTTGTGCAGATCTCATCAACCCCAGCGCCCCGCCGCTGACGACTCAACAAGTCGATCTGCGCACGCGGTGCGGGGAAATGGTGCAGACCGTAAACGACTTCTACGACATCCCGAATGCCGGAACCGCGCTGTCGTATGGGTACGCCAACGAGAGTGACGTACTCGGCACGATTCGCCAATTCAGTGGCGAAGAGCAATCCAGCCAGACGCGTTTGGCCACCGACGGCACTAACCGTCAGTTCGCAACCGTCGGCGCTCGAATGGACGCGATCCGCACTGGCGCCCGCGCCAGCAGTGGAATCGCCGTCAATGGCCTTGCCATGCCGGCACTGGGCGGAGCTGCCAGCGCCGATGACGCCGACACGGGTTGGGGCTGGTTCGTCAACGCCAACGTCGGTATGGGCGATCGTGACGGCACGAGTAACGAAAACGAGTTCGACTTCGACTCCTATGGCGCGACGCTGGGTTTCGACTACGTATTGGATAGCGGGTTGGCGCTCGGCTTCGCCATCGGATTCTCGGACTTCGACCTCGACTTCGATGATGGTTCATCGAGCGCGCAGGTCAACGAGGTCGCAGGTGGTGGAATAGAGACCGATGGCTATACGCTGTCGGGATTCGCGACGTACGCGTTCGACGACATGTACACCAGCGCAATCATCGGATTCGGCGCCAACGACTACGACCTGAATCGCAAGACGATTTTCGTGCCTACCACCGGCAGCCCGGTCAACCGTGAGTTCAAGGCCGACACAGAAAGCGATCAGGTCGCCGGACAGGCCACTCTTGGACGCGTCTTCGGCGACGGCGCCACCACCTTCGACCTTTACGGGGCGCTCGATTACCTGACGGTCGACGTCGATGGCTACACCGAGACGGATACGAGTGGCGGTGGGCTGGCGCTACAGTTCGGCGACCAGAGCGTTGATTCCTTCCAGTCGATTCTGGGCGGAACCGTGCGCCACAACATCAGCACCAGCGCCGGCATCGTCGTGCCTCATATCGGCGTGGAGTGGCATCACGAGTTCGAGGACTCGCAGGGATCGTTGGCCTATCGTTACGCAAACGCCATCGGAGACGCGAATGGGGACGGCATCGCAGCCCCCAGCTTCCAAACACCTACGGACGACATCGATGAGGACTACTTCGAGTTGAGCCTCGGCGTGTCGGCTCAGTTCCGCAACAACGTGTTCGCGTTCGTCCAATACGACACGACGCTGGGGCTCGAAGACCTGACGACACATCTGTTCACGATTGGTCTGCGCGGCGTGTTCTGACGCCCACTTCCGCCCCGGGGTGCTACGGCCGAAAACGGTCGCTGTAATTCTCCGCACCCACGGCCCGGACGTCGCCCAGCCAGTCACCCGCGTAGGGCCAGGCATCCGGGTCGTCCGGCTTCGGCCCCTGCCAGAATCGCGCAAGCGGGCCGTCGCCGACTTTCTCGAGCGACCATGCCTGGCGTCGGAACGTCCAGCTTTCCGGCACCAGCCGATGCGCTTCGCGAAAATGTTCGATCGCAGCCGCGTGTTTGCCCTGCATTTCCAGTTCGCTGGCGAGTGCAAAGTGCGCATGCCCGAGCGCCCGATTGGCATCGCGCGGTCGCGAACGCTCGATCACCGTGTCCGGACTCATCGCAAAGGTGCTCGCAGCGCCCTTGTCGACCCAGTCGCGAAGCGCCGAGTGATAGGCCGCAGCGTCGTTCGGGATCTTCATCGCTTCGCCCATCATCTCGGCAAAGCGCGGCGGTATTTCCTTCGGCATGTCGATGCGTGGCGCCCGCGCATCACTCGGGGGTGCTGGCGCCGCTTCCGCGGGACGCACGATCGTGCCGCGCTCATCGATCCAGATACTGCTCGGAATGTTGATGACGCCAAACAGATCGGCGAGCACGTGGTAGCGGTCGATCAGTGAGGGATGCGCTGGCTTCGCCGCTTCGATGAACGCGCGGCAGCCATCACCGCCCAAGGTATCGAGGCCCACGGTGACCAGCTCGAAGCCCTTCGGTGCCAGTTCGTTTCGCAGTGCCTGCCACACGGGCAGGTCGCCGGAACAGCCTCAGTAAGGGGCCCAGGCATAGACGAGCACCTTCTTGCCCATCAGGCTCGACAGTCGGAATTCTTTGCCGGCGAGATCGGGCAGGCGCAGATCGGGCGCCTGCGCGGTGGTGAGCGCTCTGTTGCCCGGCGCTGCGGGCCCCAAGGCCCACAGCTTCTCACCTTTGGCTTCGACGAGGGGCATGCCCATGTCTTTGGCAATCCGCGCGACGTCCACCGTGTCGCCCGCGGACTTGGACAGCGGAATACAGACATCGCCCTTGCAGGCACCCTCGGGCTTGAGTTGCCAGCCGGTGCCGGCCTCGAATTCGGCGCGCGAAACACTGAGCGATCGCAACAACATGTTCTTCCTCCTCGCAAGCTTGCAACGAGTCTAACCGAAGATGACCATCACCTTTCCATCGCCATGAATTCATGCAATGAAGCAGAGCGAACACGATTCGTCTGAGGCGCGAACCCCACGTGTGTACCGAATTGCGGTCGCCTGTGCACTGTTGTTGGCCGCATCAGTGACCGCCGCAGAGTCACGATTCGGCGGGTGGGCGTACGAGCCACCCCCGGGCTGGACCGAGGCCCGTCGCAGCGGCGACCGCCTGGTGTACACGCTCGAAGCAGAAGGGCTCTCGGCTGGCGCAACACTGACGATGGTCGCCGGCGCACCGATGGCCGGTACGCTGGCAACCGCCCTCGATACACAATGGGCGAAGCTCACCCAAGGCAAGACCGTGCTGCGCACGTTGCCGGCCGAGCCGATGGAATGGAGCGAGACCGTTGTCGGTGAACGGCGCAGCGGCTACGTCGCGAGCGCGGGCGGGGAGACCTTCCTCGCCATCGACGGCTACCAATCCAATGGCCGTGCGTTCTTCCTGCTCGCCGAAGGGCGCGACGAGATCGCGGTCGAGTTCATCGGCGGCGCGTTGTTTTCGGTTGGATTCAGTGCGTCCTTCGAATCTCAAGCCGTCGCCGAAGGCGAAAGCCCCCCACGGGCCACGGCCACGTTGCCCGCGCCAGCGCCGCCAGCCGACGAGCGGCTGGTGGAACAGATGAACGAAGCCGCCCCCAGCAACCGGCTCATCACCAGCCAAGACTTCGACGAACTCGAGTTCCCCGAGGCACTCAATCAGTTTCTGAACACCAATCGCGCGCTGGTGGCCTCATCATCGCGCCGACCTGTGACCGTGACCGAGGCGCTGCGCAAAGCGGAGACGCTGACCGCAACCCTGGTAAGCGCGGCGCACATCCAGGCACTCAACGCGCATCCTCCGTATGCGAGTCAGACCGCATTGGTAAACGATGCCGCTGTACTACTCACCCAGGGCGCGATCGGCGAGACGCTTGCGCGGCTCATACTCGCCGAAGCGCGCGGCGCGAACGACCCAACAGTTCGCTTCAATCTGGCGTCCGTGATGACATCCCTCGGGATGCCAAACGAAGCGCTGGCGCTGCTGGATGATCTGAGCAGTGCGCGGCGCGCGCCGCTCGATGCATACGGCATCGCGCCGGAATCGTTCGTCGAGTATGGAAGGGGACAAGCGTTGCTCGCGGTCGGCGCCATCGACGAGGCGCGGTTGGTGCTGTCGACAGTTGCGCAACGCGAGAAGAGCTTCGCCGAGGCCGCCCTTGCGCTCGCGCTCGCGCAGGACGCCAGCAATCAAAACCCGCGCGCCTCCTATGTCGCGGGATACTTCCGAAGGCCCGCCCACGCTGCGATTGAAGCGCCGGGCTCGACGGAGTCTGCTTCGCAAGCGCCCACCGCGCCAACGTCGACCCAGCCGGACGAGGGTTCGTCTGGCGAAGACATCGTGCAATTGAACGGCGTGTACTTCGTCGACGTCGCCAAGGGCACACCCGGTGTGATCCCCGCAATCATGCAACCCACCGTGATCGAACAGCAGATCGCATGGCGCAAGAAGATGGTTGGCGAGATGCCGGCGCTCGATGCCCAGGCGCTGTCCTTGACGCGCACGCGCGACGCACTCGACAAGGCGTGGCAGAAAAAGGACCTGCCACCCGAGCTGCGCGATCGATACATAGCGGTCTCTCGCATGCTCAGCGAAGCAAACGCCCCCATTCCCGAGATCCAGGGGTTACGCAAGATGCGCAACAGCGCGGTCAAGGCTCAAACGGACATTCAGGACGTGATCTTCAAGTTTGTCGAAACCGGGTTCCTCGACATTCAGAAACGACATAAGGCGCAGTTTCCCAAGATGTGCCCTGAACTGCGCGCGCTCGTGGACGAAGCAAGCGCGCGACTGCGCATCGACGTTCAGTACGTCGACACCCGCGAGCGACGGTTGCATCGCGCATGGCATCAGTACGCGACGGCTCTGGGCAGCCTCGTTGCAGATCCCGCATTTCGCGCCTATCTGAACGCCGAGATTCGACTCGCCAATCACATCTGGTACATGGGATTGGTGGGCAACATCACCGACAGCACTCAGTACGCTGAACTGGCCGCGGACTGCCCGATGGATCCGCCCGTGGAAATAAACCTTGCGGCGAATACCGAAGGCAGTCAGATCGCCAAGTGCGATGACAGAGCGGCGCAAAGCGGACTTTCCGGCGGCAGCGGACCCGTTTCAGTGAACATCTCCTGCGACGGAATACAGATCGTGCTGAACGCTGATCTCGGTCCGCTCGAACTGACCGCCGAGGTCAACGTCGATGACACGGGCAAGATCACCAGCGCAACCACGGGCGCTGAAGTAGACACCGGCGTCGTCAAAGTATCGGGCAGCACCACCGTTGACGGCGAAGGCAAAGTCACGCAGCGAACCACCGGTGGTGGGGTGGATGTCGGAGCGGTTGCAGTATCCGGCGAGGTGCAATCCGATGGGGCGGGCGATGTCACCAAAGGTAGTGTCGGTGCGAGTGCGGGCGTAGGTCCGGTCAAGGTTCAAGGCAAGGGTAGCGCCAAGGCCAACGGCGACGTGACGATCTACGCCGGCTCCAAACTCGGCGACAAAGGGAGTGGCGCCGGCGCAACAGTCGCCGCGGAAGTCAGTGGCGGTGTATCGATCACCGGCAACGTCAATTCCGGTGACATCAACAACGTCACCTTCATCAGCACCGCGAACACATCCGTGAGCGCGGGTGGGCACACGGTGGGCGGGCAAACCTCCAGTACGTTCGTCATCGTCACGGGCCCGGCGACTGCGCGTTGACACGCTCGACGCGCAGTCGATTCAGCCGCCGCTCAGCGCCTGCAGGATGACGATCTCATCGTTCGAGCCGACCGGCTGGTCCAGGCCCTCGACCATCTCTTTGTTGACGAACACGCGCATGTGCGGGCGCAGTGCGCCGCGTTCGTTCACCATGCGGAACTTGATGCCGGGGAATTGGTGGTCGAGATCATCGAGCAGGGCGTCGACCGAATTGCCGGTCGCATCGACCGACGTCGCACCCTGGGTGTAGGACGTGAGTACGGACGGAATGCCAACACGCATTTCTTGGATTCAACCGGTGAGGTGCGCGGCTTCGACGGAAAAGATCTGCGGCAGCCGCGCGGCGACGCACTGCCAGTCTTCCCCGGCATTGCGACTGCCCCAGACTTCGCCAGTCGTCGTGCCGAAGTAGATGCCCAGCGGGTCGGCACCGTCCACGGTCATGCACTGCCGATAGACCGTGTACCACGCCGGGTTCGGCAACCCGCGGTCCAAGCGCTTCCACGACTCACCCCCATCGCGGGTGCGATACACCGCAGGGCTCGCCCCGGGACTGGTGCGCGGCCACACATCGGTGCCGTCCATGGGGAACACCCACGCCGACTTCGTATCACGCGGATCCACGACGATGGGAAAGCCGATGTCGCCAACCTCGCGCGGCATGTTGTCGCCCACGCGTACCCATCGGCCTTCGGTGCGATGCATTCGGTAGATGCCGCAGTGGTTCTGCTGATAGAGCAGATCGGGCGCCAGGGGATGCATCACGACGCAGTGCGGGTCGTAGCCGTACTCGGTGATCTCGCTCGGAATTGGCGCGACCAGACCGTTGTTGAGCGGCGCCCAATCGTCCCCACCGTCGGTGCTCTCGAAGAAGCCGCCCGATGAAGTCGCAATGTAGATGTGGTCGGGATTGCGCGGATCGAGCAACACGCCATGTACCGGTGAGCCACCGGGATTGGCTTGTGCGCCATCCCCGGTCCACTTGATCCACATGGGATGGTCATTCCAGCCGGCGACCGGCTGCCAGGTGTCGCCCGCATCTTCGGAACGGAACAATCCTTCGGGCGACGTGCCTGCGTACCAGGTGTCGCGTTCCTCGGCCAAACCGGGCACGACACAGAACACCTGTTCGACCGTGTTGCATTTGCGGCCATCCTTGGGTGGATCGAATGCCGGCGGTCGTCGCGCTTCCTTCCAGGTGCGGCCGAGATCGGTGGACCGGAACACCGTGGGTCCCAGGTGGCCGGTGCGTGCCGCCATCAGCATCGTGCGCCGATCGCGCGGGTCGGCTACGACATGGTGAATGACATGTCCCAGGAACGTCGGTCCCTCGAGTGCGAACGTCGAACGCGTGTCGTCGGCCCGGAGAAAAAACGCGCCCTTGCGCGTGCCGATGAGGAGCGTCAGCCCCGCTAGATCCATTGTTCCTCCTGTGTCTAGTCGATCAGGGATTGGTAAACCAACTGCTTCAGCTGCCGTCGAATCGGATATGAGGAAGATGGTATGAGCTGGGTCATGAAAATGACGATCAGTTCCTCGACCGGGTCGACCCAAAAGTAGGTGCTCGCGGCACCACCCCACGCGTACTCGCCCACGGAGTCGACCACGTTCGACGTCGCGGGATCGATGACCACGGAAAAGCCGAGACCAAAGCCAACACCATCGTAGGGTGTTTCGCTGAATATCGGCTGGCCCATCGCAGCGAGGTCTTTGTTTCCCGGCATGTGGTTCAACGTCATGTATTCCAGCGTCTTGCGGCCGATGATACGCGCGCCCCCATACTCACCCTTGGCCAGCAGCATGCGCGTGAAATTGTGATAGTCGTCTATGGTGGAGACCATGCCACCGCCACCGGATAGAAACGTTGGCGGCTTCAGGTAGGGGCTCTTGGTCGGATCGTCCTGCAATCGATAGGAGTCGGTGTTAGGTACGCGTTCATAGCACGCCGCCAAACGCGAAGCCTGATCGGGTCGCACGCTGAATCCGGAATCCTGCATGCCGAGCGGCTGCGTGATGCGCGTGCGAATGAATTCATCGAGCGGCATGTCGGCGAGTTTCTGCACGAGATACCCGAGTACGTCGGTGGACACCCCGTAATTCCATCGATCGCCAGGCGAGAACTGCAACGGAATGTCGGCGAGCTTTTCGATCATGACTTCGAGCGTACCGCTCGTGGCCATGCCACCAATGTCCTGACTGCGATACATCGCATCCACCGGATGGCTTTGCATGAAGCCGTAGGTAAGGCCCGACGTGTGTGTGAAGAGATCCTTCACGCGCATCGCGCGCTTGGGTTCCGTGACCTGATAGTCATGCTCGGTACCCGAAGCAAACACCTTCAAATGCTTCCATTGCGGGATGTAGCGCGAGACCGCGTCATCCAGCGCAAACGCGCCCTTCTCGTACAGCATCATGAGCGCGACGCTGGTGATCGGTTTGGTCATCGAGTAGATGCGGAAGACGGTGTCGCGCTCGAGCTTCGATTTGCGCTCCACATCGCGCACGCCGGCGTGACCGAAATAGGCTTCTTCGCCGCGACGCGACACGAGCACGGAATAGCCTGGCAGTCGGCCGGAACCGACATAGCCGGAAAGGAACGGGCCAACCGCTGCGATGCGCTCGGATGCGACGCCGCTGCTCATGGTTACCTCTTGCCTCAGGTGCGCGTTGTAACGCGCCAATAGCGCGTCGCAGGTGCGCCCGCCGGTGCCTGACTCGGCAACTGGTACTTGCGTGCGTAGTACGGCGCGAGAACCTTCAGTTGTTCGGGATCATCGAGCGGTACCAGCGAGACCTCATAGACGTTGCCGTCGATTCCGAGGCGCACGTTCGGTTCGTCGTCCACCCAACCGGGCCAGTTCTTGCTGTCGGGGTCGCGGGCACCGACGTACAGCTCCCCGTTCATCGAGCCGCACCAGATCGTCACCGAGTGGGGAATCAGATAGGGCGTCGCCACTTCGATGACGATCTCTTTGTGCGCGTCGGTAAAGGACCAGTCGGACGGATACGGTGCGTCATCGCCCGTCAACCAGAACCCGGGCCTTCGATCAACCGGATTGCAGGCAACCAGAAACAACAGCGCCGCGGTCGCGATGCACTTCATGACCCTCACGTCGTCCTCCTCCCGAGGCAGTTGCGCAGCGAAGCATACAACTGTCGATTCAGGGAGGACATGGTGTGCTGGTTCGCCGGCAGAGCCGTGTCGATTGAAGTCATCGCACGTGCGGTGCAAGCTCGCCCCATGACTTGCGCCGTCACCCGCGCCTACGATGAGTTGACTCGCTGTTCCGATCTGATGGCGGCGGCCAGTTGTCTGCTCGAGATCGGCAGCGCCATCAAACTGCCATCGCCGTCAGTGATCGATGACTACTCGACGAGCCGCCTGCTGACCGCCGAAGATGGGCAGGCGCTCGCTACGTTGTTCGGATGGGAGAAGTCCTTTCAGGCCGACTGGGTGAATCGCAAGCTCTACCTGGTCAGCCCCATCGCCGCCGTTTGTCGCATGACCACCCGGCCATTCGCATGGGATGCAGCCACCGTCACCGCGTCGGTCGCGCAGACTCGCCATCGGCCGAGCGTGCCATGGCACCTGACACCTGCGCGGGGCATCCACGGTGGCATCACGGTACCGATTCACCTGCCGAGATGCCGAACGGGATCCGTTGCCTGGCTTGCGCGGGATGCCGCGGTCGACATTGGCGCGGTACTTGCCGAGCACGGCGACACCCTGCGCCTGGCGGCGCATCGCATGATGGATCTGGTCTACGCAAGCCGTGCCGAAGGCGACGACGCCGCGCCCGCCTCACGCCTGTCCGAACGCGAAATCGAATGCCTGACGTGGGCCGCGCTCGGACGCACGGATACAGAGATCGGCGCCACAATTCGCCGCGCACCCTCGACCGCGCGATTCCACATCGACAATGCCATCGCCAAACTCGGCGCCCGCAACCGAACCCAGGCGGTCGCCATCGCGGCCCAGCTCGGACTGATACACCCGCTCGACGACGGCACTGCACCGTCATGAGCCGGCGAACTCACGGAAACGATAGTTTCGACGCCTTCCTGCCGCGTTGACACTCTCGAAGGAAATCTCGCAACATGGGGGAGAAATGGCACGCACACTCGATCACGAAATCGTTTCGATCTATCCATTTACTGATGATGAGACCGACCAGCTCATGAACCACTCCAATGAGTGCGTGCTGATGTGGTCAACCAAGGACGGCTGGCCGGTAGGCGTCATTCACGCATTCGTCTGGGACAAGGGAAAAATCTGGATCACGTTCTCAGCGCATCGTCATCGCACCGCGGCGATACGCCGCGACAATCGGGTGTCGGTCTGCGTCAGCAGCGGCGGCTATCCCGAGGGTGCCGACGCGGCGTTGCCCCGCGGCGCGATCACCTTCAAGGGACGCGCCAAGATCTTCGAGGACGATGCGACCAAGAAGTGGTTCTACCCGGCCCTGTCGAAGAAGCTCAATCCCGCCAGCGCTGCCGGCGAAGAGTTCTTCAACAATCTGCTCGATTCACCCTTGCGCGTCGTCATTGCCGTGACCCCGGAGAAGCGGATCATGTACAACGGCGCGATGGCCGCACGACACATGGCTGGCACAGTCAGCGAGGAAGAACTCGGCGATCGCCTGGAGGGCGATGCCGTGCGCATGAACAAGGAACGAGCAAAGCGCGGGCTCAAACCCCGCTGACACGCGCATGACCAAGGCGCGCGTGTCAGTGCTGATCGTCGGGAAGGGCCACGCCTTCGATCACAACGCGTTCATGGCCATGTTCGAAGACATGCCTGACATCGTCACGACGTTTGTCGAGCAACCCGCCGCCCAGGTCGTGCTCGCTGCCGCCGCCGACTCGGCGGCCTACGACAGCGTACTGTTCTACGACATGTGCGGCATACCCGGGGCCGGTCTCACCCATGACGGCGCAGACGAATCCGGTCAGCCGCCCGCTGCCTATCGCCGCGCTATCGAGTCGCTCATCGAGGGTGGCACCGGCATCGTCATGCTGAATCACGCCACTGTGTCATGGCCGAACTGGCCCTTGTGGCGGCACATCAGCGGCACGTCATTCATGCTGCGAAAAGGCCTGTTGAAGGGCATCGAGGTGCCTGGCTCCGGATACCGTGGCGGTCACGGACCGCTGCCGAACGCGACGATCCGCCTGCGCGCGATGATCGATCACGCCGTGCTCACCGGATTGGAAGAGGGCTTTGAGATCACCGATGAGCTGTATCTGAAGACCGCGGCGTTCGAGGGCGACGTGCTGCCGCTGATGCGCGCGGAATATGAGTTCGTCGCCGAGCACTTCACGGCGCCTCCGCTGGCACCGCCCGAGGAACAACGACGGTGGAATCATCCGCGCGGCAGCGATCTCCTGGTGTGGGCGAACGCGTGCGGCAACAGCCCTGTCATCGCCAGTGACTTGGGCGACGGGCCGTCCGCGTTCGCCAATCGCGGGTTTCGAGTGCTCCTCGGCAACGCCCTGACATGGACCGCAAGCGCGGCTGCACGCACCTGGGCCCGGGGCCGCAAAGCTCCGTTAGGCCAACATTAACGAAACGGCGCCTACTGGCACCCATTTCCGGCGTCTGCTTGCGATGCCCGGGTAGCGCCATGGCAGACTTGTGCCATGCGTAAGGTCGACGATCAGCAGAAGCTCTACTACCGCTCCAAACAGCGCGTGTTCTGCGTCAACGGCGATTGGTTCTATCAGACCCGGGAAGGCAACCGGGGGCCGTTCGACAGTCCTGAGGCCGCAAGCCGGGACGCCCAGCACTTCCTGCACGAGATGAGCGATATCGCGACTGCGACCGAGTTACCGGCCGAAGAGCACGCCTTCGGGCACGCAATCATTTCCCCCGAACTGCCGCGCCTGCCCTGATCTCAGGCCCCGTTGGCGGCACTGCGGGGCTCGGCGTCTCGGGTTCGTGGTGCGCTTCGTTGTCACCGTCATCTGCACGGCCGGACGCATCGGGATCGATCCACACCGTGCCGGCACGTGGCACGGTGCCGTCCTCGATCCAGTCGACCAAGGGGTGCCACTGTTCCACATCGATACGCGCCACCGAAGGCGGACGCATTTCATGCACGCCGAGCCCCGACTCCGCCGAGCGGATGTAGTTTTGCGAATCACGCAGCGCAGCCACCACAGGGATCCCGAGCGAGTCGAGAAACCGCATCAGCGAGGTGTACATCCGGGTGTTGCGCTTGACCCGGTTGGCGACCACCGCGATCCGGTTGTCACTGCGCGGAATACGCCCGGTGACGAGGAGATCGCCGATGCATCGCGCTGCCGCATGAATGTCGATGTCGGACGGCAGCACGGGTACGAGGATCTTGTCCGCAGTGCGGGTAATGTTGACGAGGTCATGTTTCTGCATCGCCGCGGGTGTGTCGGTGATGATGCGTTCGACCTCCGGTGGCATGCGCATCGCGAACGAGCGCGTGACGTTCTTCGGCGTATCGAACGACGTGACGCCGTAGATTTCGGGGAGCTCTGCTTTCTTGCGCTTGCCGATCCAGCGGATGCTCGAACCTTGCGGGTCGATATCGACCAGCCCGGACTTGCGTCCCTGACTGACGAAATACGCCGCGAGGTTGGTCGCGATCGTGGTCTTGCCGGAACCGCCCTTCGGATTCAGCACCACGATTTTTCGGATCGCCAATCCCAGGTACCTTGAGTCAGATGCCAGTCACGCTAACGCACGCTTTGCGCTCGGCGCAACCGCGTCACTGCACGGTAGGTAAGTCGCGGTCGGGGCCAGCGAGGAAGTCGACCAAGTTGGTCGGCCGATAACGGGCATCGCCATGGTACTTCACCATCACGCTCGCATGCAGATGCTCATGCGTGACACCTCGGGAGTCCCAGGCCCGGATCGGCCGATAATGCGCGGGCACCAATTTGTACAGATGCTTGCGCGACTCCGCCACCGGCGCCATCGGGTCGCCCGCGCCCGCAAGCGCGGCCAGCGCAAGCCCTGCGCTGCGTGCGCGACCATGCATGTAGGTAAGCGCGATGTCCGACAATCCCGCTGCCGGGTAGCCGCCACCGACATTCGAATGCACGCCGGCGAACCACACCTGCTCGATGGTCTGGCCGGGGATGGCCGCGGGTTGATGCCAAAGCGTCGCGCTGAAGTGCTTGCGGGTCTCGTCGATGGCAAGCGCGTGGTAGGCATGCTTGACCGTGGAACTCAGTTGCGTGTCGTGAAACTCGTTGCGACGGCCGAAGTAGCCGAGGTAATCGTTGATGCGAACGGGATTGCCGAGCGCACCGACCGTATCCCAGACCCCGACGAAGTGGATCGGCGTGACCGGTTCGATGGCGTACGTGCGTCGAAACAGCATCGATTCTCGCGCCCGTGGGTGATCCTCCGGGGCCCGCGATCGATACAGCGCGTAGGCAGCGTCGATGCGCTCGGCTGCGTCCACTCGCAGCAGCCCTGAGTTGCGGATGAGCCCTGCAAGGCTGCGCACCGAAAACGCGCCGCGGCTGAAGCCAAAGAAGTAGAGCTCGTCCCCGGGTACATAGTTGAAGATCAGATAGCGGTAGGCGTCGAGAATGTTCTTCGACATCCCCGTTCCCGTGGCACCGTCGAACACCCTTCGCATGAGGCTGCCTGCGGTACCGATGCCAGGATCGTAGAACACGCGTTGCGCCACCCCGGCGGCATCGACGTCGTCGACCAGTTCCGCGAGTTTCACCACGTTCGTCGGTGCCGGTTCGCCGTCGCTGGTCTTGTCGGGCGAGTTCCAGGTGCCGTCACAGAAGATGCAGAGCCTCTTCACGGTGCGCGCCCATCCGGTGGCCAGGGCACAACGCCATCCTCGAGCGGCACGGCGAGGCTCTTCAGCAGCTGGCTGAACAAACTCCAGTTGCCGATGGCGATGACGAGCTCGATTCGTTCCTGATCGCTCGCCAGATGCCGGCAACACTCGGTCCAGGTCGCATCGCTGATCGAACCGAGGGTGAGGGTGTCGTCGGTCGCCGCCAGCACCGCGCGATCGGCCGCCGACAATTGCGCTGCGTTGCGCCAATCCCGCACCGCGAGGAGGTCGGCTTCGGGAATGTCGAGTCCGCGCGCGACGCGCCAGTGCTGCGTCCACTCGTACACCGAGCCGGTCACCCAGCCGATGCGCATGATGACGAGTTCGCGCAGCCGCGCATCGAGTACGTTTCCGGAGAACAGCAGCGTGGTCAGCGTGCCGGCGATTTCCTTGGCAAGCACCGGGTGCTTTAGGAGGATGCGAAACACGGACAACGGCGCAAGCTGTGAGCTCAGACCCAGTTCAGCCGCTCGCGCCTTCGCATCATCGACACTGAGCAGTTCCACGCGCGCGCTCATGTCAGCTGTGTCCCGCAACCGCATGCGGTTGATACAGCTCCTCGAGTGACTCGATGTCGCCATCACTCAGGGTAACGTCGACTGCTGCAATCGCGTCTTCGAGTTGAGCGATCTTGGATGCGCCGATGATCGGCGCCGTGACACCGGGCTTCGACAGCAGCCACGCAAGCGCCGTCTGCGCCGGCCGCACGCCGAGATTGGCGGCGACTTCCGCGTTGCGCCCGACGATATCGAAGTCGGCATCCCTGCGATACAGCATGGTGGTGAACTCATCCGACTTGGCGCGGGTCGTGTCCTTCAACGTGTCCTTGGTACGCGCGAGGTATCCGCGGGCGAGCGGGCTCCAGGGAATGAGACCAATACCCTGATCCGCGCACAGCGGATTCATCTCGCGCTCTTCTTCGCGATACATGAGGTTGTAGTGATTCTGCATCGACACGAAGCGCGAACATCCGCGCGCATCCTGCGTGAACAGGTACTTCGCCATTTGCCAGGCGAACATGCTGGAGGCACCGAGATAGCGCACCCGACCGGACCGAACCAGCTGATCGAGGGCATCGATTGTCTCCTCGATCGGCGTGTGCGGGTCGAAGCGATGGATCTGATACAGATCGATGTAGTCCGTGTCCAGTCGCTCGAGCGATGCATCGCATGATGCAAGCACGTTCTTCGCCGAAAGCCCCCAACGATTGCGTTTGCGATTGTGCGTGCCACCGAAGCATTTGGTCGCGATCACCACATCATCGCGATCGACGTTGAGATCGTTCAGCGCACGCCCCAACACCTCTTCGGAGGCGCCGTTCGAGTACACATCCGCCGTATCGAAGAAGTTGATGCCGGCCTCGAGCGCCTTGGCGACGAACGGCTTGGCCTCGTCGTAGTCGAGCACCCAGTCGCGCCATTTCTTCGAACCATAAGTCATCATGCCGAGGCACAAGCGCGACACGGACAAGCCTGTGTTGCCGAGATTCGTGTACTTCATCGTTTGCTCCCGAGTTGATAAATCGCTGTGTGTTCGATCCGAGCAAGTGCATTGCCGCCCCGATCTCGCAGCACCGTGTCATTGACGATGTACTCATTGCCCTTGCGCGCGAAGGCGCGTTTGCAAACGCCCGATACGATCATGGGCTGATCGACGCGCGTCCTGCACAGGTGCGCAATTCTGCTGGCTGTATGGATTGCCGGGCCGTAGTCGAACGAGTGATGCAAGAGGTAAATCGGCTGACTTGCGATCAACGCCGGATGCAGCCGGGCGTCGCTGCCGAAGAAGAGCGGCGATGACTCGTCCTGTTTATCGTGACAAAAGGCTTCCGCTTCTACCCGGCTGATGCACACTTCACGTGTTCGCAATGCCTTGCCAATCGGTACGTTGGCCGGTGTCAGACGCGGCCGCGGATCGGCAGCTGCTTCGGGTGATCGGTGTTCCAGCAACATCAATTCGTCGAGCCACGGCGCATCGCCCGCTCCGACCCGGCCCTCGACGCAGCAGGTTTCTCCGACCGATATCCGCAGCGCGCCGTCGGCGGCGAGTTCCACCGTCAGCTCATCGGTCGGATATACGGGATGGCGAAAGCGCACGTCGGCCCAGCCATGGTCGAGCCAGGTTTCGCCGAGTGATTCGACGATCGCGGCCACCGCCCATCCGTACACCGTTGCGCCGCCAACCAATGCGCCCTTGAAGCCACGCGCGCGCGCGCCATCGGTCGAATGAATCGGATTGTTCGGATTCGGCGCGTCGGCGTCGGCCATGAACGCCCGCCGCGTATGCGCAACCGCCTTCACACCACGCCCGCACCGCGCAGGCGGGCGACGGCCTGCGCATCGAAGCCGATCTCGGCCAGAATCTCGTCGGTGTGTTGGCCGAGGGTGGGCGGTTGGCGCGTCACGATCGGACCGTCGGCGCTTGCCGAGTATCCGGAGCCAACGACCCGCACGGTTGTGTCGGATCCGTCCGGTGATTGGATCTGCGCAAATGCCGCACGGCCTTCGAACTGCGGATCGGCGACCACCGCCGCGAAGTCGCGAATCTCGGCCACGGGCACGCCGGCATCGATGAGCTTGCCCAGCCAATGCACGGTTGGGTGCCGCGCGAAGGCCGGGGCGAGGAGAGCATTGACGGCGTCCGTATTGGCGACGCGCGCGGCGGCAGTATGAAACGTGTCTTCCTGGTAGCGATCGCGCGCGCCAACGACATCGAACAACGCCTCGACTTGAGCATCCTTCAAAGCCACGACCTGAATGAAACCATCGGCGGTCGCAAACACGTTGGCGGTGGGTTGCAGGGTGGGTGAGCGATTGCCCAGGCGCTTGGGCTGCACGCCATTGACCAGAAATCCCGACACCTGCGGTGCTTGGACCACCATCGCAGTGTCGATCATCGCGACATCGAGCCGCTGGCCGACGCCGGTGGCCCGACGGCGAAACAGCGCTGCCGAGATGGCGAATGCCGCCTGAAGGGCGGTCGCCATGTCCACCGGCATGTAGCCCGTGCGCGTCGGCGGCGAATCGGGATGGCCGTTGATCTCCATCATGCCCGAGGCAGCCTGTATTGCGCCGTCGTACGCCGCGAGCCGCGACTTGGGGCCCGACTGACCGTAGCCCGAGATCGAGCAGTACACGAGATCGGGTTTCAGCGCCGCCAGCGCCTCGTAGCCAAAGCCGAGTCGCGCCATCACCCCAGGTGTGAAGTTCTCGACCACTACGTCGGCAGTCTTCACCAACGCTTCGACAATGGCGCGCGCCTGGCTCGCCTTCAGATTGAGCGTGAGACTGCGTTTGCCGATATTGCAGGTGAGGAACGACGGCGACATCTGGGTATCGGCGCTGGCCGACATCAATCCGCGGGTCTGATCACCGGTGCCGGGTTGTTCGATCTTGATGACATCGGCGCCGAGTTGCGCAAGCTGCGCGGTTGCGAATGGCCCGGCCAGCACCTGGCTGAAGTCGAGAATGCGAATGTTCTCGAACGCACGCGTCACAGTTGAAACTCGAGCCCGCGCGGCACACCAGGCGTCTCGACACCTTGAACGGCCTTTCTCACCGCATGCGCGCGCTCGCGGTGGGCCTGCGTCGAGTAGCGATGCGCATAACTCATGCGCGATGCGTACTCGCGATGCCGTGCGACGAAACTCGGCAGGTTGTCGTAGGTCGAAACCTGCGTCAGCTCGAGCAACTCTTCGTCTGTTATCACGTCGCGCATCTCTTGCCACTGCCCGCGCAGCGACAGCTGATGCAGTTTGTCACCGAGGTACTTCAGCCCATGCAGCTCGAGCACATCGTGGTACGTGCGCGTCGAGCCGTAGAACGATAGCGCCTGCCGCAGACCGTCGAGCCCGTGATGAATCTCCTCATCGTTCTCACCGAACACCGTGTAGCCGCTGGCGGCAATGTCGATGTCCGCCCATGTCCGGCCGGAACGTTCGAGCCCGATCTTCACGTTCGGCAACAACACTTCACGCATGTATTTGTCGGACATGATGCCGCCGTGGGGCAGAATGCCATCGGCCACTTCACCGGCGACCCGCGCCATCGCATCACCCACGACCGCAAGAAAGATCTTGGGCCGTGGAAAGTCGATCGGACCGGGATTGAAGTTCGGCGTCATCAGCGTGTACTTGTAATGCTTGCCGAGGAACTCGGCGGGGCGGCCTTCCTGCCACGTATCCCAGATGGCCTTCATCATCTGGATGTATTCCTTCATGCGCGGCGCCGGCGCGCTCCAGGTGCCGCCGAAGCGTCGCTCATTGTGGCCTTTGACCTGACTGCCAAGGCCGATGTTGAACCGCCCCTTCGAATAATGCGCAAGATCCCATGCTTCCATGGCGAGCACCATGGGGCTGCGTGGAAAGGCAATTGTCACGGTGGTGTCGAGTTCGATGCGCTCGGTCGCTCCGGCTGCGACGGTCATTGTCAGAATCGAATCGTGGGCGAGTTCGCCGCAACTCAAGAAGTCATAGCCGTCGGCTTCTGCCGCGCGCGCGCCATCGGCCACGCCCGCAAGCCAACCACCTACACCCGTCCCAATTTTCATGTGCATCCCTCCCTCGGCAGGACGATAGGCGCACCACTGCGCTGGCAGCAAGCGCATCGTTCGCCGCACCGAGGAAGGTTCGCCCCGGCAACCGGGGCGAACGCAGGGCCGCTGCTACAACGTGAATCCGCCGGAGCGCAGCAGGTAGGCGAATTCCTGCCGCTGCGACTCGGTCAGCAGTTCGTAGATGCGCTTCAAGGCCGCAGTCAACTCGCTATTGAGCGTCCGCGTCGCCGTCACACGGCCATCGAGCGCTGCGTCGATGCGCGACTCCTCGAAGACCGCGCCGCTGAACACCGCGGCGATGTCGCTGACCGAGCGATCCCGGTCGAGCTTCGCCTGACCGTAAGCCGTCTTGAGGCGATCCAGGATCTCGACCAGATCCCGGGTCTGGGCATCGCTCAACTCGAGCTTCCACGCCAAGTGCCGGATGGGCCGGCGCATGCCGAACATTGGACCGCTGTGCCAGCTCAAAGCGGCTTGTTGAAGGCGCGCGCGCGCGCGCTCACGGCGCTGCTCAAGCGATCTCGAAGCACAGGGAGTCGCGTAGCTGTAGCACCACGCACGATGGAACATATACATGAGGTTCTCCTTCATCGGGGCTGTTGCGCGCCCGATGGGTTATGTATGCGGGCAACATGCCACGCACAACCCGATGCTACGACTGCGTCCGTGCGTCGGCAACAACCGTTGCTCCGGGGACAGTTTCCGTCTCCGGGGACAGTGGTTTGCGGATCGAAGTCAGCGGCCTACAATGCGCGGCTTTCGCGCAATCGATCTGCCTTTGACCACAACGAGCGCAACGGTAGGTCGATTCCCGGCCCTCGGGCACCGCAACTTCGTGCTGTTCCTCGCGGCGCGGGTGCTTGCGACCCTCGCCGTGCAGATGCAAAGCGTCGCGATCGGCTGGCAGGTGTACGCCATCACCGGCGACCCACTCGACCTCGGCTTCATCGGCCTCGCCCAATTCCTGCCGTTCGTGGTGCTAGTGCTGCCGGCGGGGCAGATTGCCGATCGATTCGATCGGCGCACCATCGTCGCGCTGTGCTACGCAATCGAGGTGGTGTGCGCCCTGCTGCTGCTTGCATTCACGCTATCCGGCGTTGCCGATGTCTGGCCCGTGTTTGCGGTGCTGGTGCTGTTTGGCGCCGCCCGCGCCTTTGCCATGCCGGCCTCCCAGGCACTGACGCCAAATCTGGTCCCGCGCGAAGCGTTCGGTAACGCCATCGCGCTGAACTCATCGGCATTTCACGTCGCAACCATCATCGGCCCATCGCTGGGCGGGCTGTTGTACATCACCGGGCCCGACACCGTGTACACGACGGTCAGCGCGCTGCTCGCCGTTTCCGTCGCGATGATGACGCGGGTTCGATTGCCCGCAGTGATTCGCCGCAACGAACCTGCAAATCTCGAAACCCTGCTGCAAGGCATCCGCTTCGTCCGCTCCAAGCCAATCGTGCTCGGCGCAATCTCGCTCGACCTGTTTGCCGTGCTGTTCGGGGGCGCCGTCGCCCTGCTACCAGCATTCGCCAGGGACATTCTCGACGCAGGCCCGCAAGGTCTCGGCATTTTGCGCACTGCGCCTGCGGTCGGCGCTGGCCTCACCGCCGCACTGCTGACGATCTTCCCCATCAGCCGCCACGTGGGTCTGTGGATGTTCGGCGGCGTCGCTCTGTTCGGCACAGCCACGATCGTGTTCGGTCTGTCATCGAGCTTTGCACTGTCGCTCATTTGCCTTGCGCTGCTCGGCGCCGGTGACATGGTGAGCGTGTACATCCGACAGGTACTCATTCAGCTCGAGACACCGGATGAGATCCGCGGCCGCGTGAGCGCCGTGAACGCGGTGTTCATCGGCGCTTCGAACGAACTCGGCGAGTTCGAGTCGGGCATTACCGCCGCTTGGTGGGGGCTCGTGCCTGCGGTGGTGGTCGGCGGCGGTGCCACCCTCATCGTCACCGGGCTATGGATGCGGCTGTTTCCAACCCTACGAACCCTCGATGCGTTCCCGACCGCCCGGCAGGACGACAAACGCTAGTGTAGTGCGCCGCAATCAATGGCACTTTCAGAGCTCACCCAAACGTGTCGGACAAGACGCGTCCCGCAGGGAATATCGAGCATATTGCCAAGGGACGCAACGCAGTCCGGCGCGTTTGGGCGAGCTCCCGTAGGGCACGACCTGGCAGGGCGATGGCTGCGTTGCACGCCTTGCCAATATGCTTGAT
>JBGSQB010000066.1:0-9870 GCA_041738285.1 Pseudomonadales bacterium | reverse complement strand
GCCCTGCTCGATCAGCACCCTGTGCAGCGCTTGGGGATCCCGTCGCATGCGCCGTGGCCCGATCAACAGCGCCAGCCGATGCACCAGCGGTCGCCAGCGGCAGGCGGTTGGGTCGAACCAGCTGAGCTTGCCGCCCAGATGATCATGAACCCGCACCTCGCGATCCATCGCGAGCGCGTCCGCGAGCATGGACAGGCTGTCCGCCGTGACCACGAATCGATCCGCGAGACTGAGGATGGCCCGATAGGGGTTATCAGCTGGACTCTTGTAGTCGTGCACGATGCCCAGGTCGCCGCAGTGCTCAACCAGAAACTCATATAGTCGGCGCGACGTGCGGGCACTGGTCACGATCAGCGCACTGCCACCGCTCGCTTCGACCGACGCTCGCAGCGCGCTGACAAATGCCTCACAACGGCGCCTGGTCCACACCCAGGGACCGCTGTTGCCGCCGACGAGCACCCCAGTCCACGGCCGCGGCAGACTCGACAACCGCTTCGGCCACTCGTCGTCGTCGCGTACCGGCAGCGGTGCCACGATCGGCAGCGTGTTGACGATGACATTGGGCCCGGCCGGAAGTCCGTACTGCGCGCTGGAAATGACGAGGTCGAAATGCCGGGGATGCGACCAGGGCCGGCCCACGTGCACGATGCGCGTCCTTCCGCCCGACTCGCGTTTGATCCAGCGCGCCGGCAACTCGTTGCGGCGGCCGGCGGTCAGCAACAGATCGGGGAACGGCGCCTTCAACGTGTCGGACATCCGCAAGTCCACGCCGAGCATGGTCGGTCGCGGCCAGATGTGGAGCAGCAGTTCGTAATCCCGGAATTCGATCTGCCGTACTTCGAATGGCCAGTTCAGCGCACCGGCGAGCGAGCGCATCTGCGCGTAGTCGCCCGGCTTGGCGCCTCTCAAGATCCAGACGTGCTGGCTGCGGGCGCCATTCGACATGCCGTCTCCTGCGTCGTTAAACTCGCGCGCATTGCCATGGAAGCGCGCGCAATTATGGGGCAGCAAACACGCTCATGCCACGGTCACCCCGGCACTGCAGGCGCGCAACACTCGTGCTTGGCTGACGGCGACATTGTGGGGTCGCATTGACAGTCGATCGCTACATCGCCCGCCTCGTCGCCCTGCCCACGCTGTTCGGTTTTACCCTCCTGATACTGCTCGTCACGGCATTCAACGCAGCGATGCTGTTGCGCGATGCCGCCTTTTCTCGAATTCCTGCCGAGCACGTGCTGACCATGATTCTGCTGCGCGATGTCACCGCTGCCGAGGTGTTGCTGCCGACTGCTCTCTACTTCGGCGTGTTGACGACGATGAACCGCTGGCACCGAGAGCGCGAAGCATTCGCGCTCTACGGCGCAGGTGTCACGCCATCTCGCGCCGCCAGGCCCGTGTGGCTGATCTGCTTCATCACGAGCCTCGTTGTTGCGTTGCTGTGCCTGTACGCCCGCCCTTGGGCATATGGCGAGAGCTATCGACTCGATGCAGACACGAAGCATCTGTCCGCCGCAGTCATGCAGCCGGACCGCTTCTATGCGTTCTCCCAGAACAGTGTGCTGTCGGCGCGTGAGATCGATCGCAAAGGCGATCAGATGGGGGGCGTGTTCATGGAAAACCGGCTCAGCTCCGGCGTGCGCGTC
Source organism: Pseudomonadales bacterium (assembly GCA_041738285.1). Classification (GTDB taxonomy): domain Bacteria; phylum Pseudomonadota; class Gammaproteobacteria; order Pseudomonadales; family Azotimanducaceae; genus SZUA-521. The sequence continues at coordinate 8,227 of JBGSQB010000066.1, read as the reverse complement.
ATTCGCGCCGAATCCGGACGCATCCTTCCCGCGGACGATGACCTCGCGCAACGCATCGAACTGTCGCGCGGCATCAGTCAGTGGATCAAGACGACGACGCTCGGCGATCGACAGTCGACCTTCGAGAAGCTGGTGTACTTCGCACCGGCGCAGGACAGCAATGGATTGAGCAACCAGCGGCGTGCGATGCCGAGCGCAACGATCGCGCAATCAGAAAACCCGAAGGAGGTGGCAGAGTTTCAGTGGCGAATCACACTACCGCTGACCGCGTTCTTCATGACGCTGATTGCGCTCGAGCTGTCTCGCGGCACGCCAGGCAGCAGCCCCTATCCGCGACTCGTACTGGGTCTCGTTGTCTACGCAGTGCTGTTCAACCTCGCGGCAGTTGCCCGCACTTGGGTCGAGAACGGTCAGGTACCCGCAACCCCCGGTATGTTGTGGGTACCGATCGCTGCCGCGTTGCTCTACGGCGCGGTGCGTAGGGTTCCATCACTCAGTTTGCGGCGGCCCGGTTGAACCTGTCTGCCCGCTACGTCATGGCGGAGCTCGCCCGCAACTTCGCCGTGGTCGCAGCAGGCCTTGTGGTTCTGTTCGATCTCATTGGCTTTCTCAGCGAGGCCGAGGACATCGGCGATGCGCGCTACGACCTGCTCGATGCGCTGATCGTGGTCGCCTACTCATCGCCCGCCCTGTTGGTCGATCTTTCGCCGTTCATTGTCATGCTCGGCACGCTGGCCGCGTTCGCGAACCTCGACGCGCGCAGCGAGGTCACCGCGCTGCGCGCCGCAGGGGAATCAAGGGCCTGGTTCGTCACCACCGCGACCATGGCGAGCGCAGTGTTCATGATGTGCATCGGCGCCGTGGAGACGATCGCCCGGCCGGCACACCTGGAAGCAAGCCTGTTGCGCATGTACGAAACCGCAAAGACCGGTAACCCCTTGAAAGATACCGGCTTCTGGGCGCGCAGCGGTTCGACGTACGTCAACGTCGAGAACATCGAGAATGCCCAACACCCGACCGGAATCCGGATCTACGACTTCGATGACGAAGGCGCGATCACTGGCTTTCGTCGGGCCGTCGGCGCGAGTGTCGATTCCGCCCACGCATGGCGGCTCGAACAAGTGATCGACAAGCGATACGCAAGCGGCGCACCAGAGGCGATATCGACACTCGAAACGACGCTATGGGCACCGATCTGGCCATCCGAGAACGCCCTCTACTCGCTGACCGTTACGAGCTTGTCCCTGGTCGAACTGCTCGACAGCGCGGCCGGGGCGAGCAACCCAAGCGAAAGCACGACGCTTGCAACCCATGTCGAACTGTGGCGGCGCATCGCATTACCCATCGCGGGCATTGCCTACACCGCGTTCGCATGCGCATTCGCCCTGTCTCTGCGTGGTCGTGGCGGCAAATCGCTGCAGCTTGCCATCGGCGCCGCGGCTGCCCTGCTGCTGTATCTGTCAGAGCAGGTCACTGTCAACGCGGGTATACTTGCCGGCGTCCCCGTCGCCTTGGTCAGCATTCTGCCGAGCGCAGTCGTGATCGCAGTTGCGCTCGCCCTGCTGCGTCGCGCGCCTTAGCTCAATTCGCATGCAGTTGCTCAAGACATTCGTCACTCACTATCCCTGGCAGAGCCTGCTGCTCGTGCTGGCGCTCCTGTTGTCGGGTCTTGCTGATGGCATTGGACTATCAGCGTTGCTACCCGCGCTGCAACTGACCCTGACATCCTCGGTTGGTGCCGACGACAGCAACGATTTCACGCGCCTGGTCAACGAGGCCATGGCCGAGATCGGAATGACGCCGACCCTCGGCGTACTGCTGACGGTGATCCTCACCGCGATCGTCCTGAAGAACATCCTGATCTTCTTCGCCAACCAGCGCATCGGCTACATCGCCGCAGACGTCGCGACCGAACTGCGAATGAGCCTGCTGCGCTCGGTCATCGCTTCGCGCTGGGAGTTCTTCACGCACCAGTCGAGTGGCGCGCTGGCAAACTCCATGGCCACCGAAGCATGGCGCGCATCCAATGCGTACGTGTTTGCCGTGCGAGTGCTTGCAAGCTTGATCGAGGCGCTCGTGTATCTGAGCGTCGCGGTGATCGCGTCCTGGCAGGCAACGCTCTTGTGCATCGTCGTCGGGCTCGCCGTGCTCGGTGCGTCGCACGTGCTGGTGCGCATTGCAAGGCGCGCCGGCGATCGACAGACGCGCTGGTATCGCGCGCTACTGTCCAGCCTCACGGACGTACTGGCTTCGGTGAAGACCTTCAAATCCATGGGTCGCGACCACGTCGCCGAGGAAGTGCTCGCTTACGAGACCGGCAAGCTACGCCACGCGCTGCGACGCCAGGCACTCAGTGAAGCGGGTCTCGAGAGCGCGCAGGAGTCGCTGCTGGCACTGGTTGTCGTGGTTGGCATCTATGTTGCCCTGGTCACCTTCGAGATCGGTCTGCCGATGGTCACGTTCATGGTGCTCGTACTCGGTCAGACGCTGAAGCGTATCGGCAAGGTACAGAAGCAATATCAGAAGATGCTCACCTGCGAGAGCGCATACTGGGCACTCAACAAGACGATCGACGAAGCCAGATCCGCCGCGGAACGCAGCACGGGCACGGCTACAACCGCCCTCGACGATGCCATCGAGTTCGACGGTGTCTCGTTCGCCTATGGCGCTCATACGATTCTGAATGACGCGACGTTCAAAGTGCCTGCGCGCACCATTACCTGTCTGGTTGGAGACTCGGGCGCCGGCAAGACGACAGTCGCCGACCTCGTGATCGGTCTGGTCGCACCGACCGCAGGTGAGCTACGCATCGATGGCGTGCCGATCGGAGAACTCGATCTGCGCGCCTGGCGGCACAGCATCGGCTACGTGCCGCAGGACAACCTGCTCCTGCACGACACGGTGCTGCACAACGTCACGCTCGGTGATCCGTCGCTGACTGAGAGCGATGCGTTGCGTGCCCTGAAAGCGGCCGACGCGGAGGAGTTCGTTGCGCGCATGCCCGACGGCATTCACGCCATCGTCGGCGAACGTGGCACGCGCCTGTCAGGCGGTCAACGCCAGCGCATCATGATTGCGCGTGCCCTGGCCCATCAGCCGCGCCTGCTCATTCTGGACGAGGCGACCAGCGCGCTGGACGCTGATACCGAAGCGGGCATTTGCAAAACCCTGTCCGCGCTCAGCCGCGAAGTCACGATCCTGGCCGTCACCCATCAGCCCGCGCTCGCCGCAGTCGCGGACCGCGTCTATCGCCTGCGCAACAGTCAGGTTGAGGCAGTTTCTGAGCCAGGCGTCGGCGAGGCTACTGCAGCGACGAAGGGCAGGAGCCAGAACTGAGGGCGGGCGTCAGTGCAATATCGAGCGCAGGAGGGGCACCACACCTGATACGCCAGATCCGCCGAGCACTTCGTCCGCCGCGACACGCGCGTAGCGATCGCTATGTGGCATCGCCATACCGCGCCCGGCCCAGCGCAACATCGGTGCATCGTTGACGCTGTCACCGATAGCGAGCACTGCGCGCTGCGCGATGCCAAGGTCAGCCGCAAGCAAGGCGAGCGCGTTGCCCTTGTTCGCTTCTGGCGAATGGGCTGCCGTTACCGACGGGAAGTCCAACAGATGCACGCGGTCGCCGTACCGTTGCGCCAGATGCCGGTGCACACCGCTGGCTGCCTCCCGCGTACTGACGATGTCGATGCCGGTGGGCACGACCCCGCAACGGTGGGCGTCGGCCCGGTACTCCGGCACGACGCCGGATACGCGCCCATACTCGTCGGACGCTTCGTTGCGACGTGACACGAGATAGCGCACCGCATCGAACCACGCGAACGGCCAGCGGTGTTCCTGGGCGAATTCCACGAGTTCAGCGGCAATGTCGACATCAATCGCGAAGCGATGCGACAGCGTGCCGTCCGGATGATGAATACTGGCCCCTTGCTGGCAGATCAGCGGGCTTTCGAGCCGCAAGTGGCGCGCGACGCGCGCAGTACCCGGGTACATGCGCCCACTGGCAAGTACGACGACCACGCCGGCAGCCACCAGGCGCCCGATGACTTCGACGATCTCCGCGTCTGGCAGTGCTTCGTGGCCGGCGCCCGGCCGTATCAAAGTGCCGTCGATATCGAGTGCAACGAGTCGCGTGTCTTTCATGTGACCTTCAGCTCGCGCTGAATGGCTTGCTCGGCCGGCCAAACCCAAGTGCGCGATCAATCTCACGAGGCGTGCGATCTGCCCTGACGGATACTGCCATGGACACGGCGTCGAGTCATGGTGCATGACCATCGCCTGCGCAGGACAATGCATCGCGTTCACGCATGGCGCGCAACGGGATTAGCGGGAATTGGCGGGCCGCCATGGGTATCCTGCCGGTCGGCGCTGGCAATCACGCGGAGTTCTGATCGATACTCGATAGCGCGACGCACCTCAGTCACGGTCAAGCAGGCGATCGAGCCGGTGTACGCAAGGCCACCGACAGGCAACTCCGCATGGAAGAAGTGATTCGAACTTGGCTTTTCGATCCGGTCTTCGGCAAGGCGGTTGCTGCTGCGTCGGTTCTGCTCGTCGTGGTGGTACTGGTCAAGTACGCGCAGGGAATGCTCGGCAGGTACGTCGAGAACGCACAGCGACGGTATCGACTCAGGAAATTCATCACTTTCTTCGGTTATGTCGTCGCAATCCTGCTGCTGTCGATCGTCTTCAGCGACAGGTTGGCGGGTCTCACGGTGTTGCTCGGCGTCGTCGGCGCCGGAGTCGCATTCGCCCTGCAGGAAATCATCGTCAGTGTCGCAGGATGGATTGCCTTGTCATTTGGGCGGCTGTATGACGTAGGCGACCGAGTCCAGGTGGGTGGAATCAAGGGCGACGTCATAGACATCGGAGTGCTGCGGACGACTCTGATGGAGTGCGGCGCATGGATCAACGGTGATCAGTACAACGGTCGCATTGTCCGCGTCGGGAACAGTTTCATCTTCAAGGAACCCGTCTACAACTACTCATCCGATTTTCCATTCCTGTGGGACGAGATGACGGTGCCTGTCAGATTCGGTAGCGACTACGAGCTAGCACGTCAGGAATTCCAGCGCGTGCTTGAAGATGTTACCGGCGCACACGCGCAGAATTTGAAGAGTGACTGGCACCAGATGACCAACAAGTACTTGGTCGAGGACGCACAGCTCGCGCCGATGGTCAGTTTGCGTATCACCGATAACTGGGTCGAGTTCGTCCTGCGCTATGTGGTCGACTACAAGAAGCGCCGCAGCACAAAAGACCGGATCTCCACCGGCCTACTGCAATCCATCGAGCGATCCGATGGAAGAGTCCTGCTCGGCGCGCCTGCGTTCGAAGTGGCGTCGATACCCCAGTTGAGCATCAAGGTTCTCGACAACGGCAACTCCACCGGCACCAGACAAACGCCTTGAGCCGTGGTTGCGCTGTCGCCTCAACCGGATCACCAAGATGGATGCGCGCGCTCCGCCAGCAACGCGCCTCGCGCAACTTGTTCAGCGCTTCCCTAGATCCGCCTCGAGCAGCGCCATCACTCGCTCACAGGTGATCGCGGCTTCGGCTAGCGCATCACCGGCCGGAACTCGCGATGCTTCACCGAGCCATACACCGTGACCCGAGGCGATGAAGCGATCGTGAAACAGCGACAGGTCGCGGGAAAGGCGTTCGGGGCCGTACTTCATCACCTGCGCGTACGCCCGCGCCTTAGGCGTGCTGTCGGCACCCGCTGAGCCCGCGGGGCGCAGCGCGAACATGTGCACCAGCTTGCCGGTTGCCGCCGCCTCGCTGAGCATCGCGATGCTGTCGGCGGTGACAACCAGTTCATCGGACAGCGCAAGTATCCCCAGATACGGATTCTCCGTCTCACCCTTGCGCCAGCGATGGACGTCATGGGGCACCTCGAGCGCCGCCTCGAGCGCCGCAACCGCCTCGGGATTGGTGCGCGCGCTCGACGTGATCATGACCGAACCGCCGCGCCGTCCCGCCATCTCGTTGAGTGTCTGCCCGAGCCGTATTGCAGCCTGCACTCCGAATACGAACGGCCCCGAGTCACCACCCAGCAACACGCCGATGCGCGGTTCGGGCAACTGGTGATATCGCACACACCACTGGTGCGCGGCGCCATTGATTCGCTCGGGCGTCACACCATGCTGCGTCATCAGGTTGTGAAGCACGCCCGGTTCCCGGGGCAGCCGATATTGAGGTGTCGTCACCACCAGATCGAAGTGGGTGCGTCGCGCCCACGTCCGGCCGAGGAATACGAGTTTGGTACGGCCGCCACTGCGGGCACGGATCCAGCGGCAGATGGGTTCGTTCTTCACGCCGGCCGACACGATGAGGTCGGGCCAGGGGCCTTCGAGGGCGTCAGAGCGCCGCCGATCAATGCCCGAGTCCGTGACCATACGCGCAATACCGAACACCGGGGCGAGCGGGCCGTAGACCATCCGCTTGGTGACCGACTCGAACGGCAAGCGCGAAACCAGACCGAAGATCTGCGAGTTCTCACCCGCCCGATAGCTCGCTACTGCCCAAATCCGCGCCGGTTTGGCCGACGTCGCGGCTTTGTCGCTATAATCGCTACCGCTCAACGACACTCCGCTTCGGCGAGACCAACATGACTCAGCGCGAGAATTATGCAGTTCGCCTCAAGGAACTTGTCAACCAACTGGCCGAAGAAGGCGTGTCGGTTGAAGTCGACAGTGACCTCGTGGACGACGTAGGACTGTCCTCCATCGAGATCATGGAGCTGGTCGAACACCTCGAAGACGAGTTCGACATCAGCTTCCCACTCAACGATCTGGCCGAGATCAGGACCATCAACGATCTCGCCGCGGAAGTGGACCGGCTGGTCGCCGAACGATGAATCTGGTCGAAAAGCGTATCGGGACCCAGATCCTGCCCGCTGGCCATGGCGAAGCGTTGGGCATTCCGATCGTCGTCGAAGGCAGTCCTACCCAAGGTAAGGTGAACGGCCGCGCGGTAATCCTCGCCGGCACCAACAACTACCTGGGCATGACGTTCCACCCCGAGTGCATCGAAGCGGCCCGCGACGCGGCGCTGCGCTTCGGCACGGGCACCACCGGCTCGAGGATGGCCAACGGCACCTACCCCGAGCATCGCGCCCTCGAAGCGGAATTGGCCGCCTTCTATCAGGCGAAGTCGGCGATGGTGTTCACCACGGGATTTCAGGCCAATCTCGGCATGATCGCCGCACTCGCCGACCACAAGTCCAATCTCCTGCTCGACGCCGAGAGCCACGCCAGCATCTATGACGGTGCCAAACTGTCGGGCGCTACGACGTACCGCTTCAAGCACAACGACGCCGCCGATCTCGACAAGAAACTCGGACGCCTGAGTTCGAAGGAAGACACGCTCGTCATCGTCGAGGGCATCTACAGCATGCTCGGTGATCGCGCGCCTTTGAAGGACATGTGCGAAGTCACCAGCCGCCACGGTGTCGCATTGATGGTCGACGAAGCCCACTCCTTCGGTGTGCTCGGCGCGACCGGACGCGGCCTGGCCGAAGAGCAGGGCGTGGAAGATCAGGTCGATGTCGTGGTTGGCACGTTCTCGAAGAGCCTCGGATGTGTGGGCGGATACGCAGTCAGTCGCCGTCACAACCTCGATGCGCTGCGGCCCATCGCCCGTTCCTATGTCTACTCGGCATCGTCAGTACCGTCGGTCATTGCTTCGGCGCGCGCTGCACTGCGTGTGCTCCAGCGTGAACCCGAGCGACGCATGCGGCTGATGGAGAATGCCGAGCGCGTGTATCGAGCCCTGCAGCAGTTCGGATATGAACTGGGCCCGACGGTCGGCCCGGTTGTCGGTGTCATCATTCGCGATACCGACGCCACGATCGCGTCCTGGCAATTCCTGCTGGATCGCGGCGTCTACGTCAATCTGGTGCCGCCCTCGGCATCGCCAGGATTGTTCTGCCTGCTGCGCTGCAGCCTTTCTGCTGCACACACATCGGAACAAGTCGATACCATCATCGAAGCCTACCGCGCACTGAAGGAGAAGGGCCCGCTGGCCTCAGCCTAGTGTAGTGCGCCGCAATCAATGACACTTTCAGAACTCGCCCAAACGGGTCGGACAAGACGCGTCCCGCAGGGAATATCGAGCATATTGCCAAGGGACGCAACGCAGTCCGGCGCGTTTGGGCGAGCTCCCGTAGGGCACGACCTGGCAGGGCGATGGCTGCGTTGCACGCCTTGCCAATATGCTTGAT
>JBGSQB010000063.1:0-30043 GCA_041738285.1 Pseudomonadales bacterium | reverse complement strand
CCGCGCCACGTGAGCAAGCGTCCTGCGCGCGCTGCCCGCACGCCACTTCCAACTGGCCAGCCGAATCCCTGCCCGCGCCATGAGCTTCATCGGGCCACGCTAACCGTTGCGCCAGCGTGCCTAAATCTCAGGTTTGTAACGCACTCATTCCGCTCGCCCGCTCATCTGCGCAGCTCGGGCATGGACTGATACTCGTAGTGCGGCGGCGCCTCGATGCCGTGCAGCGCCAATAGCGTGGGCGCCAGCTCACGCAAGTCGCCGGTGCGCTCCCCGCCAGGTGCGAATCCGGGGCCGGCGACAAGCATCCCACCGTCGCAGGTGTGATTGCCGGAACGCTGCTCGCGATGCCGCCCTTCAATGCGCCCGATCGATGGCGACTGCAGCGCCGTGACTGGCACATCGCTGCCCCAGACGATGCCGACATCAGGCAGCGTCGCTTGCAGGGGACCTTTGAACGCGCGCTGCGGAAACACCACTTCAGCGACCGGGCATTGCCCCGTCGCAGGGCTCACGAGCGCCTTGAATTCCCGTTCCAGGCGCGCAAGCAGCGCGTCATATTCCGCGCCCGCGGCCACGGTGCCGCACGGCTCTCGCCCCTGCAGATTCACACGCAAGTAAGTAGTGCCCACCTCAGCAACGCGAAAAACCTGGGTGTTGCGCCAGTCCGCGCGCTCACGGCCCGTCAACTTGCGCACCAACGGCCGCAGTCCGACCGGCAGTCGATGCTTGATGCGCTGCGCGAGGGACTGCGATTTCTCTGTCCATTCGCTGTCGGCGACGTCGGAGGTGCCAGCGGCGCCGCCCGCCAACGGCGCGTAAAGGTCCAATCGTTGAAGCATGCTATCGACCAGGTGATCGCCCCGATAATTGGCCCGCATCCCACGATCCGCAACGATCACCGTGTTTGCACCCTCACCCGCCGCGGCGCAGATGCGGGCACACACCTGGTCGACTTCCTGGTACAAATCGATCAACGCCGATGACAACGCGTGGTCCGCACCGGCGTAGCCTGGATGTTGCGGATCCTGGTATTGCCAGAAGAAATGGCCGCCTTTGTGCACTTCACCGAACCCGACGAACATGCATTGCCATTGCGCATGCCGACGCATGAGCTGCTCGATGAGGTCGCCTTTGAGGCGGGTGCCGTGAACGAGCTTGCGGTGCAGCGCACGCAACGTCGGCTCATCCGGCACAGTGCTACCGTACGCAGTGAGTGGATGTGGGCCTACGGTTTCGTCAACGAACTGCTTGAGCGCACGCGGCGCAGCGCTGTAGTGCCACAGATTGAATTCACTGCCCCAGTCGATGATCTGCGCCAGATTCGCCCGCGCACGCGGCCGGTCGACGGGCAGATCCACCACCACCGTATTGACCCCCGCGGTCGCCAACGGCACGTAGAACGGCTCCGTCCGCACGACGCGCGCGTCGGTTTCCACCTCTTCGTAGGTGCCGACCCGCAGCTGACTGGTGTGCAGGTAACCGTGATGTGCGGCGCTGACCCCGCACGCCGCATTGACCCACTCGGACCCCTGCAACTCGGATGCATGCGTGGCAACGAAACTGCCCTGCTGCAGTTGTGCGCTGAACCAGGGCATGCGTCCACGACTCGCAAGTGTCCGCGCAAATCCGAAGTCGAAGCCATCGAGCCCGAATACGAGCGTACGTTCACTCACTGCGTTCACGTCACCGCCTCCCCGCAAGCCGACCGATGAGTGCCAGGTACTGATCTGCAATGCCGTCCCAGCCGAATTGCGCGGCACGCGCTCGCGCAGGCACCGAGATCGATTCCTGTTTCTGATAGCGCTCGATGATCGCGCGAGCCAGCGCGGATGCGTCCCCCGGTGGCACCAACGCGCCCGTATCCCCGCCGAGCGTTTCTCGAATGCCGCCCACGTCGGAACCAATCACCCACGCACCGCACGCGAGCGCCTCCAGCACCACCAGGCCGAAGGGCTCGGTGATCGAAGGCACCACCACCGCGTCCGCTGCCGCAAGTCGCGCCCGATACTCGGGCGTATCGCGGTGAATGAATCCCCGGAACTCGACGTGCGGTGCGTTCGCGCGCACTGAACGGGCGTACTCGGTGGCCCTGCCAGAGACGCCGAACCGGCCACTGAACGAACCGATCGCATCGGCCACCACGGGCACATCCGCACGGGCACGTCCTACCGCCTCAGCGAACACGTGCGCGCCTTTCTCCGGCGCGATGCGCCCGACAAAGGTCACACGGAACTCGGCAGGACAGATGCCGAGATCGCGGCGCGCGGCGGCTCGATCGAGTGCCGGCCAGGCCTCGAGATCGATGCCATTCGGCACCACCGAGACGTTGATGCCGCCCAACGCGCGCCTCGATGCCTCGTTGAGAACGACCACATGCGCAGCCGAACGTCTTGCGCGCCGATCGAGCCAGCGGTGCAAGTACGCACGCGGGCCTTGCGCCCGACGGCTGGCCATCGTCCAACTCGATCCATGGGCCGTCCAAAGCACAGGCACCGCGCAGGTACGCGCCAGTGCCGTTGCATAGGGCGCCTCATGGACATGAATCACATCGAAGTTGTGCTCGGCATTCAGCGCCGCAATCGTTTCGAGCGCGGGCCTTGCCACACTCGACGGGGTAACGATTGACGCAATGACGCTGCCGTGCGCTCCGAGGCGGTCCGTTTCCTGGACGTTGACGGACGCGTGGAGTCGGGTTCGGGGTGCGCCGTTCGGTGCATCGAGCACCGTGACGTCGTGGCCTCGCATCGCAAATCCATTGGCCAGATTGACGATGGTGGACGTCACGGGGCCCGCATCGCGCGTGCCCGCCTCGCCACTACCGGCGACTTCCAGAATCTTCACGCGCATCCCCGAAGCAGATCAATGAACCGCCGCATCCGCTTCGTCCCGAGCGTTGGCATGTGTGTTAGGTATGCAGAGCGCGTACATCGTACGCGGGTGTGCCAACGACCATTGGCCACTTCTGGCAACGTTTTGTAAGCGGTGCGCTAACAAGTGGGCCTTGTGACGCCTTGAGTGTATTCAATATTCGCTGGCTTCAGCCCCGCATACCCCTTCTGATTACCCTGTCGCGGACAGCTTCAGGTAGGGCAGACCAGATTGCGACTTTGAGCCGCGCATCCCATCCGACTATATATCGGCGCCTTGGGCGCGAGGCACTCAATGCACGCACGACCGCATCACCTACACGATCCGGCGAAGAACCAGCATCGCGAAGCCTAGCGAACAGGTCCTGCCTGCGAGCGAGTGCTCGGGCGTAGGTCTGGTCGCCTTGGTCGCACATCTGCCGAAGGATCAACTCTTCCGCAGCAGCGAGCTTCGTCCAAAACGGTGTTGCGACCACACCCGGATCAATCGCGACAACCGTGACGCCCGATGACGACAACTCGGCACGAAGAACTTGGGTCAACGCTTCCAAAGCGAACTTGGAAGCACAGTACGCACCGTTCAGCGCACTTGGGATTTTCCCGCTCGTCGAGCCGATGTTCACGATCCGCCCTGTGGACTTGCGCAACATGGGCAGGAATGCCTGGATCACAGCCAACGCACCCGTCACGTTTACATCGAACGTTCGGGCCATCAAAGCGCGGGGCACATACTCGAGGGGTCCAGCGGACCCGATTCCGGCACAGTTCACCAGTCCCTGCAATCCAGGCTGTGGCAGAAGTTCCCGTATCGTTTCGACTGCGCGAACGATTTCGTCGTCGACCGTTACATCCAGCGGTAGCGGAGTAATCCGCCCGCGCCCCACCCGCTGTTGAATCCCTGGAGTACCCGTGGTGCCAGCGAACACATGCCATCCGTGCGCCGCCAACCCGAGCGCGCACGCCAGCCCAACCCCACCGGTGGCTCCCGTTACAAGCACGGCCTTGGAAGGCGCGGCGTCATTCACTCGAGGCTCCTCACGGGAATGAGCACTGGTGCACGCTCATTTACGCGCACGCCGGTCGATCGATAGCGGGACATGACATAGGCCCAAGCGGGATCCTTGACCTTGGGACCAGGAACTGCAGCAATCTCTCCTTCACCGAAACGATCAACGTAGCCAACCCAGACGTGATCGCAGACGTTGTCATATGCGCATTCCTTGCAGGCTGCGAGGCGCCTCTTCCGAACTAGCTCGGCAATCCGTGTGAAGCCGAACACGCGCAGACCAAACCAGCCATGTCGCGCGGAGACAACCCAATCCTTAGTAAGGACGGCCCCCACCAAACTCGCACAGTCAAAGGCCAAACGCGCAAGTGGCGAGCTAGCTCGCCTGACCTTGTTGCTGTAGTAGTAATTCCAGTCGTCGGGATCATAATTTTGCTGGTACAGATTCATGACGTACTTTTCGTAGCCGCGCATGAAGCAGAACGGAATGTACTTGACACTCAGAGGTGGCAGTAGGTGCTCAAAGCGATCGATTGCACGCTTGATTGACGCGGCTGCGTCGGTATATGTCACGTACAACCCCTCATCCGTTCCGACGGCGTCGGCAACTGGGCTGAACACCGCCAAATGTATGCACGCCATTCCTCGATCCAGGGACAACTGAAGGATCGACTCCAGGAACTTATAGTTCTGGCCGGTGACGGTAGTCGTGCTTCTGCACCTTGCGCCGAGGGTCCTGACGTTCTCTATTGCTTGTAAAATCTTCTCGAAACTGCCTGGGATGCGCGTATGCGCATCGTGAATCACCGCGTCAGGACCATGGACCGAGAAGAGAAAGTCGTTCGCACCAGCTTCCACCAACCGTTGCGCATACTTCGGGTTGGCGAGTCGCAGCCCGTTGGAAATTACGGACACGTTTATGAACTGAAGTTCGCGCGCATACGCCACGAGTTCGGCAAGGTCGGGGCGGATAGTCGGCTCACCGCCAGTAAACTCCACCTCTGTCGCGCCATCTCGCCGCAGAGCTTCCAGACGTTGACGCAGCTCCTCCGTGCTAGGTTCGTCCTCAACCGGAGTGTCCAGTAGATCCTGGTAGTAGCAAAACCCGCAACGCGCATTGCACCGATAGCCCAGTCGAATGTCGCCGCGCCGGGACAACTCGGGAAATGTGCTCATGAAATCGACCCGGTCATCGCTCGAACCTCCCTATAGAGATTGTTCATTCGATCTCGATACAGACTCGTGGAAGACTCACGTTCAACTCCGTCCCGTGACGCTCGTGCGATCTCCGTCAGGCGCGCGTCGGCCAAGTCGGCTACCGCTGCCAAGCGCGCTGCAAGGTCATCAACAGAGCCGCTCTCGAAGAGCCAGCCGTTTTCGCCGTGGACAATCAGCTCCGGAATACCGCCAATGCGCGCCCCGATCACCGGCTTTCCAAGCGCGAGTGACTCGAGAACGCTCATTGGTGCATTCTCGAACCACTCGGAAGGCAATACCGTGGCCCGGGATCTCGTGATAGCACCGATCAAGGCAGCACCACTCAGATGCCCTAAGAACTCGACATCCGCGCGAAGCGTCTCCGCCTCGCGCTTGAGCTCAGCGTATTGCGGCCCATCTCCGGCCAAATGTAGGGAGACGTTCGCCTTCGCTGCCGCTCGAATCAGGGTGAGTAGCCCCTTCTCACTTGATAGTCGCCCAAAGTAGAGAAACGATTTGCCAGCATCGAATGACGGCTGGTAGCCCGACACGTCGATCGGGTTTGGTATGTGAACGAACTTTTCGGCGGGCCATCCCCACTCCACGAGCTTGTCGATGTAGAAGCGACAGGGCGCAACAAAGCGGTCTACCCATGAGTAGGATCCAATTGCTTTGTGGACAATCGCCTCGGCCATCACAACCGCACTCAAGGCGAGCGAACCCTTGATGCAGCGATTCTTCGCGACCTTTTGCAGGTTTCCGCCCTTGCACTCTTCGCAGATTCCGGACCGATTGAACATGTGATAAGCCGGACACGCGATTTTGAGATCATGCAACGTCATGACCGTTGGAACGTCTGCCGCTCGAAGGGCGCCAAGAATGGAAGGCGACAGGTGATGGTAGATACTGTGGCAGTGGCAGATGACGGGTTGCACGACATCAATGAGTTTCTGAATGTTGCGTCGCGCCTCACGCGAGTAGATAACCTTCGGGACCCGAGAAATTCTCTCGACTACCGAATACGCTCTTCCAAACTCGATCTCCGTAGGGAAGTACTCAGACCATTCGCTAGCGAGGTTCTGTGGATGCTGCATCGAGAATGGGACAACCCGCCACCCCGCTTCCTCAAAAAGACGGTTGTGCTCCAGATAGACAACCTCGGAACCATCGCGACGGTAGAAATAGCTATTCACCGACAGCAGCGTCTGCATAACGTCCAAGTCCAAGTCAGCGGATGGCTACTGGGGCCGGTGACATTTCGCGCACATGGCTCGCGTAAGTGAGGGGCGCCGTGGAATAACCAGCGTGCTCCAAAATGTGTTGCACGATCCGAATACCAACACCCGGATCTCCATAGATGACGGGCCACCTGGGGTCGGTCAAGTGCATCGCACGTTCAACGGCTTCTCGAATTCGCAAGGAATCAAAGCCAGTAACCTCATTGGCGCCATGTCGAACGGTAAGATGACGTTCAGTGCTTTCACGAATCGTCACACAAGGCACGCCCAGCATGTATGCCTCCTCCTGTATGCAGCCGCTGTCCGTGAGCACTGCCGCTGCATGCTTCTGGTAGGCCAATGACTCTAGGGCTGAGATTGGTGGTGTGACTTCCACTGCGCCCAGAATGTCGGCGCCGATCTGGTGCTTCCTCATCGCATCTGCTGTCCGCGGATGCATGGGAAAGACCACAGACACCTTCGTGTCGGCAACGGAGGCAAACTCGGCGAAAACAGTCCGCATGCGCTCGGCAGAATCGGTGAACTCTTTCCTATGCATGGTGACGAACACGTAGCTGCGCGGCGGGCGCGGCGGGATTTCAATATGCGACGCGAAATCGCTCAGCACGTCGACCGTGGTATTGCCCTCGACGACCACGCGACCCCGTATGTCCGGCGTCGTCCTCAGGAGCCCGCCTTCGTAGTCGGTGTAGGCGAAGAGTAGCGACGCGGTGGCGTCAACCATGATTCGATTGCGTTCTTCGATCATGTAGGGATCACGGGACCTGAGGCCTGCCTCTACATGGATGACTTCGATATCGAGGTACATCGCAGCGATTGCGCCGGCGAGCGAAGCCGCCGTGTCGCCGTTCACGATTACATGGGTGATGCCATCTCGCCCAAAGACGGATTGGAGCCAATTAATCGCACGTCCGAGCGTGTACTTTGCATTCATTCGACGATGGGGCTCGTAGCCCATGTCTCGGTAAATCTCACCGCACATCTCGCGCGCGGAGTGTTGGTTTGTGTGCAGGACTTCGAACGGTACGCCGGCCGCCTCCAGCGCTCTCACGATCGCGTAATTCTTAATCACTTCCGGACGCGTTCCTTGGACAACTGCAATGCGCATCAGAAGGCCATCACGGCGCTTGCAAAGGCCCGCGCGACGACGCGATTGCCGGCTTCGTTGAAGTGCACAGGATCCGTGTAGCAGTCGGCCGTCAAGTTCGAAAGCCTCACGAGATTTCCATTTTTAGAGCTCTCAACGACCTTGATGACGCGCTCGTTGTACGCATGACGAGCGACACGCGTTGCCACTGGGAAGTAAGCATGACCATCCGGCCATATCGGCGGGATTTCGCCGCAGTGGATTACCTTGAATCCATTCAGTTGAAGGCCGGTAAGCAACTGTCTGTAGTATTCCTCGAACAGATCAATCGGCGTTTCGTTGCCTACATCGTTGGCGCCAATCAGGATGCAGGCCTGGTGAACATCTTTGAGCGCGGGCAGGTCTTGCGTGAACCGAAACCAAAGATCACGAACGGTGTGCCCATTGGTGCTGATATTGATCGCCTGCCACGTGTAGCGGGTTTCTGAGCTCAGCGTCTGAGCGAGATAGAGAGGGTAGTTTCCATACGAGCGAGCGCCAAAAGTTTGGCTATCGTCCCAGCAGACGATTTTCTGATAATCCATCTCGAAAACTCAGACTCGCGGTACGCGGGCTCACCGGCCAATCGAAGCTACAGAACATGATCGGTGCTCCACCATGCCGACTTGGTAATCGCATCGACGGATTTGTAATCGCCGCCTTACAGCTCGCGGTCGATTCCGACCGACTTCCTGTTTGGTCACTCAAGACTGCGACTACCAGGTATTCGAGACAGTCACCCCTTCGAAGGAAGGAACAGGCTTCGCCAACGTGACATCAGTCAGACGGCGCCGGTCCGTGCCGTCGAAGCCGGCCAAACGCTCAACTGACCTCCGCTCGGTCAATTCATCACACAATTCCCCCAACCTCGTGGACGCCGTCAGGCAGAATGTGCCTCTGTGCGCTCGAGAGTGATCTTTCCGTTCATGAGTCGTCGGCCAACCGTACTGTCGGTGAACAACTACTACTACCCGCGCGGTGGGGCGGAAGTCGTGTTTCTCGAGCACAACCAACTCCTGCAGAACCAAGGCTGGGACGTGGTTCCATTCGCGATGCATCACCCGAACAACCTGCAGAGCCACTGGTCGCAGTACTTCGTCGAGGAGATCGAGTTTGGCGGGGGCTACTCGTTATTCGGAAAAGCCAGGCGCGCACCGAAGATCATCTATTCCTTGGAAGCGCGTCGGAAGATCACGCAGCTGATTGACGCAGCACAACCGGACATCTGCCACGCCCACAACATCTACCACCACATTTCGCCATCGATACTTGGCGTGCTGCGCGAGCGGAATGTGCCGACGGTGATGACACTGCACGACCTGAAGCTGGCGTGTCCCGCCTACAAGATGCTCGCGCCAGATGGCATTTGCGAACGCTGCAAAGGGGGCCATTTCTCGCACGTTGTTCGCAATCGATGCATCAAAGACTCGAGCATTCTCAGCACCGTCGTCTTCGTGGAGGCGACGATCCACAAGTGGCTCAACAGCTACGCAGGGAACGTCGATCGATTCGTCGTTCCAAGCAAGTTCTTCATCGACAAGTTCGCCGAGTGGGGATTCGAACGCGATAAATTCGTGCACATACCGAACTTCACTGCACTCGGTGTGTATCAACCAGCGACGTCCGTCGGCCGATCTTTCGCCTATGTCGGCCGACTCGGTCACGAAAAGGGCCTGGCGACACTCATTCGCGCCACGGCCGCAGCGCGAGTTTCTTTGAAGCTGATCGGTACCGGTCCTGAGGAGGCTGCGCTACGCAAGCTCGCGATCGACGTTAAGGCCGACGTCGCGTTTTGCGGCTATCAGACGGGCGATGCGCTTCGCCACGCGATCCGCTCGGCGCGGGCCCTGGTGCTGCCGTCAGAGTGGTACGAGAACGCGCCGATGAGTGTGCTGGAGGCCTACGCCGAGGGCGTCCCCGTGATCGGGGCGGCGATCGGCGGGATTCCTGAGATCGTGATCGATGGCGAAACGGGTGCGGTCTTTCCCAGCGGGTCCGTCACCGACCTTGCGGACAAGCTGCGCTGGGCGGTGTCTTTGGCCGATCGAGAGGTGCGCAACCTCGGAGATGCCGGGCGCGCACTTGTAGAGACGAGATTCAGCAGCGAACGCTACGTGGAACGCATCGCCGATCTCTACCGGCAACTGGGCGTATCGCCCCCCTCAGCCATTCACCCCGTTGCGACGTCGCAGTGACGTCCGCTGACAATCCGTTACGCGTGCTTGTTCTCGGCTTGCGGGGATTTCCCGGCGTCGAGGGTGGCATCGAGACGCACGCGGAGCACCTGTACCCGCGACTTGCTGCCTTGGGTTGCCGGGTCGAAGTCGTCGTGCGCTCTCCCTACCAACCGGCCTCGAACCCGAAGGAGTGGAAGGGAGTCACCTTCACCAGAATCTGGGCGCCCCGGCACGCCGGGCTCGAAGCACTGATCCACACGTTCTTGGGGACCCTCTACGCGGCCATCAAGCGACCGGACGTGCTACACATTCACGCGATTGGCCCGGCGCTTTTCACGCCGCTTGCGCGATTGTTTGGGCTGCGGGTCGTGGTCACGCACCATGGGCCGGACTATGAGCGTGAGAAGTGGGGGCGGTTCGCGAAGTTCGTGCTGAAACTCGGCGAACGGGCCGGCATGGTGATTGCGAATCAAAGGATTGCGATCTCGAAGACCATCGAGCAGCGCGTGATGGACCAATACGGGCAGCGCTGCGTAGTGATTCCAAATGGAATCGAGATGCCGATCGGACCATTTGCGGAAACCACACCGCGCGGACTCGGCCTCACGCCGCAGAAGTATGTTCTTCAGGTGAGCCGCTTTGTGCCCGAGAAGCGGCAGCTCGACCTCATTCATGCGTTCCGAGAAGCGCGACTCGACGGGTGGAAGCTCGCGCTGGTTGGGAGACTCGACTCGACACCCTACGTCGAGTCCGTGAAAGCGCTGGTCGGGCATGACCCCAATATCGTGTTGACGGGATTTCAATCGGGAGTAGCTTTGCAGGAAATCTACGCCAATGCCGGCCTCTTCGTGCTGCCCTCGTCCCATGAAGGACTACCGATCGCGCTCCTTGAGGCGATGAGCTACGCTATACCTGTCATTGCGAGCTGCATCCCAGCACACCTTGAGCTCAGCCTGACATTGAATCACTACTTTCTGCTAGGCGACAGAACTCAGCTTGCGGCCCGTTTACGAGAAGGCCGCACGGACACGACCGTGTCCGAATCCCAGAGGCTCCGCACGAGAATCGCTTCCGACTACTGCTGGAAGGAGATCGCCCAGAAGACTCTGTCGGCGTACGATTGCAGCATCGCCGGTCGCACGCAATGTGACTGACAGGTGCCACAGCACCCGAAGGCCGATCAACTCGACTGAATGGAGCGATTGTGCAACCGCAATTGCCGATCGGCCAGATCCACGAGTGCGTCTAGATGCTGACGACGAGGCAGAGCGTGGGCCAACCAATCTTTAAACCGAGTCCGGGAAAGCATGATACTTAAAGATGCGCTTGGTACCGTTTCGATCGATGAGTTGGGCAATAGCTGCTACAAGCTCGTCGGTACAACTGCAGACGAGAGGACCGCGACACCTCATTCGCCGATTGTGACTCGGTATCCTCTAGAACTGATTGAGAAGATTTTCACATGCTACAGCTCGGCCTTTACATGCGACGAAGTCTCGCGTGACATAGATGAATCCGAGGCGCCGCTTGATGTGCGCTTGTCCATATCTGCGTATCTGGACGATTCGATCCTCACTAAGAGTCTGAAGATTCTTGACTATGGTTGTGGAGCCGGAGCATCTACCATGGTTCTTGGTAGGCTCTTCCCTCGTGCGGCCATAACTGGGAGAGACATCCACTTTCCCTTTCTCGAAATTGCGACCGCAAGGGCACGACACTACGGGTTCGTTAACATGCGTTTTGAAGCTGTCGACACCTTTGGCAAGGACTTCCAAAGCAATCGTGGCACCTTTGATATCGTCTTCCTGAACGCAGTGTATGAGCACCTAATGCCAGCCGAACGCTCGAACGTACTCGAAGGGATCTGGTCAATGTTGAAGCCTTCTGGCTATTTGGTGCTGAACCAAACACCGCATCGGTGGTTCCCTATTGAGACCCATACGACGGGATTGCCCCTTATCAATTACCTTCCTGATCGCATTGCAAACTGGGCTATCCGCTCGTTCTCAAAGCGAGCCTGTCGCCACCTGTCGTGGAACGAGTTACTGAGAGCGGGAGTTAGGGGGGCAAGCGTTTCCGAGATCATGTTTCACGTAGGCGGCGTAGATCCATCGGCCAAACTGTTGGCTCCGAAACGCGTCGCATCGACGTGGTCAGGAATTTGGTACGCGGCAAAGCAACAAAGACTCGAAAAGGTCGGAACGCGTCCACTCCGTAGCGCCATCACATTAGTTCAACGTGTAGTCGAGCGTTCTCATGCACCATTCTCGCCCTACGTGAATATCGCTATACAGAAGGGCGCGGGCGAGTAGTTGGCGCGAGTGCCTAGACTCATCGTTCAAACAGCCAGCATCCCGGGGGCACACACGTCGCTGGAAATTTCCAGTCGACATCTCTCCGAGTGCAAGTACAGTCCTGCGACAAAGATGTCATGAGCGAACCTCGGCCTGGCGAGCGACTGAGCATCCGTTTGACAACGGCAAAGCTACCCAAATGGGCGCGGTCTGGAGTGGCCGCATTGCGACGAATGCCGTCCGTAGAGGTGCACGCGGCGAGTCATGGAACTGACGACCGACCAGTTGATGTAGTGCTCAGTTTCGGTAACTACTCTGAAACAGCTCGTCAGCAGTTTGGCAGTGCACGATTGGGTTTTTGGTTCTTTCGGTTCGCGGGCCAAGACATTGGCATTGATCACGCCGCAAGATTCGCGGCGGCGTGTGATACAGCTTTAGAAGCAAGTCTATGGGCAACTCTGCCCGATGGCAGCACAATCTGTCTATATCAGAGTTTCGGGCAAAACGATGCGTTTGCTCCATGGCGTACTGCGGCACGCTCCTTGGCAAAAGCTGCGCATTTCCCCGCGCGAGCAGTGGCGCGCTACTTGGATCGAGGTGAGTTGGTTCCGGCCAACGCCGAAGAAACTGTGACGACATCACCAAGTGCGGGTCTGCTAGCGCAGGCAATAGCGATCGGACGAAAAGTGATTCTTAGCCTCTTCTGCCATGAGCAATGGTTCATTGTGGCGGGCAAGGGTAGCGCCTTACTGCCTGACCCTGCTCAAGGTCAGTGGTCGTTGAACCCGCCCGCCGATTGTTTCTGGGCCGACCCGTTCCCAGTGGAGCATCATGGGCGAGTCTGGGTTCTGATGGAGGTACTACCGTTCAGTACGCAGTGCGGATACTTGGCCGCCGTGGAACTGTTTGCAGATGGTAGCCACAGTGATGCGAGATCCGTCATGAATACAGGTAGGCACCTTTCTTATCCCTTCGTCTTCAAGTGGCAAGGGGATCTATACATGGTTCCAGAAGCAGGTGCATCCAGAGAAGTCGCGTTGTGGAAATGTGAAGAGCTTCCTGACCGATGGACTAAGGCAGCAACCCTGCTCACCGGCGTCCGGTTCTCCGACGCCACGCTAGTTGAACACGATGGGTTGTGGTGGTTGTTTTTGACTCTCGGCACACACGGGATATGGTTGGCCGATGAGCTGTCTCTCTACCACGCTGACTCCCCAATGGGGCCTTGGACGGCGCACGGTGACAACCCCGTAAAATCAGATGCGCGAAGCGCGAGGCCTGCAGGCAACTTGGTTCATCGAGACGGTGTACTGTATCGGCCTGCCCAAGATTGTGGGACGGGGTATGGCAAAGCCACTGTATTGAATCGCGTCGACCGACTTGATCGAGAGAGTTTTAATGAAACTGCCGTTGGCCGCATTGATGCAAGCTGGCGCAAGGATTGTCTGCGCACGCACACTTTATCGTTCTCTGAGAACTACTGGGCAGTCGATGGACTGCGTCTCTTACCTCGTTGGGCGAAGTTGTTTAACTCAAGGTAACGGCTCAGTTGTGTTTATTGACGATAGGGCGACATCGAGATCACTCGACCGATGTGGGAGTCAGTTTTCGGTTGAACTTAAGTCGCTTGCACAACTAGGACGAGATTGGTGTGTGCCGGCGGTCTCGCAGTGAGGACCAAATATGCGATGGCGAAGGATCCCGAGAGTGATTCTCTCGATGGGATGGGAAGATCCGATCGTTAGACATGATCGCTTCATACTTGAAAGGAAGATAATTCCGTTCTTCGTGAGTCTCGAGAACATTAACAGCGTGTTGTTCGTTGGATGCGGTTCCTACACGAAGCACTACGAAAAATGGTTCGCCGAGAAGCGTTATTGGACCATCGACTCCAATCCACTGAAGAAGCTCTACGGGGCAAAGAACCATATCATTGGTTCGATGACTGATCTCGATCGTTACTTCAGTGGTGGCGAGTTGGATTTGATCATCTGTAACGGTGTCTTTGGTTGGGGATTGAACGACAAGAAACAGGTCGAAGCAGCTTTCGAAGCGTCCTTCAGATGCCTGCGCAACGGTGGGGTTCTTGTTCTAGGCTGGGATGACACACAAGAACGACGACCTTTCCCATTGCAGACTTGTGAAAGCTTAGCGAGATTTCAGCCGTATCGTTTCGCACCGCTCGCAACCTCGCACTATACGAACAAGAAGAATATGGCAGACAAGCACGTGTTCGATTTCTACGAAAAGCGAAGCGCTTGAAGCTGTATATGGACTCCGGTCGTAGTACACCGAGGTCTCGCGGCTGCGGAGAGACGTTGATGCTGGCTTTAACCTTTCCCGCTTTGTGTAACTGGCTGTCAACGTCAGAAGCCGCCAACCTCTAGATCAAAACGGTCTCGCTAAGGGGCCGACGTCACCATGGCTAACACTCTCAATGGAGTTGGTTACCCAAGGCGGAAAGGTCATAGTGACCAATCGCTTGATGGTCGCCGAGGCACATTGCCTGCCTTACTGCTGCGCGCTGGACGGACCTTTCGGTCAGACATCCAGCACCCATTTCTGGCAACTCAATCTACGAAGAGCTCAAGCGCAGACGACACGCTTCCGCTTCCTCCCTCCAAGGCACCGAAACTCGGACGTGACGATGCGCGCGGATTGCAGAATGCGTCAATCACGCTTCCCGCCGTGTCGAATTCGGCACATGGGTAAGCGACAACACTAAGCTGTGGATAGTCTCGGGACACTAGCAGCGTACTAGAAATCGGCACGCCGCCAGTTAGCGCTGGCGAGCCAGGCTTTAGTGCAAAGTCCGAAAATTTCGGTTGGTTCGGGTAGAACTTCGAGGTCCATGAGGTGCCAAGAAGCATGGGATCACCGTAGACATCTCCTTGGCCGTTACAGGTAGAAGCCGCTGGCTTGTTCGACCAGAAGTTGTTACTGAACGTCACCTTGCCGCCGGCCGATGTCATGTTGCATATGCTTGCTGATGTTCGCGCCGACGTCGTCGTGTGGAATATGTTGTTCCGAACGTCAATCGACGTAACTCCTTCATCGGGCAAGTTGCCCTGAGCTATGCCACTCGACGCAAAATCCACAAACGTGTTGTGATACACCTTCGCACCCAGGGTTAGGCCCTGGTCGAGGGGAAGCACGCCGCACTGTGGGTGACAATCCGTTGCATGAATCGCAAAGTTGATCCCATGGTACGTGTGGGCGACCACGTTTCCCCGTACAACATTGTTCGTCGACGACTGGCCTTGTCCCTCTCCATACGCCTCCAGGCCTATGGAAATTTGGTTCCCAGGCCCAGTTGAATCCGTGCCGATGTTAGGTGAGCTTGGGCGTCCCCCCCAAATCAGATTGTACTCGACCACTGTCCAGCCACCATTATCCATGTAGATGTTGGCGCTCCAGTTCTGGCCCAGGTAGTTTCGACGAATGATCACGTGATTGGATTTCAGCACCGCGATCCCCTCGCCGAAGTTCAGGTATACGGAGTTGTTCTCCACCAACGCATGAGCCGGATTGTCGAGCTTGTTTCCAACGACCACTATCGTCGATCCCCACGAGGGATTTAATGCGTCCGCCCGGGGAGACATAAGATTGGTACCGTTGATCTGATTTCCACGGACGACAGCGAAATTGGTTCCCTGCGCAACGACTGCGCTACCGGCACCATTTGAGATTCTATTGTTGATCACATGAGCGTGTCCCACGTCGCTTCCCGCGATAGACCAACCCGCCGAGTTCTTGAGCGAAAGATCCTGGACAGTCACGTAGTCAGCAGCGATCACGACCAGTGCGGAATACTTGCTTGAGGGCACAGCTCCCGGGCCATCAAAGGCACAGCTTGCGCCGGCGGGCAAAGAGCCGTTGAGCGTCCTGCTGCAGGTCGAGTCATAAGTGCCGTTGATTTCTGCCCTTGTGCCATTCGCGTAAGAGAAGCTTTCGGGAGGCAGAGAGGGATCTTGCGGCCTCAGTGGGTGCGGCGTCCCTGAGGCAACATAGTAGGTTCCAACGTGCACCCGATCGCCAGCGGTCCCGTCCCAATCCACGCGCAACGACTGATCCTCGCAGACAGTCCCCTGCAACAACCAAAGGTCGGCGCCCGTTTCATTTATCGCGGCATTGGCTCGACCAAGCGTCCTCCACCTTTCTGCATGCGATCGACCACTCTTAGAGTCGTCTCCGCCCCGGCAATCGACAAAATAGGACGTGCCTTGGATGGAGTCCAACCCGCCGGCAGCAGCGGCAGACACACTCAAGAACAAGAATCCAACGAAAGAAAGAGACTTCACTGCCTGGTGCATAAACGTCCTCGGACTACAGCGACTTGAGAGCGGCATTCAAACGGTCACTTTCTTCGCCGCGCCGGCACGCAACTCGCGAGAATTGTATCACCGCGGATCACCCGCACTATTTTCAATCTATATGACTTTGGATTGTAATTTTGCGAACTAGTCGACATTCGCGCGGTGCGATTGCCCTATCTCGCGTTCGTTCGAGGCGCAGCCTTCCAAAAAAGGGGGCGGGGTCGCCTTGCTTCAGGCCGCCGGTCCTGCCGCATTCCGAACGACGCTCAAGTAAGCCTCGACGGCAACGCCAATGTCGAACCTGGTCCGAGCCTCTTCCCGAAGGACATGCCCAAATTGGCGTCGCGCCTCTGTTGACATGCCTGCGACTTTATCGATTGCCGATGAAAACGCCGCAAGATCACCCTGGGCGATCAAATAGCCAACACTTCCAATTGCATCCCGAATTCCGCCGGCATCCATGCAAATGGGAACCAACCCCGATGCGATCGCCTCAATCAGCGCCACTGGCAATCCTTCACTAGGCGAAGTCATCGCGTACGCGTCGCATCCGCACAGAATCTCTGCGATATCCCGGCGCTGCCCAAGCAGATGGGCATTTGCGGTCAAACCGGCAGAGCTTAGACGTTCCCGAAGCTCGGCGTTTGATCCATCGGCATTCGTTCCAAACAGCACGAGATGGATTTCCGGATGTCGTTTGTGAGCCATGCTGACTGCGTCGATCAGGCCAAAAGTGTTCTTCACATCCGCGTTAGACTTGCCGACCGCGAATCGCGCCGCCGACGCCACGAGTAGGCCGTCGGCAGACACCCCAAGCGTTTCCCTGATTCTTCGACGCCTATCTTCATCGGGCCGAAACTCGTCAAAGTCCACGCCATTCTCAATCGCCACGAGCTTCCCGGCCCTGAATCCATGGGACCTCTCGTACACAGACCTGACTTGCGGAGAACAACACACCACTCGTGAGGGAACCACGAACGAGAGCACCGAGAGAATCCGCACACCCAAACGTTCTCGCCGTCGACTCCATTTCTCAACTGAGTTGTGAACGGTCCACACTACCGGCCGAAAAGCCACTCTTAGCGCCAAGGACCAAAAACATGCGCCCATGGACCACGTGACAACAACGTCCGGCAACGGTCGCAAAGCACGAAACGCGGCAATAATCGACCGCTTTAACCGACCAGCTCGCGGTCCACGCCGCAGCGAATACACTGGGATACCCATTTGCCGAAAGGGTTCGGCCTTTGGTCCCAGCCCATTCAATGTCAGGATCACGTGGTCGCAGGAATCGCCACTTCGCCTGATTAGCTCCAGCAGTACG
Organism: Pseudomonadales bacterium; assembly: GCA_041738285.1. Lineage (GTDB taxonomy): Bacteria > Pseudomonadota > Gammaproteobacteria > Pseudomonadales > Azotimanducaceae > SZUA-521. The sequence continues at coordinate 12,498 of JBGSQB010000063.1, read as the reverse complement.
GATGTTCGGCCGTCGAAGTGGAGTACGTCGACGATGTGCAGAACCCGCATTCTTCTTGGCGTGACCATCAGTCTGCCCACACGTCGATTAGACCCGACTCGCCTGCTCCACGGAAGCCCTCCTCGCGTCATCGACGATGTAGGCGCTGCTGAACAACAGAAAGTCTACGCGCCGCGGTCGTCCTGCCGGAGAAGCGTTTCGTACACGCCCGCCAACCTTCGCGCGATCGCATCGTATCCACGTTTGCGCGCCACATACTTTGGTCCACGCTTGGACATTTCGCACCAAAGTTCGCGATCGCTAAGGATTTCGACAACCGCTCCCGCGAACGCAGTCGCATCGAAAGGTACGCAACGCCCGGCGTCGCTTTCCTGGATTAGGTTCATCTGATCCGGGTTATCGCTCGCCACGACCGGCACGCCCAATGCCATATATTCAAGAGGTTTAGTCGGACTCGCGCAGTCAAATAGGGGACTCCTCGGCACCGGGGACAGTCCAATCTCTGCCCGCCGCACGTGCTGCCAGGCAGTTGCCATAGGCACCCAGCCAGTCCACATTACTGCATCCGCAACCCCATATCTCCGCGCTTCACCTTCCAACCAAGTCCGCTGATCCACATCTTCGGTGTCACCGATAAGCAACAGCATCAACGACGGTGCTCGCCTGCGCGCAATCTCCAGCATCTCGAACAACATCTCGACATGACGCGCAGCATCGAGTGTCCCCAGATAAGCCACGACACGCCGCCCGGCCATCCTGATGTCATCTAACGGCGGCATTCGCCAGGTGTCTACAGACTCGAGATCTACGCCCATAGGCACTGGGGTGATTTTAGTTTCGTCGACTCCGTGGCTAAGTAGATCGGACGCCATCCAATCGCTTTGCACAAATACGTGATCAGCTCGACGCAACACGATGTGGTAGAGCAGATACTTGCCGACATGGCCTTGAATGAGTGGAAACCAGAAACGTATGCCTGCGCTCCGTCCCCTCGCCCTAGCCCTCTCAATCTGGCCCTCTGACTGTGGAAAGGACATCCAATAATAGAACTGACATCGCTTGAGTCTCGATATCGCCAAAGCGAGCAAGGCCACGACGGGCATGTCTCTAACCTGGACGGCATCGGTTCGACTGCGACTGAAACACAAGAGTGACCGAGCAAAATGCCACGCCTTTGCCAGATGATGAGCGGCGCGCGCGGCAGGTGCTCGGTGTAGCGATGATCGCCCCCCGAGCCAGACGTCTTCGGATTGCGACTTTTCGCTCGCGTAGTCCGTGACCAACTCTGTGGTCACGCCAAGTCGGGGTAGGTACTTACCAAACAGCACACGTACATCGGCGCGATGCGTGGGCCATGATTCTGGGATCAGATAGAGCAGACGCAACGGGGCAGAATCCGCTTTAGTTATACAGCGGGTCGAGTACCGCCGTGCGCCGCCGCTCGACGGCCAATTTCGCAACGACCACGCCCGAGAAATAGATGAAAGGAGCTAGAACCTCCTGCAAGTTGAAGATGCTTTGGTAGTAGCAAACTAGCAGAACTACCGACCCCACTCCCGACCATGCGGCTCCGATCTCGGCCGACGACGACGAACGAGCAAGCGCAAAAGAGTCGCGCAGCACCAGCAACAGAAAGGCGATGAAGAACCCCATGCCCAGCAATCCCGACTCCCAGATGAGGATGGAAATCGTCGTCTGGCGCGCGCCTAATTCACGCTCAACAACTTCATACTTGCGGTCGCCAAAAGTGCTAGTGACATTGCCGACACCAAGCCCAAAGAACAGATGCAAGGGATGCTCACGCGCGAACGCGTCAAATGGCGCTCTGATGCTGTCGAAGCGCCCAAAATACTGGTCCCGATCCGTCAGCTGGTCCGCGGACTCACCCACGATCGCTGCCCGATCGCGGTGGAAGTCGAAGCTCCTTGCGCGCACGCCTGTGAGATTGTAGTTGTCTACGATGTACTTTTTCGAAGTCATCTGTTCAACGAACTTGGGCGAACCTACGCGTTCCGCGTAGAGGCTGTCATAGACCATGACGAACCCGACGACCAAGGCAACAGTAGTAGACCCGATCACGGCAATCTGAGAGGCACGAAGCCGGCCTCGATTTGCGAACAGCACTCCGATCGCGCCCGCTAGTAGGAAAATGGGCGTAGCTTTCGTCTCGTTGATCGTGGTTGGCAGAACGAGCAAGCCGCATAACAGCAACGTCCAGACTCGTGAGATCTTTCCTGCAACATGGAGCGCCGCAATCGCAACGATCGTTCCAACCTGAAAGATGCTTAGGCTGCCTGAATTGCCAAGTGTGCCCGTTATTAGATCACCGCTCGATTCGCCCGCACCGACGTGCTCAACAAAACGTTGCCAAAACGCGAAGGGAATCTGAATCAGCGCGAGGGCAATGATGCCCCCGAACTGCAATCGCAGGTCTCTAGAGGTGAAGTCGAAGGCAAAGGGCGCAAGGAACAGAGGAACGTACTTGAAATACATGCGTATCCCAGCGAATGTCGTTTCAGGGGAAACATCGTTGAGAACCGTTCCGGAAACGACTGCATAACTAAACCCGAAGAAGGCGAGGAAGTAGCGAAGCGGAACAAGGCGCCAACGCTGCGTGAGAATAAGCTTGGCAATGACGACTATCCCAAATGACGCGATCGCTAGGTCCGCGAGATACGCCACCCTTGGTGGCACAGTCGGGAACTCGCGGAGCACCTCACTCACGGAGCCCACGCAAACGAGTATGATCAGAAGTGCGAGGTTCTTCATGTTACGGTCCGGAGTTCATTCGCCAAGGCATTCGGTGTTCGCCTCCGGTGCGACGACCCTGTCCGGGGTGTCCGTCCATCAATAAACATAATGTGCTAGTGGCTCTCTGCTGGGTCGAACAATGACTAGCTCTTGTAATGAGGCGGATAGCGCCTCCTCCCGGTGTACTGTCGATATCGCGAGACGAGGCGACGCAGATGTACCTCCGTTGGCGACATCTTGACTTCGCGAATCGCCCCTACGTCGCGACCCGTCCCAGCGACGTCAAACGACGACAGCATTCGAAGTATTGGCCTGACGTAGGGTGACGAATCGTCGATGGCAACGTCATCCTTCGAGTTGGCGGCAACTTCTAGCTGAACGCGACGATGCTTTTCGAGAGCAATGTTGTGTCCGGTGTCCTTTCGAAGGATGCTGTTAGATCGCCCAAACTCTGCGGACTCCGCATCATGAAGATGCACGCGTGCGGAATGGTTTCCTCCGAGTATGCAGTGACGCTTTTCCCAATACCTCGCCTTCTCGGTGGAGTAGTCAATTCCGAGCCAACTGCAGACACTTGCAAGGCTGCTTGGCTCGGAAACGAAACTGCTATAGGCAACGGACCGCCACTCTAACTCGAGCGACGCGTAAACCCTGTGATAGTTGACCCACGACTTCTGCCAATCACGGGCGTGCCCACGTTTCTGATATGAGCGTGCGATCTCGACCGGAGTCTTCCAGATGAGGATGTGTCTTGTCGGAATCTGCTGTCTCCGGAGACGCTCGCTTTGGCGCGCTATCCAAAACGGATCTTTGCTGGAATCGACAATGAATCGAACCTCGGGGTGCATTTCGAAGATCGACTCATAGACGCGCTCCTCGCCGTGCACACGAAGGCTCGGCCAAGTCTGGCATTGGGCCACGCCACACCCGCAGATTGGATTCACGTGGTGCGGCCGCGTGGGATTGAAAAAGTCGACAACCTCACCGCAGGAGAATCCTGCCGGATCGTTGCCTATGGTGAGGTCCGCCAACGTCGATCCGCTGTACGCAGTCCCTCCAACGAAGATTACTTGCTGCACAATCCAGCCACTCCTGAGCGAACAATCCGCGCCCGCATCATGGGCGCGGTCCGTGCGAAATTAATCAGTGAATTTACACGGTGTTGGGTCGCCCGTGACGTTAGATTCTCGCGGAGAAGGTAAGACTTGTATGCAAGTTAGGCCGGAATGGTCGCGCAGGCGGGCCTTTCAAAGGAGGTAATGGTCGATCACGGACCGGCCAACGCCAGTCGCGCGTCGATCGCGCACGCATCGGAGGCGGACGAATCCTAAAACCTGACCCGGGGAGTTCTCACGGAGGGCAAGAGACCGATGGCGGCGTCCCTGGCGGTGGCGCCGTCCACGGGGAAACCGCCGACCACAGGCTCGCCATAGATTGATATCCCAGTCCATTGGGGTGAATCGGGTCCGAGTACTCGGCGCCGTAGTTGGCGAGGAAATAGGTATAGAAGTCGGGCCCCGCAACCGTGAGACCGTTAACCGGATTGTCCGCCAGCTCGTCGATCACGAGGTTGAAGTCCTTGATCAGGAGGCTGCGCGCGCCTTGATCGGGGTCCGGATACAGCTCCGTTGCACCCGCGCCGTCCGCCAGTGCCACGTTGATCTTGGCAATGATCAGCGCGCGACCGGATGCCTGAATCAGGTTGACCATCCGCAGCATGTTGTCCTTGAAGGTGCCCGGATAACCGGCGTCGCAGGCCGTCAGGCCCAGGCCACTCGGCACCGGCAGGAACGGTTTGGCATCGTTCATGCCGTACTTCACCAGATAGCGCTGGGCCTCCGGATGCTGCGTCAGCACCGATGGCAGCGCCAGCAACCCGCCGGCAGAGGTATCGCCCGGCACGCCTTCGTTTTCGACCGTATGAGGACGCACGCGCTGGGTCGTGAGCAGATCATTCAAGATCGGGGTGAAGCCGCCGCCGTCGTTTCTGCCGTCGGCAGATGCGTTGTCCCCGGCGATGTCGTCACCGACACCAAAGGTGATGCTGTCGCCGATGGCGACGTAGTAGTCACCGACCCCCACGCGGTTGATCTGGTGCTGGGTGCGCGCACCCGGCACGCGGGCGCCGCTTGCATCCACGATCTGCGCTTCGAGCTGATGCTCGCCGATGCCGGGGCCGCCAAACGATGCGCTGAATGGCGCCGAATAATCGAAGCTCTCGTCGCCGCCCTGGCTCAGTCCGCCGTCGCGCAGGAACTTGACGCCCCATCCCGGCGGCAGGGAAGCGGCACTGCAGGTGAGCGTGTCAACTGCCAGCGCTCCGCTCGTCTGCAGGTGGCCAACCTCAGGCGTGCTGATGGTGATGGACGGGAACACCACACAACTGGTGGATCGAGGGCTCTCGGCCGGACCTACGCCGCTCGGCGTGTAGCCCGCGCTGGTGGTCAACACCAGTTTGTCGAACTGGGTGCCATCTTCACGCATCCAGACGTTGATCGTGTGCAATCCGGCTGATGGAATCGTGATCGTGTTGGCGCCACTGCTCCAGACGTAGTTCGAGGTGACGTTCAGCGTGATCGCCGTACTGCTGCTCACGGCCTGACCGTTCAATCCCACGTGCAGCGAGTTGTGACCACCACCCGTGGCCAGTCCACGCACCCACACGTAGTGCGTGCCGGCATTGAGAAACTGCACCTGGAAGTCGAGCCGTGGGCTCAAGGTCACGAAGTTGGCGGATTGGTTGGTGCCGTCGTTCGGCACCGTGTCCATCACACCCGTGCCCGCGAAGCCCGGCGCCGGCGTGGCGACCGTCACCCAACTATCAGAACCTTGCGGGGTGTTGCTGGCAAAGTTCTCGGCGTCCATCGACACCAATCCCTGCGCGCCACCGTCCTGCTGAAATGCACCGCCGCCACCGACAGGTGCAATGACAACGACTGTCACTGTCGCCGAATCGAAGCCGCCATTGCCATCGCCAATGGTGTAGCTGAACGTCTCCTGGCCGATGAATCCCGCTGCGGGCGTATACAGCACACCATCGTTTGCGCCATTGATCACTGCTGTGCCACTTCCGCTCGGCGTGCCCACCGCCGTTACCGTCAACGGATCGACATCGGGATCGGTGTCCGCGCCGCTGCCGTTGTCCACGAGTACGGCGAGTGCGTTGTCGTGCGTATCCTGGGTCACGCTGACGGCGTCGTTGCGCGCAATCGGTGGATTGTTGCCGCCGCCAATGGCAGTCACGGTCACCGTCACCGTCGCCGAATCGAAGCCGCCGTTGCCATCGCCAATCGTGTAGCTAAAGGTCTCCTGGCCAGTGAACCCCGGCGCGGGCGTATACAGCACACCGTCGCTTGCGCCATTGATCACGGCCGTGCCGCTGCCACTCGGTGATCCCACCGCCGTCACCGTCAACGGATCCGTGTCGGGATCGGTGTCTGCGCCGCTGCCGTTGTCCACGAGCACGGCAAGTGCGTTGTTGTTCGTATCCAGAGTCACGCTGAAGGCATCGTCGCGCGCAATCGGCGGATTGTTGCCGCCACCGGTGCGCGGACTTTCGGCGGGTCCCGCGCCAGTCGGGGTGTAACCGGCGCTGGTGGTCAGCACCAGTTTGTCGAACTGCGTGCCGTCTTCGCGCATCCAGACGTTGATCGTGTGCAATCCGGCTGATGGAATCGTGATCGTGTTGGCGCCACTGCTCCAGACGTAGTTCGAGGTGACGTTCAGCGTGATCGCGGTGCTGCTGCTCACGGCCTGACCGTTCAAGCCCACGTGCAATGAGTTGTGACCGCCACCGGTGGCCAACCCACGAACCCAAACGTAGTGCGTGCCGGCATTCAGAAACTGCACCTGAAAGTCGAGCCGCGGACTCAGCGTGACGAAGTTCGCCGAATGGTTGGTGCCGTCGTTCGGCACCGTGTCCATCACGCCGCTGCCGGCAAAGCCGGGCACCGGTGCGGCCACCACCACCCAACTGTCCGAACCTTGCGGGGTGTTGCTGCTGAAGTTCTCGGCATCCATCGACACGATGCCCTGTGCGCCCCCGTCCTGCTGGAACGCACCGCCCCCACCCACGGGCGCGGTAACGGTGACCGTCACCGTTGCCGAATCGAAGCCGCCGTTGCCATCGCCAATCGTGTAGCTGACGGTCTCCTGGCCGGTAAATCCCGGCGCGGGCGTATACAGCAGACCATCGCTTGCGCCATTGATCACGGCCGTGCCACTGCCGCTCGGCGTCCCCACCGCCGTTACCGTCAGGGGATCATTGTCGGGGTCGGTATCGACACCGCTGCCGTTGTCCGCGAGCACCGCGAGCGCGTTGTTGTTCGTATCCTGGGTCACGCTGAATGCATCGTCGCGCGCAATCGGTGCATTGTTACCGCCACCGGTGCGCGGACTTTCGGCGGGTCCTGTGCCGCTCGGTGTGTAGCCGGCGCTGGTGGTCAACACCAGTTTGTCGAACTGGGTGCCGTCTTCGCGCATCCACACGTTGATCGTGTGCAATCCGGCTGATGGAATCGTGATGGTGTTGGCGCCACTGCTCCAGACGTAGTTCGAGGTGACGTTCAGCGTGATCGCCGTACTGCTGCTCACGGCCTGACCGTTCAAGCCCACGTGCAGTGAGTTGTGACCGCCGCCTGCCGCCAATCCACGCACCCACACGTAGTGGGTGCCGGCATTCAGAAACTGCACCTGAAAGTCCAGCCGCGGACTCAGGGTGACGAAGTTCGTGGAATTGTTGGTGCCGTCGTTCGGCGCCGTGTCCATCACGCCGCTGCCGGCAAAGCCGGGTACGGGTGCCGCCACCACCACCCAACTGTCCGAACCTTGCGGGGTGTTGCTCGCAAAGCTCTCGGCATCCATCGACACCAGGCCTTGCGGGCCGCTGTCCTGAAGAAATGGGGCGGCACTGAGCGGGCAAGCCGCCACCAGTGCGCAGACGCCGAGCAGCCAACTACGCCATGTGGGCCATGCGGCGCCCGTCAGGCGCCGCCGCGCACCAAGGCACGCGCGTCGTGGTCGATGTACTGCTGAATACTGCATGCCGATGCACGGCTCCGAACCTCAGCCCCCAACGCGTGCAGCACTCCTTTGCTGAAAGCCCTGTCAGCCCTGCCACGTAATCTCGTCGTCCAACCGAGCCCCTCGCCCCACGTGAGGGACGAGCACGCCATAGCGCCGCCAACGGGAGGCACCTGCGTCACACCATAGTAGTGATGCGCCGTGCCGGTTTTGTATGCGTTTTGTAACCTATGGACCGGGGCCGATCCGCTTAGCTGAGCAGTTCGATGAGCCGGTCGACGTTTGTCATCGAGTGATTGGCGAGCGCATAAGCCTGCGCCCGTTCGCCCATTTGCGTGCGAACCGCATCGTTCTCGAGCAGTTGGCGCGTGTTGCTCAGCAGTGACGGATAGTCACCGCCCACCAGGCCGAGCCCGTGCTGCGCAATGACGCCGTCGGGGTCAACGGAAAGGCTCAGCACCGGCACCTTGCGCATCCATGCCTGAATGAAGGTGTTGGAAAACCCTTCGACTACGCTCGTGTTCACGAGCAGGTGCGCGGTCGCGAAGTGCTGGTTCACTTCGGCCTGGGACACGGAGCCCAGGTAATGCAAATTCCCAGTTGCGGCAACGTCAGCGAGAAACGCGCTCTGACGCGTGCTATTGCTGTCTGCCTTACCCAGCATGAGGAACCGTACGTCGCGAATAGCCCCTAGATCCCCGGCGAGGCGCACGAAAATCTCGGGCTGTTTGATTGCCTTGAGGTTTGCCACCCACAGCACAGTCAGTGGGAGACTGGATTTGTCGATCGTCTCGGTCGGCAGCGGATGGAAATTCCCGATCTGAACCGAAGCGCGCCGATCGTAGTGCTTGAAGAGGAGCTCAGCCTGGCTCGCAGTCTGCACGACGATCGATTCAACCGACCTCAATCCAAACTCAAGCGCCTTCTTCTCTACGAATCGGAACGCAACATCGCGACGTAGCGCAGGCGTCTCAGGGACCACATCCCCATCGTGGGCGACGTGCCAGACCGCGCGACAGCCGAATCGGCGCGCATAAAGCGCCACGACGCCCGTGTAGGAACAGCCCACGCGCTGGTAGATCACGTCGGGACGCAACCGCCTCAACGCTCGGTAGAGACCAACGCTGTCAAAGAACAGGCCATACCGGTTGATGCGTCCAGGTTTCGCGACCTGCACGTTCGCCTGCTTCGCCGCCGGACCACTCGGCTCAATATGCCGCGCGAGATAGCTGACTTCGTGCCGGCCGCGCTTCGCAAGTTCGCTCGCGAGCAACTGCATCTGGTACTCGGCACCGCCCAATTGAGACGCCCAGTGCCAAGGAGACACGATGCACAGTTTGATTTTGGCGACGTCTGGTGAGCCGTGTCGTCCGCCTGACGCTTGCGCCATCGGAACGGCTATGCCGCCTGTCACGCGTTTACCCCCGGACCAACTCGACCACGCCCTTCGACGGCGTCACCGTGACACCCGGCAGTCGACGCAGCGCCGCGGCCGTTGCATCGGGCAAATACTCGTCCTCTGGGCGCAGGCCCAGATAGCGCGGACCGCGATTCAGCTCCAAGCGCAGGCGACCGTTGGGCGCAAGCAAGCGCTCTACGTCGCCCAGAAAGTACGTCCACTCCTCGATGCCCCATGGCGACGGCGGCTGATCCTTTGCGTGATAGAAGTTGAAATAGACCATGTAGCCGGTGACCAGATCGAACTGCTGGCCAACGTCCGGCAGCGGCTGAAAAGGGGTTATCGCATGGACGACACGGTCGATCTCGAGCATCTCGATCAGCGCGTTGTACATGCGGTTCTCGCCCAGATCCAAACCCATCACGCGATGACCGAAGTGGCGCGCCACTGCCAGGAACCAGCCGGCGCCGCAGCCGAGGTCCAGCACGGAGATGGGGCTGCGGGTGTTCAGATCAATTGCGGTGACACGCTGTACCGCGTTTTCGAGCCAGGTGCGCGCTTCGAGATATTTGCGCGTCGTCGCGTGCCCGATGTTGGCGCCCGCCTCGCCGGGATCTTCCACGGCGAACTGCGCCTGGATTTCCGCCAGGCGAGCGCGCGGAATGCCGGCGAGCACCTCACCGGCAACACGCCGCTCGTAGCGGTAGTCTGCGCTCGTGGCATAGCGAACCAGTTTGTCGACGCCAGTTCCCTGTAGTCGCTGCCGCAATCCCAACGCCATTCATCTCTCCTTGCTGCGTTTCGCTTCGCCTGTGTGCTGCCGTTGTTGTGTCCCCTACGCCGATGCGCGCACCGACTGAGGCGTCGGCGCAAACACGGCGTCCTGCTCGGCGCGCAACCGGTCGACCAGACGGCCCGCCGGCAGCTCCACGTCGTCATAGGTAATCGCTTCGTCTTTCGCGATGGCCCGCTTCAAGCGGCAGCCGGCAACGATGCCTTCGGGCAGGAGGCGATCGCGGCGCATGACGTCCGCGCGCTCGGCTTCACCGTAGGTCATGTACTCGCCGTAGTCGTCCAGCACTTCACCGGCACGCAGATCACGCTTGGCGAGCGCGCACACTTCCACGTATGCGCCGCCGAGCGGCACACCGGCGGCGTCATTGAAGAGTGCAACCCGCGCCACCGTATTGGGCACCTCGAAGTGACAGAGGTGCCAAGGCGTATAGAAGCTGTACAGCGGCCCTTCGCCAAGTTTGTACAGGTTCAGATAGTGGCGCTGTTTGGGGTCGGTGTGCTCGGCGAGACAAAACACGCCCGGGCTCGGCTTCGAACCAACCACGTAGTCGACGATGCCACCGAGACTGCGCAGTTCATCGATATCGTAGCGGGTGGTGAGTTCATCCACATGTCCGCTGTGGTCGAAGCCCAGCATGCCGCGTTTGGCCACCGTCATGCCGGTGGCGTTGGCAACGATCGCCTGTTCGAACGAGATCTTCGATCCGTCCGCGAAGCTCGTGACCATCGACGGGTTCTGTCCCCAGCGTTCCGCGAACGCCTTTTGCGTGGTGGGCGTGCGGTAGCGATCCTGCAGGCCCTTGATGTTACCCATCAGTCGCGGAATCAATCCGAGCCCGGTCACGTATCGATGTAAGTTGATCTGCACGCCAGGCTGATCACCATCGCACGCGGTCAGGATGACGCCTGCTTTGTTCGCGTAGGTCTGCAGAATCGGGCCGACGGTCGCGTCGAGTTCGGCATTCATGAGCACGACGTGTTTGCGGTGGGCGAACGCTTCCAGCACCGCATGCGCGCCGAACTCCACTGCGCCGGTCACGTCTATGAGTACATCGATCTGTTCGCTGCGACACAACAGCATCGCATCTTCGGTAACGGCTGGACGCTTGGCGCGAATGGCGTCTTCGAGTTGTCCCTGGCTCGCGACGGTTGTCGGCGCTACGCCGGCGTCGCGGTATGCGGCGGCTGCGCGTTCCACGTGGCGGTTCGAAATCGCCACCAGGCGCATGCCAACCACCGAGTTCACCATTTGATTGGCGAGGCCAGCGCCCATGAAGCCGGCACCAATCATGCCGACCCGGATCGGTTCACCGCGTGCTTCGCGTGCTTTCAGTGCATTGTCGATGATGATCACGCTGCGCTCTCCTGTCGGGTCGTCGCCATCTTGCTCACGATCTGTGATCGCAACCCACGCAGATCGGGCCAGGCTCGATCTTTTTCCGACACGACCGTGACGGGTGTCGTCCACGGCAGGTCGAGGTCCGGGTCGTCGAATCGCAGGCCGCCTTCGAATCCGGGTGCGTAGAACTCGCCCACCTGATAGATCGTGTCCGTTGCATCCGCAAGGCACAGATAGCCATGCGCGAAGCGCTCGGGCACATACAGCGCGCGACCGTTGTCCTCGCTCAGCTCCACGGCAACGTGCTCGAGAAACGTCGGCGACTCCGGTCGCAGGTCGACGATGACATCCAGGATCGCACCGCGCGGACAGCGGATCAGTTTGGTCTCGGCCGCCGGCGGGTACTGAAAGTGCATGCCGCGCAACGTGCCGGCCTTGCGATTCGAGGCGATGTTGGTCTGCGCCACCATCGGTTTGAGGCCGAGGGCTTCGAATTCGTGCTGACAGAACGCGCGCGCGAAGAATCCGCGCTCGTCCTCGCGCCGCTCGAGGTCGACGATGTAAGCCCCGCGCAGCTTCGTTTCCGTGAAAATCATGGCGTCTCCTGAACTCGCGCGCCAATTCTAGCCACACGCGCCGCGAACACTGTTTCGATCATGTAGCAAAACGCACCGTGCCGGTCAGGTCGAATGGACGGACGCGTGGCGGCCAGCTATTACAAAATCGAGACCTACTTCTCACTGCCGAACCCCTAGACTCGCGCAAGGATCCGAAGGTCGTTGGGGGGCAGCGGTGAGCCGTCGTCCGGTGCAGCATGCGCGCATCGTGCGTCGCACGCGCCATGCGTGCGCGTACGCGTGCCGTGCGCGCGCCTATGCGTTGGCCATGGTCCTCGGCTTGGGGTCTGTCGAGGCGACCGCCGCATTCCTGCAGGACAGCGGCAGTCAGTTCATTGTCTCGATGGAAGCCGAGAACTACACCGCCCGCATCGCGCGCGGCGCGCACCAGTGGCTGCTGCAGCCATCACCCAACGCGGGCTTCTCCGGTACGGGCGTGATGCTCGCGTCCCCGGACATCGGAGCCAACAACGGCTCCAACTACGCAGCCAACAGCCCCCAGCTCGATTTCCAGGTGCAGTTCGTCACCACCGGCGTGCACTACATCGGGGTGCGCGGCCGCGCGCCCGGCGGCG
>JBGSQB010000028.1:0-12950 GCA_041738285.1 Pseudomonadales bacterium | reverse complement strand
GCCGAGCGGCGCGGCGCCTTCCCGAAGCCCAGAACCGTGCGAGCTCCGTCGATGACCCGCTCCGATCTAGTGGCCCGTCTGGCCGAACGCTTCGCCCAGCTGACGCAGCGCGACACCGAGTTCGCGGTGAAGACCATCCTCGACGCCATGTCCGATGCGCTGGCGCGCGGCGGCGAGGGTCGCATCGACTTCGGCAGCGCCAATGACTGTGAAGCCGTTGCGGTCGAGCACGGCTTCCAGCGCCACGCGGCGCTCGGCAATGGGGTCCACGACCAGAATACGGGTCATGTCGCGGTCAATGGCATCATCGCCGGATGTTAACAAAGACCCTGGTAGTTAGTTAGAACGGGCCCGTGAGGTACACGGTCGATGCGCCAGGCGCTGCGCGCCCAGTCGATGACCGATCGAGGGGGTGCGTGGCGGAGCGCTGGCGGTGGCGATTGTCCCAGCAGCTCCAAAGCAAGCAGCAGGTTGGCACCGGGGGTGCGGTCGTCGACGGCGCGGGCGCCATTCTGTTTGGAGAGCTTCTCACCATCTTTGCCAGTGAGTACAGGGATGTGGGCGTAGCGTGGCCGCGCGTATCCGAGGGCCTGCATGAGAAACAATTGGCGCGGGGTATTGTCGAGCAGGTCTGCGCCGCGGACCACGTCGGAGATCCCTTGCTCAGCATCGTCGACGACCACAGCCAGTTGGTAGGCGAAGAGCCCGTCCCGGCGCTGAACCACGAAGTCGCCGACGCCACGATTCAATTGCTGACCGAAGTGCCCCTGAATTCGATCGTCGAACTCGAAACGTTCGTTTGGCACGCGTACTCGTACGGCGTGAGGCCCATCGATGCGTTGCCGCCCCCGACACGTACCGGGATAGATCGCGGCGTTCGATAACGCTTTGCGCGAGCAGTCGCACGGAAAGGTCAGATCGCGCCGGCTCAATTGACCCAGTGCCGTCCGGTAGCGTGCAAGTCGCGTGCTCTGCGCGGGCACTTCGGCGTCCCACTCGAGGGCATGGTCGGTCAGCGTTTGGCGAATCCGGTCCGCGGCGCCTGGCACGCTGCGCGGTTGATCGATGTCTTCAATGCGCAGCAGCCACTGGCCGGCGTGTGCGCGGGCGTCGATGAAGCTCGCAACCGCGGCAATCAACGAACCCAGATGTAGTGCCCCGGTGGGCGAAGGTGCGAACCGGCCACGATAGTTCATCGCGGCCGGTTCTGATGGCGCGACATGCTCAGCCGTGGAGCTGACGCTCCTTGATTTCATCGAGGGTCTTGCAGTCGACACACTGGGTGGCGGTCGGCCGGGCTTCCAGGCGCCGCAATCCGATCTCGACGCCGCAGGTGTCGCAGTAACCGTAGTCTTCCTGATCGATGCGCTCGATGGTCTGGTCGATCTTCTTGATCAGTTTGCGCTCACGATCGCGGGTGCGCAGCTCGATGCTGAATTCCTCTTCCTGGGTTGCCCGGTCGGCGGGGTCCGGGAAGTTGGCGGCTTCGTCCTGCATGTGGTGCACCGTGCGATCCACTTCCTCCATCAGTTCCTGGCGCCACTTGAGCAGGATGTAGCGGAAGTGATCGAGCTGCTCTGCGCCCATGTAGTGCTCGCCGCGCTTCGGATCGTAGGGCGTGAAATTCTTGAACGGCGATGTCGCGGCAGAGGCGCCCGTTGTGCGCGCAGCGCCGGTTGCCGATCGCAGGTTCTTCTTGACCTTCGCGGTCGGCTTGGATGGCGGGCTCGTCGGTTTGGTCTTGGCGGGTGCTTTTTCTTTTGATCTTGTTGGGGTCACGCTCTTGGGCACCTTCTTCTTCGGCGGTGATTTCACCTTGGCCTTGGGTTTGGCTTTGGTCGCTGCTTTACTGGACGTCTTGGCTTTCGCGGCGGCGCCCGCGGACTTTGCTCTTGCCTTGGGGGTGGCCTTGGCCTTGGGAGTGGCCTTGGGCTTGCCTTTGCTAGCGGGCTTCTTTCGGGTTTTTGCTGCCATTTTCGTCAGCTCCGACGTATCGTTTGGGGGCGGGCCCCCACTGAAGGGCGCGTAACCTACCAGAACATTTCGCCAATCGCCATATAATCCCCGGCCTTTCTCACGAGGCAGAAACACGTGTACTCCGAGCGCGTGCAGCGCATCGAGCCCTTCCGGGTGATGCAACTGATGGGGCGCGCGAAGGCGCTCGAACGATCGGGGCGTTCAGTGGTGCATTTCGAGGTAGGAGAACCCGACTTCGTCACCGCGGCGCCCATCCTCTCCGCCGCCCGTCGAGCGATCGATGCGGGGCGGACCAAGTACACGGAAGCCACTGGCATCCCGCAATTGAAGGCCGCCATTGCCGCGTTCTACCGTGCGCGTGCGGCTGTCGAAGTCGATCCGCGGCGGGTGATCATCACGGCCGGTGCGAGTGGCGGCATCAATCTGCTGTCGGCGCTGTTGGTCGACCCGGGCGATGAGTGGCTGATGACCGATCCCGGCTACCCCTGCAACCGGCACTTCTGGACGGTTGCGGGCGGCGTCATGCGCGGTGTGCCGGTATCGCAAACGTCGGACTTCCAGCTGAACGTCGATCTCGCGGCCGAGCATTGGACGGCGCGTTGTCGCGGCCTGCTGTTGGCATCACCTGCCAATCCGACCGGCGCCGTGTTCCAGCGCGCCGAAGCGTTGGCGATGGCTCAGTTCGCCCGCGACCGGCAGGCGCACCTGATCATGGATGAGATCTACCAGGGCCTGACCTATGGCTCAGGCGCCGATGTGATGCACTCGGTACTCGAGGTTGCCGATGACGCCTTCGTGGTCAACAGCTTTTCCAAGTTTTTCGGCATGACGGGCTGGCGCCTGGGCTGGATCGTGGTACCGGATTCGGCGATCGAGCCACTCGAGCGGTTGGCGCAGAACATGTACATCTGTCCGCCGAGCATTGCCCAGTACGCGGCGCTGGCGGCGTTCGGTGACGACGCCATGGCCGAACACGAAGCGCGCCGGGCGATGTTCGCTGGCCGTCGGGATCTGCTGGGGTCGGGACTGACGGCGCTGGGTCTGCCGCCGGCGCTCGATCCGGCGGGTGCGTTCTATCTCTATGTCGATGTCAGTAGCGTCGGTCTATCGGCTGAGCACTTCTGCTCTGAATTGCTCGAAGACTTTGGTGTTGCCGTTACCCCGGGCACTGACTTCGGCCGCTACCGGGCGAATGAGTTTGTCCGCTTCGCCTATACCACCGACGACGCAAGCATTCGCGACGGGCTGAGTCGAATCGCTCGCTTTCTTGGCCGGCGGCGCGGCTGACGCATGCGATTCGCGCAGCCTTTGAAGAGCGCGACGCTGGCCCGGCGCTACAAACGATTCCTGGCCGATGTGGTGCTGCCATCGGGTCAGTGCGTGACGATTCACTGCCCGAACACCGGTGCCATGACCGGATGTGCCGACCCGGGCAGTCGCATCTGGTATTCGACCTCCGATGACCTCAGGCGCAAATATGCGCATACCCTCGAGATCGTAGAGACGGCCGGCGGGGATCGAATCGGTATCAATTCCGCGCGCGCCAACGCCGTGGTCGAGCACGCGCTCGAAGGGCGGCGCATCCCTGAGCTGGCGAGTGCCCAATGGTCGCGTGAGGTACGCATTCCCGGCGAGAAGGGCCGTTTCGACTTCCGCCTCCAGCAGGCCGACGGCAGCGCGTGTTATGTCGAAGTCAAGAGCGTGACGATGAAGCTCGACGATGACTGGGGCGCGTTTCCCGACGCCGTGAGCGTGCGCGCGAAGCGCCATGTCGAGGGCCTCGAGCGGCTGCGTAAATCCGGGGTTCGCGCGGTGCTGCTGTTCTGCGTTCAACACAGCGGCGTGCGCAGAGTAAAGCCTGCGGACCACATCGATCCCGAGTACGGCACTGCGTTGCGGGCGGCGGTCGCCGCCGGGGTCGAGGTGCTGTGTTACGGATGCAGCATCAATTCTGAGTCGATCCGCATTGATCGGCGGTTGCCGATCGCGATGTAGGACGAGACGAATTACCGCGGCAGGCGCGAAAAAGCCTGCTTGAGCGCGTCATAGTCGGCGGCCGTCGGCAGTCGTGCGCCATAGCGCGTGATCAACACAGACGCTGCGAAATTGCCAAATCGAGCGGCCGCGTCGCTCGGCATCCCTTGGCACCATCCATACAGGCAGGCGCCGGCGTAGATGTCTCCGGCGCCGTTCGTGTCTATGGGTCGCACCGGAAAGCCCGCGACTTCCTTGTGCGCGCGTCCGTTCACCACCAGGCTGCCGCGGGCGCCGACCGTGATGTTGACCGATTTGGCGATGTCTTTGAGTTCGGTCGCGGCAATATCCAACCGATCGGTGCGCGCCCAAGCGAGCGCTTCTTCTTCGTTGCAGAACAGGTGATCGACACCGTCGGCAAGCATCTTGAGCAGCCCGTCCCGGAAGAAAGTGACCATGCTGGTGTCTGACAGCGTCATGACGGTCGCGACGTCGTGGTCAGTCGCAATCTCGCGGCAGCGCAGCGTGGCTTCGGTGGCGCTGGGTGATGATGCGAGATACCCCTCCACGTAGAGATAACGCGCCGCTGCGAGCGCATCCTCGTTCAACTCGGGCGCACCCAGATTCCCAGATATGCCAAGGAAGGTACTCATCGACCGCTCCGCATCGGGTGTGATGAGTACCAGGCAACGGCCAGATTTCCCCGCGGTCTCTTTGGGGTGGGGGTTGGTCGTCACGCCGATTCGACGCAAGTCGTCGAGAAAGAACCGACCGATTTCGTCGGCCGCGACTTTGCAGGAGTAGAACGTGCGCGCGCCGAATGCCTGGGCGGCGATCAACGTATTCGCGGCTGAGCCGCCGCTGGAGCGATCGGGCGCCAGTTCGCTCAAGTGCTCGTGCAGGGCATCGAGTCGCGGCTCGTCGACTAGCGCCATACGCCCCTTTTCGACGTTGTGTCGGGCCAGAAATGAGTCGTCGACCGTGAATTCCATGTCGACGAGTGCATTGCCCAATCCATAAATGTCGAAGCGCTTCATGATTTGGCAACCTCGGCGAATGCTGCATCGGCGATCGAAAGGGTCGACTCGATGACGCTGTCATCGTGGGCGGCGCTGACGAATCCGGCCTCGAAGGCGGAGGGCGCCAGATATACCCCGTGGTCGAGCAGGGTGTGAAAGAAGCGATTGAATCGCGCGACGTCGCATCGCTCGACATCCTTAAAGCTGTGTACCGGATCGCCGGTGAAGAACAAGGAGAACATGCCGCAGACGTGGTTCACGGTGATGGGCAGGCCATGGCGCCGCGCGCGGTCGACCAGACCTGTCGCCAGTTGCCCGGTACGCGCCTCGAGATTCGCGTAGAAATCGGGGGCCTGGAGGGCCTCGAGCATCGCCAACCCCGCGGCCATCGCGAGCGGATTGCCGGACAACGTTCCCGCCTGGTAGACCGGACCCTCTGGCGCGATCTTCGACATGATGTCGGCGCGACCGCCAAAAGCACCGACCGGCAAGCCGCCGCCGATGATCTTGCCGAGCGTGGTGAGGTCGGGTTGGATCCCGTAGCGTTCTTGCGCACCGCCCCGGGCAACGCGAAAACCGGTCATCACCTCGTCGAAGATGAGGAGTGCGCCATGGCGCTGGGTCAGCTCCCGCAGCCCTGCCAGGTAGCCCGGAAGCGGGGGCACGCAGCCCATGTTGCCGGCGACCGGCTCGATGATCACGCAGGCGATCGAGTCACCGTAGCGCGCGAAGAGGCCGCTCGCTGCGTCGATATCGTTGAATGGCAGATTCAACGTGTGTTGAGCGAGATCAGCCGGCACTCCAGGCGAGTTGGGAATACCGAGGGTGAGCAAGCCCGAGCCGGCCCTGGCCAGCAGCGAGTCGGAATGACCGTGGTAGCACCCTTCGAACTTGACGATGCGGTCGCGACCGGTGAATCCGCGTGCGAGTCGAATCGCCGACATCGTCGCCTCGGTGCCGGAGTTGACCATACGCACACGTTCGATAGCCGGCATCAGCGACACCACACGTTCGGCCATCTCGATTTCGAGTTCCGTCGGTGCACCGAACCCGAGGCCCAATCGTGCGCGCTCGATCACCGCTTCGGTGACCGATGGTGCCGAGTGACCCAGGATCATCGGCCCCCATGCGCCGACATAGTCGATGTAGGCGTTGCCATCGGCGTCGAACACCCGCGCGCCTTCGCCTCTGGTGAGGAACACCGGGGTGCCGCCAACGCCCTTGAACGCGCGAACGGGAGAATTGACGCCGCCGGGAATCGAACGTTCGGCGCGACGGATGAGTGCCTCGGAAGTCTGATAGCGCGTCATGACTGGACCTTAAAATGGACGGACGACGGCCAGGATCACCACCGCGAAAAGAATCAGCAGCGGTGCCTCGTTGAACAGCCGATAGAACTTGTGGCCGTGCGGATTCGCGTCGCGGGCAAAGCAGGCGATGAGATGGCCGCAGTAGGCGTGGTAGCCGATCAGCAGCATCACCAGCAGCAACTTGGCGTGTAGCCACCCGGCCCCGGCCAGCGCGTCGAACGACAGCGCCCACAGCCACACGCCGAAGCCGAGCGCGAGCGCCGCGCAGGGTGTCATGATGATGCGGTAAAGCTTGCGCTCCATCGTTTTGAATCGTTCTTTGCCGAGATCATCCGTGGTCATCGCGTGATAGACGAACAGGCGCGGCAGATAGAAGATGCCCGCGAACCAACAGATCACGAAGATGATGTGTAACGCCTTGATCCAAAGCATGTTGCAGCGCGATTCCCAATTCTGCCGGGGCGCTAGTATACGTGCCCACGCGCCGTTGCCGGAGTTACGAGGGAGCCGATGAAGATCGGATTTGGCAGTCGACTGCAGGTGACCGAATACCGCCCGATGCAACGGTTGATGCTGTTCACGGCGCTGGCCGTCGTCATCGTCGCTTCGGGTATTGCCGGCCACTACTTGGGCCGGACCCAGACCGAGCAGAAGCTGATGGAGGCCGCCGATCTGGAGCGCAGCAACACGAAGGCCCGGGAACGCATCAGTGAACTGGAACGCGACCTCGCGGACCGTGAACTGGGCGCGACGGTCGACGAAGACGCGGGCGAGCAACTGCGCGCCACCATCAAGGAGCTGCGCGATCAGTTGGCAGATCGCCGGGAGGAGCTACGCTTTTATCGGCAGCTCATGGCGCCTTCTCAGGCCCAAAGGGGTCTGCGCGTGGAACGCCTCGACTTGATTGGCCCGCCGGGCAGTCGTGCGGTGCAGTACCGGCTGATGCTGACCCAGGTGGTCGATCGTCATGACTGGGTGTCCGGGACCGTGACGATCGAGGTGCAGGGACAGGAGGGGGACACCCAACGAGTGCTGTCCCTCACAGAACTGGAGCAGACCGACGTCTATCCTCTGGCATTCAAGTTCCGGTACTTCCAGGACTTTACCGGCACACTCACGCTGCCACCGATGCTGGAACCGAGTCAGGTCGTGGTCACCGTGAGTACGACCGGCAGGGGTGCGAAACAGGTCCAGCGCACGTTCGGCTGGACACCCAAGGAGGGTTAGCCATGTTTAGCAAGAAACCAGCGGTGAAGGCGGGCAAGGATGCAACGCTGATCGCCGAGAGCACGAAGGTCGTAGGCAACGTCACTTTTGCCGACCAGCTGTACGTCAACGGCTCGATCGAAGGCGACGTTCGCGCCGAAGACGCCACCTCCGCCACGTTGGTGGTCAGTGAGGTCGGTAGCGTCAAGGGCGAGATTCGTGCCCCGTTCGTGGTCATCAACGGCCAGGTCGAGGGCAATGTGCACGCGAGCACCCGGGTGGAGCTCGCCACCAACGCCCGCATCAAGGGTAACGTCTACTACAAGCTGATCGAGATGCAACTCGGCGCCATGGTGGATGGCCAACTCGTTCACGTGCGCGACGACAGCACCAAGAGCAACATCCATGCGTTGCAACGTACCGAGGGTCAGTCGGAAGAGCAGCGCAAGAAGGTCTGATCTTACGGGCGGGCGCGCCGGGGGCCGTGGTAAGCTCTGCCCATGAGCGCCGATATTCGATTTTCCGACCGAGCCGCGAGCAAGGTGCGCGAACTGATTGCCGATGAAGGCAACGACGCGCTCAAGCTTCGGGTGTTCATCACGGGCGGCGGTTGTTCGGGATTCTCCTATGGCTTCACGTTCGATGAAGATCTCGACGAAGAAGATGCCGTGGTCGAGAACGCGGGCGTGACGCTCGTGGTCGATCCGATGAGCTACCAGTACCTCGTGGGTGCGGAGGTGGATTTCCGTGAAGATCTCAAAGGCGCGCAGTTCGTGATCGCCAACCCCAATGCCGCCTCCACCTGCGGCTGCGGCAATTCCTTTTCGACCTAGGTTCTGCCGGGGTAACCCGCACCGAGAATTCTCTCGCCACGCGCGCCGGTTACCGCTGGGGCATTGCCCGGCTTGGCCGTTGCCGCGCGATAGCCGAGCCAGGCGAAGGCCGCCGCTTCGATCCAATCGCCGTTGTAGCCAAGCGCATCCGCCGTGATGACATCGCCGTGATTGAACAGGTTGCGCAAGCGGTCCATCAAGGCATCATTGTGGCGGCCACCGCCGCAGACGATCAGCGATGAACCGGCTTGGCAGTGCGGGCCGATCGCATCGATCACAGTGCGCGCGGTTAGCGCGATCAAAGTCGCCTGTACGTCGGCAGGCACCGCTGACGGGAAGCCCTCGAGGCGTGAATCCAGCCATGGCCCGCCAAACAGCTCCTTCCCCGTGCTCTTCGGGGGCGTTCGGGAGAGAAAGGGCTCGGCGAGACACGCGCGCAGGAGTTCGGGAATCACCCGACCCGAGGCACCCCACGCCCCGCCGGCGTCGAAGGCGGCGCCCAGGTGTCGAGCGGCCCAGAGATCGAGCAGCGCGTTGCCGGGCCCGGTGTCGAACCCGGTGACCGGTTGGCTCGCAGCCGCGGGCAGTATCGTGACATTGGAGATCCCACCGATGTTCAAAACGATACGTCCGCCCCGTTGGCTCCGACGTTTGCTTGCGAACAGCGCAGCATGGAAGGGCGGCACCAGCGGCGCACCTTGGCCGCCAGCGGCGATGTCGCGGCCACGAAAATCGGCATAGGTGTGGATGCCAGTGACTTCGGCAATCGTATGCGGATCACCGATCTGCATGGTAAATGGCCAGGGTCCGTCTGGCCGATGGCGGATGGTCTGACCGTGGCTGCCGATCGCCATGATGGCCGACGGATCGACGCCGACCCGGCGCAGAAACTCGATGATCGCGGTTGCGATCACATGACCGAGTTCGCGGTCGATACTGCCGAGGTGCTCGAGGCTGACCTGTGGCGCAAACGCGAGCGCCTTCAGTGCGTGTTCCAGATCGGGCGCGAAGGCGGCCGTGTGGCCACCAATGATCTCGATCTTCTGCCGGTGCATGCGAATCAGCGCGAGGTCAAGGCCATCGACGCTGGTGCCGCTGATGGCTCCGACGAAAAGCCGTCCGGGTTGCGTCACTCAGGGATGCTCCGCTTGGCGGGCGTGCCGCGTGCTGCTGTGTGGGAGCGGGCTCGTCCGCGAATCAGTCCAGATGACTCGAGCACTTGTTCGCGCCGGTGCGCCAAACGCGGGCCCATAGAGTCGCAAGTGACGGTTGCCACACTGCCTTAACGCGTTGCGACCTGGGCATCGTTGCGATAGGTGTCGAGCATCGCCAGCAGCGGTGTGGCCGCTTCATTGAATCGCCCGCGCTCGTTCCGCGGCACCGGATTCGCCTTGGGCAATGCGACGGTGCGGGGGTTCTTGTGCACGCCATTGAGCAGGAATTCATAGTGCAGGTGCGGCCCTGTTGCCCAGCCGGTCGAACCCACGTAGCCGATGACCTGGCCCTGACGAACTCGGGTGCCGCCCTTGATGCCGCTGCCGAATTTGGACAGGTGCAGGTACTTGGTCTGAAATTGTTCGCCGTGCTGGATCACAACGAAATTGCCGCTCGATGCATTGCGTGTTGCTGTGTTTACGCGGCCATCGCCGGCCGCAAGAATCGGTGTGCCGGCGGGTGCCGCGTAGTCGATTCCGCGATGCGGCATCGAGCGTTTGTGCAGCGGGTGGAGACGCCGCATGTTGAAGTTGGAACTGATGCGGGTGAAGTCGACCGGTGCGCGCAGAAAAGCTTTGCGCATGCTGTCGCCCTCGGGGCTGAAGTAGTCGGAGCGCCCGGTCAGATCCGTATAGCGAACCGCCCGGTATGCGCGGCCCTGATTGACGAACTCGGCAGCGAGG
Organism: Pseudomonadales bacterium; assembly: GCA_041738285.1. Classification (GTDB taxonomy): domain Bacteria; phylum Pseudomonadota; class Gammaproteobacteria; order Pseudomonadales; family Azotimanducaceae; genus SZUA-521. The sequence goes on along the minus strand of JBGSQB010000028.1, from coordinate 2,733 downwards.
ATCTCGCCGAAACCGATGAACTCATCGTCGAGATAGAGTTCTTCGAACAGCAGGTGAAAGGTATCGCCCTTGCGGATGTCCAGGACGAAGTCGATGTCCCATTGAAAAATCTGAGCCAGGCGAATCGTGATGTCGTCGTTCAGTCCGATTTCGGTACCCGTCACGAACAGCGATTGATTGATCGTTGCTGACCGATAAGTAGTGATGCGTTCGGGTTCCCGCTTGATCGCCTTGCTGACGAACGCGTCGCCGTCGCGATCGAACACGACGCTTTCAGTGCGGCTCGGCACGTAGGTCAGGCGCAGCAATCGATCGTCCGACGCAATATCGAACAGGAGTTCGTGGCCGGGATAGATACGCTTCAATCCGGTCGCCGCAGGCCCAGCCTCGAGGACGGCCGCGAGTTCTCGCTGCGGAATCGACGCGCGTTGAAAGATGCGGGCCAGCGAGTCGCCCGACCGCACCGTTTCGCGGTGCTCACGTACCGTAGGTGCAGGTGGCAGCAGCGTGCTTGCGCGCGCGAGCCCTTCATCGCTCGGTGGCAAGTGTTCAGTAACCTCAGCAAGAACCAGCTCGGTCGTGAATCGATCCGCGCCTTCTGGGGTCGGGCTTGCAACCAGCAACGACGTCAGGGGCATTGCGACGAATGCAGCCAGCACCAGATGTGAACGGGGGAAGGCCTTCAAAGTGTCCATGGAAAGTGTTTCGAAATCCTGGTCTTACAGCTGAGATCTTAGCAAGGCTTTGCGTTCAGCCACGTAGTATAGGCGGCAGCATGACGGCCAAGGAAGAGGCCAATGTGCCGTCTGGGTGTCTAAAGCCGCCTCTGGTAAGGTTGGCGCCCCGATTTCTCGTGCTCACTGGAAACTCTGCATATGCCGCGTTCGCTGCTGCAGTCCCTCGATGCCCGGGGTCTGATCGCGCAAGTGTCCGACGCCGAGCGACTCGACGCGCATCTGAACTCCGGTAGTCGCACGCTCTACGCCGGGTTCGATCCCACCGCGGACAGCCTGCACATCGGCAATCTAGTGCCGCTGCTGGCACTGCGCCGTTTTCAGCTCGCCGGTCACCGGCCCATTGCATTGGTGGGAGGCGCGACCGGCCTGATTGGCGATCCGGGCGGCAAGGCCGAGGAACGGGCGTTGAACGATCGCGATGTGGTCGCGGGTTGGGTCGAAAGGATTCGGGCCCAGGTCGAGCGGTTCGTCGACTTTGAAGGCAACAACGCCGCCCAGGTGGTGAACAATCTGGAATGGACCGCGGATCTCGACGTCCTGACCTTTTTGCGCGACGTTGGCAAGCACTTTTCGGTCAACGCAATGATGCAGAAGGAGTCCGTGCGGGCGCGGCTGACGGCCATCGACAAGGGTATTTCCTTTACCGAGTTCAGCTACATGATCCTGCAGTCCATGGACTTTGCCGAGTTGGCGAAGCGGTACGGCTGCTCCCTGCAAATCGGCGGCAACGATCAGTGGGGTAACATCACCGCTGGGATGGATCTGGTGCGGCGAACCCTTGGCCGGGAGGCCTTCGCGCTCACGGTGCCGCTCGTGACCAAGGCCGATGGCACCAAGTTCGGTAAGACGGAGTCGGGCTCGGTGTGGCTCGACCCGAAGAAAACCTCTCCCTATACCTACTACCAGTTCTGGCTGAACAGCGCGGATGCCGACGCGGTCCGGTTCCTGAAGATCTTCTCGATGCTCGAACTGGAGGAGATCGATACGCTGGCGGCCAGCGTCGAAGAAGCGCCGCAACAACGCCTCGCCCAGCGCCGACTCGCCGAAGAGGTGACGCGACTGACCCATGGCGCTGCAGGGCTCTCAGCCGCACAGCGCATCACCGCCGCGCTGTTTGGCGAAGGCTTGAGTCAGCTGACGCTAGACGACTTCGAGCAACTCGCGTTGGATGGCATGGCGGTCACTACAATCGACCCGTCGGAGCCGAGCCTCCTGGGCTTTTTGGCGACCTCGCGCTTGGCACAATCCAAGGGCGCGGCGCGCAAACTGCTGCAGAGCAAAGGCGTGAGCGTCAACGGTGAGGTGGTGTCTGACGATGCATTCTCGCTGTCACGAAATCGCGCTTTGCACGGAAAATATCAGGTAATCCGTCGCGGCAAGAAAGTGTGGCATCTCGGCGTGCATGAGGCCGTTTGAGCACGTGGAAGTCGGCGAAATGAGCCCCGATAAAATAGTTTGGAATTCGCTTCCAATGCGCTTGCGAAGGCAAAGTCGCTGCGTATAATACGCACCCCTCGGTCAGGGGGTACTCTTCCTGACCCGCTCTTTAAAAATAAGCAAGCCATTCGTGTGGGCGCCTGAATAGAGAACAGAGCCAGACGTTTATATGTAGTTGCTTGAGCCACCAGCCACCTTCGGGTGAACTGAATGGCCAGGCCAGACCTTTATAAATTGAAGAGTTTGATCATGGCTCAGATTGAACGTTGGCGGCAGGCCTAAAACATGCAAGTCGAACGGTAACAGCAGGAGCTTGCTCCTGGCTGACGAGTGGCGGACGGGTGAGTAATACGCAGGAATCTACCCAGTAGTGGGGGATAACCCGGGGAAACCCGGGCTAATACCGCATACGCTCCAAGGAGGAAAGCGGGGGATCTTCGGACCTCGCGCTATCGGAGGAGCCTGCGTCGGATTAGCTAGTTGGTGGGGTAAAAGCCTACCAAGGCGACGATCCGTAGCTGGTCTGAGAGGACGATCAGCCACACTGGAACTGAGACAC
>JBGSQB010000025.1:0-14921 GCA_041738285.1 Pseudomonadales bacterium | reverse complement strand
GGCGCTGGTGGCCGCGATGGGTGCGGGTACGGCCGCGCAGGCGCTGCATGTCGGAAGCTTCGCGCTGTTCTGCGGTGGCGTAGCGCTACTCGGCGTCAACAACGCGTTCGTTCAGCAGTACCGTTTCGCGGCGGCCGAGAGCGTGGCGAGCGCACACGTCGGTCGTGCCATCTCGATCATTCTGGTGGGGGCCATTGGCGGCGCGCTGTTCGGGCCGCTGCTGGCAACGCAATCCACGCTGTCGCTCGGCAGCCATGCGCTGATCGGCGGATTCATCGGCCTGGCGGTGCTGCAGATCGTTGCCGCGTTCATGCTTGGCACTTTGCGCGGTAGCGGCAAACCGGCGGCCGACGCGGACGCTGGCTCGCAGCGAACGCTAGCCGAGATCGCATCGCAACCCGCATTTGTCGTCGCGGTCATGGGCGGTGCGATCGGCTATGCGGCCATGACGCTGATCATGACCGCAACACCCTTGAGCATGCACGTCGGTGACGGCCATTCGCTCGAGGACACGGCGATGGTGATTCGCAGCCACGTGATCGCCATGTACGCACCCTCGTTGTTCTCGGGACTGCTGATCGAACGGTTTGGCACCACCCGCATCATGGCCGCGGGTGTGGCCGCCATGATCGCGACGCTCACGTTTGGCCTCATGGGTCACGACGTGATGCATTACTGGTGGGCGCTCGTGCTGCTGGGCATCGGTTGGAACTTCCTGTACGTGGGTGGCACCGCGCATCTCCTTGGCACCTACCAACCCGCGGAGCGTTTCCGCGCCCAGGCGGTGAACGAGTTCACCGTGTTCGGTGCGTCTGCCGTTGCATCGCTCATGGCGGGTACGGTGTTTGTCGCATTCGGCTGGAACATGGTGCTGTGGTGTGCGCTGCCACTGCTTGTTGCAATGGCGATCGCCTTGATCTGGTCGCAGCTGGGCGTCCGTCGCTGCGCCGTTTAGCGATACCGCTGATCTTTGCAATGCCGTGGCACGCCGCTGCGGCTGCGCAGGATGAACACACGCACGCGCCGGTGGAGTTGATTCGCACGCTCGACGGTATTCCGATCGACCGCATCCGCGTCCAAACCGTGGCCCACGACTCCGCGGGCATTCGCATTGATGGCGTCATCGACGAGCCGATCTGGGCCACTATGCCGTCGTACGATCAGATGCTGGTGTCGATACCGGCCACTGGTCAACACGGCGAGCACGACACGCGCACCCGGCTGTTCGCGACCGAGCGTGGGCTGTACGTGAGCGCGATGATGTACCAACCACGCGAAACCCTGGTCACCCGACGCTCGGTGCGGGACGAGTTCATCGACCGCGACACGATCGGAATCACGCTCGATACGACCGGCGAAGGTAAGTACGGCTACTGGTTCATCGTGGCTCTGGGTGACACATTGATGGACGGAAAGGTGCTGCCCGAGCGCAACTACTCGCGCGATTGGGATGGGCCGTGGTTTGCGAAGAGCGCGCGCAACGAAGATGGATGGGCGGCCGAGATGTTCTTCCCATGGTCGATGATGAACCTGCCGAACCGCGAAGGACCGCGCACGATTGGTTTCGCCGTGAGCCGCCAGGTGTCGCACGAAAATGCACGCTACCAATGGCCGGGCCATGCCTATTCGTCGGCTCAGTTCGTATCCGCCCTGAATCAAATGACGGTGGAGGGCGTTGCGCCGCGCAAGTTGTTGTCGGTGATTCCGTTCGCTGCCAACACGGTGGATCAGCGCCATGACGACAACGAAGTGCGCGTCGGTGCTGACATCACGTGGAAGCCCGCGCCGATCGTCGAACTCGCGGCGTCGGTGCTGCCCGACTTCGGCTCGGTCGAGGTCGACGAGGTGGTGTTGAACCTCACCGCGCAGCAGACGTTCTTTCCGGAAAAACGGGTGTTTTTCCTGGAAGGCAGTGAAGTGTTCGAGACCAGCGTCCGCGCCAACCCGAGCAACCAGCTGCGATACACCACCAACGAGAACTACGCGACGTCGTCACGCCGCGTCTTTCTCAATACGTTCGTCCCTGCGCCGATCTCCCTCATGAATACGCGACGCATCGGTGGAACGCCGACGCAAGTCGACATTCCCGCGGGCGTCACGCCACTTGCGGGCGAGCTATCGTTACCAACGGAACTGCTGGGGGCGGCCAAAGCAACCGGAGCGGGCGGCGGATTCCGCTACGGTGTGCTCAGTGCAGCCGAAGACAGTGTCAATCTCGTCGGTGTAGACGGCGCCGGTGACGAGGTCGACTTTGGTGCCGATGGCCGCGACTTCGGGGCGGTGCGCATGCTGTACGAAAGCGTCAATTCGTCGCGCCGATCAATGGGTTACTTGGGCACCTATGTGACTGGCCCGGTGTATGACGCGGCCGTGCACGGCGTCGATGGTCACTACACCAGCGCCGATGGTCGATGGATCGCCGAGGGGCTGGTGATCGCCTCCGATGTCGACGGCTCGCAAGGTAACGCGGCCCAATTTGAAATGCAGTACGCGCGCAACAGCCAGATTCAACACCGCGTGACGCTCGATTGGTTCGACGAGAAGGTGAACTTCAACGATCTCGGTTTCCTGCAACGCAACGACTATCGCGGCGCGCAGTACGCGTTGCTCTACTCGAACAGCAAGGTGCGACATGGCATATCCGATGTGCGCGGCACGGTCATCGTCAACGCCAAGGTGAGCGAGAGCGAGGATTACCTGGTGGATGGCGGTCTATTCTGGCGCAACTCCATGGTGCTACCCGGCCGCAACACACTGCGCTCGGGAATCGGCTTTCTCCCCGGTGGCTATGAGGATCGCGACAGCCGCGGCAACGGCGCCTATGAAACCGAAGACCGGATGTGGACCGAACTGCTCCTGGCGACCGATGCGAGCAGCCCCTACAGCGCCTCGTTCAACCTGGCGGCACAGCAGGAAAATCTCGGCGACTGGACGTACCTCTACGGCGCCGGAGTCACTTGGCGACCGATCGATCGCTTCTCGGTCGACCTCGATGTGAAGTATCGCGATCGCCACGGCTGGGTGGTCTACCAGGGCGGGCGCAACTTCGGTGCCTATGACGCGGGTGAAGCGCACCCAGTTTTGCCGCCTGCGCCATCGCGCGCGGCATGAGTTCCTCCGGCGGCAACACTTCCAGCACCAGGCCCGCGTCCAGACACTCCTGTGCACTCATCCATTCGGCGGCCAGCAGAAACCAGGTGGCGCGCTGTCGACCCATCAGCTTCGGGAACAAATAGGTGCTCGCCGCCTCCGCAGTGAGACCAAGCGCGGAGAATGGGCAGCGCAGCCGCGCACTGCTCGACATATAGACGCAGTCGGCCAGGCCGCAAATCGTTGCACCAATGCCGGCACCGACGCCATTGACCGCGACCATGAATGGCTTCGGGAATTCGATGATCGATTCCAACAGCCCGGCAAAACCATGTTTCGGCGGTTGCTGTGGACGCCCCATCTCCATGAGGTCGGCGCCCGCTGAAAAGGCACGGCCAGCGCCGGTCAGCACCAACACTTTGATGCGGGCGTCTGCCGCCGCATCGAGGAACGCATCCGCAAGGTCATCCATCAACTGACCATTGAAAGCGTTCAGCGCCTCTGGCCGATCCATCTCCACCACGCGCACTGCGTTTTCATCGCGAATGTTCAATGTAGGCATGTCTTTCGCTCGGGTGTTCGAACGGGCATTGTATGACGTCACTGCGGAGAACTTGCCATGTTGCTCGGCGCTGCCCTACAACCGATGAGTCGTACACCGGAGACCGGTGCGCTCATTGCGCGCGCGCGGGAACTCGAAGGTGCCGGCTTCGATTCGCTGTGGGTGCTGCAGGCCATCGGTCGCGGGTTTCTGTTGCCAGATCCGCTGCTCTCGCTCGCCGCTGCCGCGGCCGTCACCCACCGTGTACAGCTGGGTACCGCGGTGCTGCAACTGCCGCTGTATCAACCCGCGGCGCTCGCCCATCAGATCTTCTCGCTCATGCATCTCGCGGGAGATCGGTTACGCATCGGCGTCGGTGCCGGCTCCACCGAGAGCGACTTCAAAGTGTTCGGCGGCGACTTCGCCACGCGCTTCTCCCGCTTCAATCAATCGCTCGCCAAGCTCAAAGCTGTTCTCGCCACCGGTGTCGATGGCGACATCGATCTCGCGCCCTATCCCAACCTGCTCGGCGGTCCGCCACTGTTGTACGGTACCTGGGGTAAGAGCGTGGAGCGCGCGGCGCATGATTTCTCGGGTTGGATCGCATCAGGTTTGTACCGCAGCACGGAGCAGGTCATCGATGCGTTGAAGCGGTATCGTCAGGCGGGGGGCAAGAACGCCATCGTTTCGTCGATTGCGCTAGGCCCGGAACATCCGTCGTCCGAACATCGCGCACGACTCGAAGCGTTCGCCGATGCGGGCTTCGACACTGCGGTCGTCATGCTGCGTCCGGGTGGGCCCACGGCGCAGGAAGTGCGCAGCTGGATCCCGGCAACTGCCACATGAAGATCGTGTTGAGCGTAGTCATCGTGGTGCTCGTGCTCGCGGGCAGTTACCTCTGGTATGCAAGGTCGGTGGTCAACCCGCGGGTCATCGAAGAGATCCGCAGCAATCCCCAGGGCGAACGCGCCGGCATCGTGACGCTGCTGACCTTCGCCGACGGCAAAGTGATTCCCGTGAACTACCTGCGCGAAGGGGAGCGCGTTTTCCTCGGCGCCGATGGTCGCTGGTGGCGGGAATTTCGCGGCGAAGGCGCCGACGTCACCCTGCACATTCGCGGGACGACGTTGGAGGGCCACGCGGTGGTCGTGCTCGACGATCCCGACTACGTGAAAGACGTGTTCACGCGGCTTCGACCCAAGGTACCCAAGTGGCTGCCGGATTGGCTGAACGGCAAGTTGGTGGTGGTGACGCTCGATGCGCCTGCAGGGGAGTAGTCGATGAATAACCCGCACTGGCGGCTCGCGCGTACGCCGACCGCCGGTTGGCCGCAAGCGGATGATTTCGCGTGGCACGAAACCGAAGCGCCCGAACCCGGCGCGGGGCAGATGCTGACGCGCACGATTTACCTGTCGCTCGATCCGTATCAGTGGGGCCGACGCCGCAGCGGTGTCGAAAAGCCGGGCGATGTGTGTCACGGCCGAACCGTCTCCCAGGTGATCGAGAGCCGCCATGCCGACTATGCCGAAGGCGACTTCCTGTTCAACACCAACGGTTGGCAGACGTTGGGCCTCACCGGTGAAGGCATTTCTCGCTTCGGCTACATGCATCCGCGCCGCATCGATCCGTCGATCGCACCCATCTCGACCGCGGTCGGCGTGCTCGGCATGCTCGGTCTCACCGCCTATTCCGGACTCGTCATTCAGTGTCAGCCCCAGACGGGCGAAACCGTGGTGGTGTCGGCCGCTTCGGGTGGTGTCGGGCAGGTAGCGGGACAGCTCGCGCGCATTCGCGGCTGCCGTGTCGTTGGCGTGACGAGCACGAAAGAGAAGTGCGATTTCGTGCGCGACGAACTCGGCTTCGATGCCGCCGTGTCGCACCGTGCCGACGATTTCGAGGAGCAGCTGGCGGCAGCATGTCCCGACGGCATCGACATCTACTTCGAGAACGTCGGCGGAAGAGTGTATGAGGCGGTCCTGCCGCTATTGAACCGGAAATCCCGGATCACGATTTGCGGCATGATCTCCCAGTACGGCAATACCGACGGGCGCAACGCGGGTGAGGTATGGATGGCAACGGGCCGACCCTACTTCGATCGCCAGGACGTGACGCCCCATAGCCTGTTCGTTGGCAACTTCGTCGAACAGTATCAGGATCGCTTCTTGAGCGAGATGTCTGATTGGCTGAGAGATTGTGCGGTCGTCTACCGCGAGGACATCTGGAACGGGCTGGACCAGGCGCCGGCCGCCTTCAAGGCAATGCTCGAGGGTGGCAACTTCGGCAAAACGCTCGTGGCGGTATCGGAAGATCCCACACGTCGATTGAGCGGTGGCGCCAGATCTGGCGCCACCTGTACCTTTCTTAGCCCCTAGTTCGGCGGCGGCACCACTGTTCGGCTGTTGAACAGCGCCGTTTCACAACGATGGGCCGCTCCGAACAGTGCACCGCTTTTCGCGTTGTCCGGATCCGCCATGAATGCTTCATTGGTCTTCGCATAGCTGGTGGCATCGTCCCAGACTGCGAGGTAGGTCAGATCGAAGCCGGTGCCGGATACGAGTGGTATACGGCGGGCGACGAACGTGCTGGCGCCAGTGGCCGCCACCGCCTTGGCAAACACCGGCTTCCATGCCGCGATCGCCGCATCGGTGTCCGCGATCGTCTTACCGGGATTCAGTTGGCAACGAAACGACTCGACGACCACGCGACCGTCATCGACGAACGGCTTTTTATCGAGCGTGTTGTGCAGGGTCTCGCTCGCCCACAGGCTCGACGCCGGGCAGGTGACGGCGGCGTCGAATCGCGCCTGGATTGCTGCGCCGACCGTCGATGCAGTCATGGCATCTTGAATCTGGCCCCACTCGGTGTAGGTCATGTTGCTGTTGAACCACACGAAGTCGACGGGCACGGTGCCGGTCATCGGCGACCACACGCGCGAGACCATCTTTTGCAACGCGGGTGCGGGCACCTTGGATCGCTCGGCCGTGTAGTACGCGACCGCGCTGTCCAGGTCCGCCATGGTCTTGCCGTCGTTGAAGTTGCAGCCGAACGCTTCGACCACCTCGGTGTCGGCAGCATATGCAGTCGTTGCAATGCACGCTACCGCAGCCGTGCACAGCACGGTGATGAGTTTCCGGATCATGTTTTGCCCCCTCGAAGCCCTCATGAAGGCTTCGATAGTCGAGTAACAAACCGGCAACTATCCGAAAACTGCCAACCACTCTCGGTGCAGCAGTGCCTCCCGCGACTGAGCGTGCGCCTCGCCGCGCCGACGTGTCAAACCTGGAGCTAACCGACGGGCGTCAATGTGACAATTCAGCCTTGTGCGTTGCGATGACCGCCGGGCGTATCGACATGTTTTTGTAGTGGGCCTGGACCTTCGGAAACTGCGCCACGTCGATCTGGTGGTACGGCAGCCAACTGGTGAGGGTGTACAGGTAGGGATCGACGACGCAGTAATCATCGCCCAATACCCACGGCCCGACGAACAGTGATTCCTCGATGAGCGCGAAACACTGCGCCATGACCTCGGGTGCTTTGCGTTTCATCTCGGCAATCGCTGCTGGGTCATCGGCCCAGCGTTCCCCGCGTCGACTGTGCGCGTGCGCGACATGCACCGTGGCGCACAGATAGCTCGCGAATGACTGCATGCGGGCGAATGCGAAGGCATCGCCGAACGGCGCGAGCTTCGCACCGGGATGGGTCTGCGCGATGAATGTGAGGATCGCTGGGGTCTCGGTGATGACGCCGTGGTCGGTCTCGAGCGCCGGCACACGGCCTTTCGGGTTCACCTGTTTGTACGCCGGCGTGCGTTGTTCAGCGGTCGCGAAATCGACCGGGCGTAGTTCGAAGTCGGCGCCCGCTTCGCGCAACGCGATGTGCGAGGCGAGGGCGCAGGTACCGGCTGTGTAGTAGAGCTTCAGCATCGACGTACTCCGGTGGCTACTTGTCGAACGCGCGGTCAATGCGTTCGAAGCGTTTGCGAATGTACTGCCGACTCTCTTCGTGGGGCAGGATGTACAGCGCGCGTTCGTCGATCGCCTTCACCACGATGGCGGCAACGTCATCGACGTCCAACACCCGCCCTGCAAGATCCTGATTGTCCTCACCTTGCTGCGGAACAGGTGCACGCGTGGATGCACCACCGTAGCGATCCTCCCGATTGCGTTCGGATGAGCCGATGTTGGTTGCCACTCGCATCGGGCAGAGCACCGATACGCCGATGTCATCGTCGCGCAGCTCGCGGTTGAGGACTTCGGCCATCGCCACGACCCCGTACTTCGCAACGCAGTAGGGGCCAAGGCCCACATTCGGCACGAGGCCGGCAAACGATGCGGTGAACAGAATGTGGCCACCTTGACGGGCCTTGCGCAGGTAGGGCAGAAACGCTTCCACGCCGTGGATCGGTCCCCACAGGTCGACGTCGATCACCCAGCGCCAGTCATCGTGCGTCATCTCGGCGATCGGTCCGCCAACGGCAATGCCCGCGTTGTTGAACAGGATGTGCACACCGCCGAAAGTTGCGACAACGTCTGCGGCGAGCGCCTGCATGGCGGTGAAGTCCGTGACGTCGCAGACGCGCGTTTCTACGCGCCCGGGGCCTTTGTTGTCGACTTGTGGAGCAGCGGCCGCCAACGCATCGCGTTGCACATCGACGAGCACGATATGCGCGCCGCGCCCGGCGAGTTGCTTGGCGGTGGCAAGGCCAATGCCGCTCGCGCCACCCGTGATCACTGCGACTTTGTTCGTGTATTCCATGTCAGTGTGCCCTTGGTGCGGAACCTTGCTGCAGGAGTTCGGCGAGCGGATCACCCGCCACGAAGCGCTGCAACAATACCTCCGGATCGAACTCGACACCGATCGGGTTCTTGGCGAATGCATCGCCGCGCATGTAGGCGTTCAGCTCATCCTTGGTCGACAGGTTCTCCACCTGGAACTCGACGCGATTGCCGTCCGGGTCGGCGTAGTAGAGCGACGTGGTGAGACCGTGGTTGATCGGCCACACGGGCTTGATGCCCGCGGCCTTGAGCCGCGTGTAGGTGCCGAGCAGATCGCCGAGCGACCCGAGTGTGTATGCGACATGATCGAGTCCGGCCGCGCCACTGGGTACTTGATCCTGGCTGCGCGCCTGCGCAAGCGCGAGGCGGTGATGTTCATCGTCGTAGGTGAGAAAGACCAGAAAGTCGTTGCCGAACACCGTCTTCATGCCGAGCACGGTCTGATACCAGGCAACGGATGCGGCGAGATTCCGGCAGCGCAGCACGAAGTGGGCGAACTTGGCCGGTTTGATCAATGCATCGGACACTGAACGCGTCATGGCGCTTCCTCCTGTCGATGATTCGAAGCTACACCTTCGGCAGCAGTTGCTCCATCTCGACCAGGCGGCTGTCGGCCAGTGCCGCAGCTCGGATCGGCGCGATGGCCTGGTAGTCGGGATCACCGATCATCGCCACGAACTGTTTGCGCGCGGGATAGCGCACCAGGATCACGACATCCCAAGCTTCGGCGCCGATAATCGAGCGCAGGGCCCGGCCCATCCAGATCGGCTCACCGCCGAAGCGCGGCTGCAGCTTGGCGAACCGCCGCCCGTACTCGGCGTAGGCGTCGCGGCCGCTCAAGCCATCGACCCCGTGTCCCGACTCTGCGATGTCGCGATAGCGCAACAGGTTCAGCATCACGATGGGTTCTTCGGGATTGGCGGCTGCCATGGCGGCGAGCGGTTGCGTGTCTGGATTCAGCATGTTTGCTCCCTGGTGCTGGGCGACGCCCAGTGTCGCCGCGCAGGTCGTGGTGTGCAATTGACACCCGCCGCCCGATCGCCGATTGTCGGAATCTTACCTTTCGATGGAGCGCACGATGAAGTTCACCTGGTTTCACATGCAGGGCTACCGGGATCTGCCCCAGGACTTCGAGAAGCGCTTCGAGAGCGTCTGGGTCAATCCACCGACCGATGAGTTGTGTGATCCGAAGAAGGTCGCTCAGTACCTGAACTGGAACCTCGATGAACTCGACTACGCCGCACAGATGGGATACGACGGCGTTGGCACCAACGAACATCATCAGAACGGCTATGGTTTTCCCACCTCGCCCAATCAAACGGGTTACTACCTCGCCAAGAGTACGAAGGACCAGGCCATCGTCATCCTGGGCAACACGTTGCCGTTGTACAACCCGCCGATCCGCTCGGCCGAAGAGCTCGCGTTCATCGACTGTTTGAGCGGCGGACGCTTGGTTGCGGGCATGCCGGTGGGTTCACCCATGGATGTTGCGCATTGCTATGGCATCACACCGACCCAGGTGCGCCCGCGCTACTACGAAGCGCACGATCTCATCAAACAGGCATGGACGCGCGAGGGACCGTTCCACTTCAATGGCAAGTACACCAAGCTGCGGCATGTGAATTTGTGGCCCAAGCCGCTGCAGAAGCCACATCCGCCGATCTGGCTGGCGGGCGGCGGTTCGGTGGAAACCTGGGATTTCGCTGCGCAGAACGATTACCTCTACAGCTACTTGAGCTTCAACGGACGCGCCGCGGCGAAACCGCTGATGGATGGCTTCTGGGAAGTCAATGACAAGGCTGGCCGCGACAGCAATCCGTTCCGGGCGGGCTTTGCGCAGATCGTATTCGTGGGTGAGACCGATGCGGAAGCCGAAAAGTTGTATCTGCAACACGCGCGCTATTTCTATTCGAAGTCGCTACACGTCGCCAAGCAGTTCGCGATGGTGCCGGGGTATTCCACTGCCAAGTCCATGAAGCACGCCATCAAGCGCGCCGATGCCGGCGGTGTGAATCCGTTTGCGAGCATCACGGGCATTCAGAATGTCAGCTGGAAACATCTGGTCGATGAATCGAAGAAAGTCATCGGCGGCAGCCCGGCGACGGTGATCGATCAGATCAAAGATCTCGCGGCCGACTTACGGGTCGGTCATGTCATTCTGCTGATGCAGCTCGGCTCCATGGATCACGAACTGACCAAGTACAACACCCGCCTGTTCGCAGAGAAGGTGCTGCCCCATGTGCGCGACATCTGGGAAGACCAGTGGCAGGACCACTGGTGGCCGAAGGGCGCGCGACGACCGAAGTTGCCGGCGTCAGCCGACCGTGTTGCGGCTTGAGGATGAATGAGATGAAAGCAGAACGGATCGAACTCACGCTGAAGAGCGGCCTCAAGGCAGACGTACTGAAAAAGGGCGAGGGGGCACCGCTCGTGTTTCTGCATGGCCGACTCGGTCGCCATTGGGATGCGTATCTCGATGAACTCGCCAAGACCCATTGTGTCTATGCGCCGCTGCATCCCGGCAGCCAGGATGCGGACGAACTGCTCCTACTCGATGCAGTGAGTGATCTCGTCCTCTACTACGACGACGTACTGAGAGCGCTGAATATCGAACAGCCAGTGATGGTCGGTCATTGCTTCGGTGGGATGGTGGCGGCCGAGTATGCGGCGTACTTTCCCGATCGTGTGCGCAAGCTCGTACTCGTCGGCGCCCTGGGATTGTGGCGCGACGATGTGCCGGTAGCCGACATCGACAGCATGAATCCCGATCTCATTCCGGCGACGTTGGTCAACGATCCGCGGGCGGCGGGCGTGGCACAGCTCTTTGCCATGCCAGCCGACCCGGCATTCATTGGCGATCTGATGGTGGCACGCGTGTCGATGACTGCGGCCGTGAATCACTTCATCTGGCCGATCCCCGACCGTGATCTACGGCGCCGACTGTATCGCGTGACCGCACCCACGCTGCTTGTGTGGGGCCGCGACGACCGGTTCGTGCCGCTCGTCTATGCAACCGAATTCTCGACGTCACTGGGCAACGCCAAAGTCGGTGTCGTCGACAATGCCGGCCACTTCCCGCACATGGAGCAGACCCGCGAGACCGCTGCGCAGACGCTCGCCTTTCTGCATTAGCGGCTCGCCGCGTTCGCGGCGGCGCGCAGCACCCGCAGGAAGTTGCCGCTCCAGATCTTCTCGATGTCTGCTGCGCTGTAACCGCGGCGCAGCAGCCCTTCCGTGATCGCGAGCGCGCCGCTTGCGTCGCTGAATCCTTCGATGCCACCGCCGTGATTGAAGTCGTTGCCGATACCGACATGGTCGACGCCAATGCGTTTGGCGATGTAGTCGATGTGGTCGAGCATGTCCTCGACGTTGATCGGTCCGAGCAGATTCGTGATGGTGGTGAGGTAAGTCTGCTGCACGTCGCCTTCGAGCTCCCAGTACAGCTCGTAGGGATAGTCGTAAGCATCAGGGAGGCCCGCGACCCGGCGCGCGTCCTTGATGGCCTGATCCAGCACCTTGTCCGATGAATCGAACAGGTAGCCGCGGAACGCCGCCACATGAATGACGCCGCCGGTAGCGCCGATGCGATCGATTTCCTCATCGGAGAGATTGCGCCGCACGTTCGACAGCGCCTGCACGTTGGAGTGGCTGGCGATCACCGGCGCTGTCGAAAGATCCAACACGGCAAGCGTTGCCTGCTTGGAGAGCTGTGACACGTCCACCAGTGCACCAAGTTCGTTGATGCGTTTGATGCCCTGCACACCCAGTGCAGACAACCCGCCATGCTCGGCGTCGGGTTCGTACGCACCGGTTTCGCCAATGTAGATCGGCCGGGATGAATCGGCGAAGTCGTTGTGGCCCATGTGAGTGAGCGCGAACACGCGCACGCCGGCACCGTAGAACTGATCGATAGCAGCCACGTCCGCACCGAGGATGCGTGCGTTCTGGAAACCGAGGATCAAGGCAAGCTTGTCTTCCTCATGGGCGCGCTCGATCTCATCGGCGGTCCTGGCGATTACAGCGCGATTGGCCGGATCTGCGGCCAGCGCCTGCACCGCGGCGAGCTTTTCATCGGCGGTGGCGCGATCGGCTGCGTAACTTGCTGCATCGCGCGGCCCCGGACCCACGGCGATCGCCATGACCACGGCGTCGACGCCGCCTGCCCGTAACCGCTCGGGTGCGACCCTCGATACGCCATTGTCCGAATAGCGGGATGGCTTGCCGGGAATCTCGATGTCAGCGTGGGCATCGAGGACCAGGATTCGATCGTGTATGGCCCGTGCCGCTGCCACTGGATCGACCACTGGCGCTTGCGTCGCCGGCGGCTGTGGTTCAGAACAGGCTGACATCAGCGCCAGCATCGACAACAGTGCGATTCGCATCCCCAGCTCCCAACCCCATGTCTGATCAAACTTACCATGCGCGGGGTGGCTTGGCTTACAGTGGCAGTCCATCAGTAGCGTGGAAGTCGTGCCATGAATCTCGCAGGTAAGGTTGCACTGGTCACTGGTGGTTCCGGTGACATCGGTGGCGCCATTGCGCGCCGGTTAGGCAAGGCGGGTGCGCACGTCGTGGTGACGTATGTCGGAGCTGCGGACGCAGCAGCCGCGACGGTTTCCGACATCGAGCAGGGCGGTGGCAGCGCCAGCGCCGTGCAGCTCGATCAGCGTTCGCCGCCGGCCATCGAAGCCTGTATCGAACACATCGCAAAGACGCATGCGCGGCTCGACATTCTGGTGAACAACGCGGCCTGGAACATCGGCATCCCGTTTGCAAATCTGGATGCGTTGACACCGGACATCTGGGATCGCGTGCTCGAGACCAATCTGCGCGCGCCCTTCCTGCTCTCGCGCGCGCGGCGGCAAAGCTGCTCAAGGCAGATGGCGGCGGACACATCGTCAACATTTCTTCCGCGGGCGGCATCAGCCCGGGGAGCAGCAGCATCGCCTACTCATCGAGCAAGGCGGGTCTCAATCACCTCACGCGCTGCTTGGCCGTGGCCATGGCGCCACACGTCGCGGTCAATTGCATCGCACCAGGGTTGGTTGAAAACACCCGCATGGCAAAACGGCTGCCGGACGCAGTGGCGAACGGTGCGCGACAGCAGGCCGTGCTCGGTCGGGTGGGGCAGGCGGACGACATTGCCGCGCAAGTGCTGACGTTCGTCACCACCACATCGATCACCGGTCAGACGATGGTGATCGATGGCGGTATGCCTGGGTCGATGCGCTGAGGGCGCCACGGGCCCCGCGATACACGATTCGAACATTCGGTGCGCAAGCTGATGTGAACTCCACCGGCATCGCTCAGTACTCTGCGGCGAGTCGACTTCGAGCGCCCCATGACCGAGATTGAGACGATCCGCCCATGGTGTGGCAGCGATGATGTCGCGCTGCGTTGCGTACTCGAGGCGCAGATGCGGGCAGATGCGGCGTGGCCGCCTGGTTATGCGCGCGGGGGTGACATCGTGCAATGGCTGGGCGCGCCCGCGACCTTGGGTCGCTGGGTTGCCGTGGATGTGGGCGGCAGCATCGTCGGTCACGTCGGCATCGCACCGGTTCACTCCGGGCCATTGGCGGATATTTGGGTTGGCGCGCTGGGATGTCAGTCGGATGCCATCGCCGAGGTGTGTCGACTGGTCGTCGATGAATCGGTCAGGCGACACGGCGTATCCGGACGACTGACGCGGCATGCGGTGCGCGCAACCATCCAGGGGGGACGCATTCCCGTCGCCTATGCGTTGGCTGATCGGAGTGCATCGATCGCGATGATGGTCAATATTGGTTGGCGCGTTGTGGCAACCGCTTGCTCGCCGCAATCCCATCACGAGATCGTGGTGCTGGTACCGCCACAAAAGCTCGTTGACGCGGCACGATCGATGCGTACATGTGCGACCCGCGTGGCGACACCGTGAAGGTCGACGCAACGACCACGCATTCTGCCGGCATGGTCGTCGCACGTACGATCGCATCACCATGCCGCGCGGACCCGCATCGCGATCACACGCCGTTGCTGGACATCATGTACCGGCCCGGGCTGCGGCGGCTGTTCGTGCACGACTATCTGAATGTAGGGGCGCCATCGCTCGCCGCGATGCTTGGCGCGGTGCGCGACGACTACGCCGAACGCGCGCTCGTGCTCGCACGTGCCGGCGATCTGGTTGTGGTGCCGGCGCCCGTTGATCCCGAATACCTTGCCTACCTGCACACCAACGGCATGGGTACCACCACGGAGCATGTGCTCGCGCTGCCCCGCGCCGACGGTCTCAGCATGACGGAAACGCTGGCGCGCGATGAGTCAGCGCTGGCCTGGCTCGCCGATCGAGTTTCTCGCGACGGTGAACTCGCCGTGAGTAGTTACATCGCCGATCGATGTGCCAACGAGCTCGTCGATCGGCTGCGCCGCACGTTGCCGTGCGGCGTGAATCTGGAGGGCGGTGCGGCGGATGCGAGTCGGCTCGCCAACCAAAAAGACGTCATTAGAGCGGCGGCCGCTGCGCTCGGCGTCCCGATCGC
>JBGSQB010000014.1:0-5743 GCA_041738285.1 Pseudomonadales bacterium | reverse complement strand
GTGCTCGTCGATCGCGGCGTCACGGCCGCGGCGCTCGAGGTTTGCGTCGAGGCAGCCGTCGGCAGCGCCATGGTCGACTTCAGACTCTTTGACGTGTATCACGGCGAAGGTATTGATTCTGCTAAAAAAAGCGTGGCCCTAGGCTTGACGTTCCAGGACGCTGCGCGCACTCTTACGGACGTCGAAATCAATGCCCTGATGGACGCGGCCGTCGGCGCTCTGGAAACGGATCTTGGAGCCCGTCTTCGTTGAAGAAGAAAGACTTGGGCCTCGAAATTCAAGGAGTTACGCAGATGTCTGCGCTGACCAAGGCACAGATGGCGGACCGCCTGTTTGAGGAGTTGGGCCTCAACAAGCGCGAAGCCAAAGAGATCGTGGAACTCTTCTTCGAAGAGGTGCGGGCTGCGCTCGAACGCAACGAACAGGTGAAGCTGTCCGGCTTCGGTAATTTCGATTTGCGCGAGAAAGGTGAGCGCCCCGGCCGTAACCCCAAGACCGGGGAAGAAATCCCCATCACAGCCCGACGCGTGGTGACATTTCGCCCGGGTCAGAAGTTGAAAACCAAAGTAGAGGCCTATGCTGGACCCCGGCCAGAATAGCGAACTGCCGCCGATTCCCGGCAAGCGCTACTTCACCATCGGTGAAGTGAGCGTGCTGTGTGACGTCAAGCCCCACGTACTGCGCTACTGGGAGCAGGAATTCCCGCAGCTCAAACCCGTCAAACGCCGCGGCAATCGCCGCTATTACCAGCGCCAGGATGTGCTCGTGATCCGCCAGATTCGCGGCTTGCTCTACGATCAGGGATTCACCATTGGCGGCGCGCGTCAGCGCCTCGAAGGCGACGATGCCAAGGTCGACCAGACCCAGTATCGCCTGCTCATCCGCCAGATGATCTCCGAACTCGAAGACGTCCTGCGCGTCCTCAAATCCTAGGAATTTGGGGACAGTTGACGTATTTCGAATCGAAATAGGTCAACTGTCCCCAATTTCCAGGTTCGGACGGCTGAACCTGAACACGTAAACTGTCCCCTTGTTCAGAAAACACCTGGAGCTGACATGCATCGCTTACTGCTGCTGGTGGGAATTGGTTGGTTGATCAGCGGATGCAGTGAGTCGCCGGCGCCGGTGACCGAACCACCCACAGAGAAGGGCGGCACCCCGACAATCCAAAGCGACCCGCTTCGCCAGGCCCTCTTCGGCGACCTGCACCTGCACACCGCGTTGTCGGTGGACGCCTTCATCACTCAGACGCGCACCATGCCGGATGATGCCTATCGATACGCGAAGGGCGAAGCCATCGATCACGTCAGCGGTGAGAAGATCCGCATCAAAGCGCCGCTGGACTTCCTCGCGGTGACCGATCACGGCGAGTTGATCGGGGTCGCCGCCGCCATGGCCGATCCCGACAATGCGCTGTCGGAGATTCCCATCGCCAAGCGCATCACGAGTTCTGACTACGAAATCTCTCAAGGCGCGTTCCGAGAAATCGTTGCGTCCGCCGCTGAGGGCAAATTCGACGATGTGATTCCCACGCTGCGTGCCGCGCTCACCATGCGCAATGCGTGGCAGGAGGTTGTCACGGCGGCGGAGGCGCATTACGTGCCGGGTCAGTTCACTACGTTCGTGGCCTATGAATGGTCATCCATGCCGAACCTTGCGAACCTGCACCGCAATGTCGTGTTCCGCGACACCGACGTGCCGATGCTGCCGTTCACTTCAGCCGATTCGAACCGCCCGGAGGACTTGTGGAAGTTCCTCGACGAGTGGCGCGAAGACGAAGGAGACGTGATCGCCATTCCGCACAACTCAAATGCCAGCAAAGGGCTGATGTACCCGCTGGTCAACTCGGATGGTCAACCGATCGACAGCGCCTATGCCACCACGCGGATGCGCAACGAGCCGATCACGGAGGTGACGCAATTCAAGGGCACTTCGGAAGTTCACCCGACGCTTTCCCCAAATGATGAGCTCGCCGACTTCGAGATCTGGAACACCACTGTTGGCGCTCCGAACGTGATTCCCCCCGACGTGGGTGGCTACGTGCGCAATGCCTACGGTCGTGGGCTTGCACTGGAACAGGAGCTCGGCGTCAATCCGTACAAGTTCGGCGTGATCGGTAGCACCGACAGTCATGACTCCAGTTCCGCTGCCGAGGAAAGCAACTTCACCGGTGGCCACGGCAATGCCGACAAGACGGCCGAGGTGCGTCTGAACAGCAAGCCATCGACCCTCGTTGCGTCGAGTCTGGCATTCAGCGCATCCGGTCTCGCGGGCGTCTGGGCCGAATCCAACACGCGCGAATCGATTTTCGATGCGCTGCGTCGCAAGGAGACGTTCGCCACTTCCGGTCCGCAGATCCGCGTTCGGTTCTTCGGCGGTCTCGATTATCCCACTGACCTCGGCACGCGTTCAGACGCAGTCGAAGTTGCTTATGCGACCGGGGTGCCAATGGGCGGTGATCTGATTCAAGGCGCTAAAGAGACACCGAAGTTCTTTGCATGGGCCGCGCGCGACCCGATGAGTGCTCCACTTCAACGGCTGCAGATCGTCAAGGGGTGGCTCGAAGGCGAGGAGAGTCGTGAGCGCGTGTTCGATGTCGCCTGCTCCGATGGATTGACACCCGATCCGACGACCGCACGATGCCCGGACAACGGTGCGACGGTTGACCTTGCGACCTGCGCGACGAGCGACGACAAAGGTGCCGGCGAACTTTCCGTTGTCTGGAGCGACCCGCAGTTCAACGCCGCAGAGCGTGCGTTTTACTACGCGCGGGTCATCGAGAACCCAACCTGCCGATGGAGCACGTGGGACGCCATTCGCCTCGGCGTGCCGCCGCCGTCGAGCGTGGCCGCGACGCTACAGGAGCGCGCCTGGAGTTCTCCGATCTGGGTGTACGCAACGCGCTGAGCGCGCTGCGTCGCGATGGATATCCTTGCGCTGTTCAAGGCTGCGATTCTCGGTGTCGTCGAGGGGCTCACCGAGTTCCTGCCCATCTCTTCGACCGGCCACCTGATCGTTGCGAGCTCCCTGCTCGACTTCACCGGCGAGAACGTCCCGACCTTCGAAGTCGCGATTCAGAGCGGCGCGATGTGCGCCGTCATCTGGGAGTACCGGGTGCGGTTGTTCGGCGCGCTCATGGGTATCGTGAGCGAACCGGCTGCACGGCGATTTGCGATCAATGTCATCGTCGCGTTCGTTCCGGCGGTGATCCTCGGGCTTGCGTTTGGCAGCCAGATCAAGACTTACCTGTTCAATCCGGTGACCGTCGCGCTTGCGTTCGTTGGCGGGGGATTGATCATCCTGTGGGTGGAACGACGTCATCATCGCGCCTATGGCGACCTCGATCTGCTGGGCGCGCGCGTCGCCCGCATCGAACATGTCGATGACATGACCTGGCGCGACGCGCTCAAGGTGGGACTCGTGCAATGCGCGGCAATGATTCCGGGCACCAGCCGTTCGGGCGCGACGATCATCGGGGGCATGCTGTTCGGGATGTCGCGGAAGGCCGCCACTGAGTTCAGCTTCTATCTCGCGATTCCAACGCTGATGGGTGCAGGCGCCTATTCGTTGTGGAAGGGGCGGGAGACGCTCGCGGTCGATGACTTGCCTGTCTTCATGGTGGGCACCGTCTTCGCCTTCGTCAGCGCGCTGCTCTGCATCCGCTGGCTGATCCGCTACATCTCGACTCACGACTTCGTGGTGTTTGCCTGGTATCGGATCGGGTTCGGCTTCCTCATCCTGGTCACTGCCTGGTTCGGGCTCGTGAGGTGGGACCACTAGAGTTGCTACTCGGCCACGCCACGCAGCAAGGCATGCAGCAGTGCAGCCGGCAAGATGGTGAACAGCCCCGACAGTGCGATGGACAGCCAGACAAGGAGCACGACGACTGGCACCATCAGCGCGCCGGCTGCCGCTACCAGTGCGCCGATCAGCACCGCCATCGGCGACGGCATCGCGAATTGCGCGGGCGCAGCCACCGCGACCGACGCACCGAGTCTGCCCAGCGCCTTCAGGCGTCGTGCGTTCGATGGAAAGATCGATACGATGTCGCTCTCGAGCAATGTGCTGTTGTGATTCGGTGTGGCCGCTGTCGGCGCGATGGCCATGTGCGATGCCCAGGAATCGAGTCCTGCGTTGCCGTGGGTCGTGATTACTTGAAGGGCATTCGCGAGCGCGTCGGCGTCGCGGGTGAGCCGCATCGCTGCGGCATCAGCCATGTATTTTCGCTTGCGCCACGCGAAGGCGACCAGCGGGCGCAGCAGAAAAGTGCAAACGATGCCGCTGACGAAGCCGGACATCACCACCGGCCCGACCAACGGCATCATTGCCCACTCGCGCCAGGTCAGCGTGCTGTCATCGCTGTCCCCGGGTCGTTGCGCCTGCTGCTGGCTGGGCTGCGTAGGCGGTGTCTCGGCGTCATACGCGGACGGCGCAAAGGGGTCTGCGAGTTCTCGCATGAGTCGCTCGATGCCCGCGCGCGTTGGAAGCATCAACGAGCGAAACAGTCGGCCAACGTGATAGATCTCGCGACGGTCACCGAAACAGGACGTCAGCCGCGCCATCAATCCGAATAGAGTGAAGGTCAGCGCCACACGCAGCCCGATCCGCATATCGCCGCCCGCGACCGAACCGATCAAACAGGCGACTGCGCCCTGAGTTTGATTGCGGTTCAGGCGCGTGAGAATGCCTTCACCAATCAGAATGGTGGTGTGAGACTCGTCGCGCCCGAACACCGCGGCGTTTACACCCCCAGGAATGATCAGTACGTGGGGAACCGGGATCCCCGCGGCAATCGACATCTCCTCGACGATGTTGACAAGTCGTTGCTCCGCGATGGCGCTGCGATCGGGCGCGCGGCCTACCAGAGTACCGGCATCGAACAGGGGGGACCGGTGCAGTGCGCGGTGCAACGCGAACACCGCGATGGACATGACGAGCAGGCCGGGAACCGACGCCACCAGCAGCGCTGTGAATAGCAACCCGCCATCGATGTGCTCGGCATCCGTGAGCATTGTGAGCACATTTCCGGCAGCGCCCAGCAGATCAGGCATGGGCACGACGAGGTTGACCAGGTCGACCAGCAAACCGATGAAACACACCAGCAGCGGCGCCAGGAGCAGAGCGAGCACGAGCGTTAATGCGCCGATGGCGAATGCGCATACCCAGGTGACGCGCCAGGATGCGCGCCGATGCCGGTCGATGGCGTCGAAAAAGCTCTCACGCTCGCCAGATTGCCACGGCTGCCAGTCCAGATGCTCCGCTTCTAATGTCACTGGCCGACTCACACGATGACGTTCAGGTGTGAATGATGACGTGTCGCGGCGGGTGGCGCATCGGTCCGGTCAGCAAGCGACGCGTGGATTCCAGCGCGTTTGGCGTTGGCCGTCAATTCGATGAATCGAGCGGGAATTGGTTGCGTGCGTGGCTTGCGTTATCATGCGCGCCCGCCTGGCATCCGGGCGGTTTCTGCACGGGGCGTAGCGCAGCCTGGTAGCGCACTTGACTGGGGGTCAAGTGGTCGCAGGTTCAAATCCTGCCGTCCCGACCAGTTCTCTCGGAGTTGCCGTTCGCGTCGTTCTCGACGGATTCGTGAACCTGCGCCTTTTCATAGCGCGCGTCACGCGTGACGCCTCCGCTTTAGGTCACAGCTTGCAGCCGTCCGTGGCAGATTGTCCCGCCCGGCCTTCCGTGGCCGGGCGTGCTCACCTCGCGACGCTGTGCTTCGCGCCCGCGTGCGCGGTCG
>JBGSQB010000008.1:0-2620 GCA_041738285.1 Pseudomonadales bacterium | reverse complement strand
CGACCGCGCCGCCGCTGACCCGGTGGCAGCTCGCATCCTACGCGGCGCCCGCCACGCCGCTGGCACTCGTCGGCCTGCCACTGGCGGTCTATCTGCCCGCCATCTACGCCGATGCCGACGGCTTCGGACTCACCCTGGGTCTGGTCGGCCTCATGATCACGCTGTCGCGACTGACGGACGTCGTGACGGATCCGCTGATCGGCTTCATCTCCGACCGCGTGCGCACGCGCTTGGGCCGTCGCAAACCCTTCGTGCTGCTGGGCACACCCATCTACATTGGCGGCGTCTGGCTGTTATTCGTTCCGCCGTTCGAGTTCTTCGAAGTCACCTGGCTCGGGTTTACGTTCAACATCGGCTATCTGTACCTGTTCGCAATGGTGGCGCTGGTCTACCTCGGATCGACCATCAAGGACCTGCCCTACAGCGCGTGGGGAGCCGAGCTTTCGCGGGACTACAACGAACGCTCACGCATCACCAGTTGGCGGGAGATCTTCACCGTCGTCGGCTCGCTCGCATCTGCCTTTACACCCGCCTTCATTCTGTTTCTCGGTTACACGAAGCCAACCGACGCCGTGTTCTTCCTGTCCATCGCTGTGTGTCTGGTGATGCCGATTCTGGTGCTCAACGCCGTCGTGGTCGTGCCGGAGTTTCCGATCAAGGAACGCCGCGCCGCGCGCATTTCGCTCAAGGAAAGTCTCGCCCACGTCATCAAGAATCAACCTTACATGATGCTGATCGTCATCTTCGGCTTCTCGACCATCGGTTCGGCGATGACCAACAGCCTGTCCTTCTTCTTCGTCAAACACGTGCTACAGGCGGGAGATCTGTACGGCCTGTACCTGCTGCCCTACTTCGTTTCACAGATGGCGGCGATTCCACTGTGGTTCATGCTGTCGCGGCGCATCGGCAAGCATCGGGCGACGATGGTCGCAATCGGTTGGTATGCGTTGTGGTCGTGCTTCATTCCTCTGATCGCGATCGCGCCGATGCACTGGTTCGAACCGTTCGCCTTTCACCACCTGCTGTCGTTTCTGCCCGCCGCAGCCTACGACAGCTCGATGACCTACTTCGAAGGTATCGAAACCGGCAAATTCGCCTTCTTCGTCGGCGTCATGTGTCTGAAGGGCTCCGCCATAGGCGCGCTGTCGGCGTTGCCGCTGGCCATGGCCGCGGACGTGGTCGACGTCGACCAGGCACGCACCGGCAAGATGCAGGCCGGCGCCTACTTTTCGATCTGGTCGATGGTGCGCAAGGCCGCCTACGCCCTTGGCATCACCATCGGCACCGGCCTTGCAGTCGCATTCGGATTCAACTCACTCGCTGATCCGAAGTCGGCACCGAACACCGAGTATTCGCTTCTGTGGCTCGCCTGCCTGTATTCGGTGGTTCCCGCGCTGTTCAAATTCATCGCCATGCCGCTGCTGTGGCGATACCCGCTCACGGAGGCACGGGTTGCGGAAATCCAAGCCGAAATCGACGCCGCTGACGGTGCGGCGGTCAAGGCAACCCCATGATCGACCTGGCACGCTATGCCGAGGAAGGATTTGCGCGGGTGCCATCGCTCATCGATGCGGGCGCGGTCGCTGCACTACGGGCAGAAGCGCTGAGATTCGATTCGGGCAGCCGCCTGGGCGTCACGGTACAACTCGTGCACCGCTCGTCGGTGATTCGGGAATTCGTCACCCGCGGACCGCAGATCGCGTACGCACAATCCTTCATCGGACCGAACGTCTGTTTCACGCATCAACAGTTCATCGTCAAACACCCGGACGAGGGTCATCGCACCGACGTGCCTTGGCATCAGGACAACGGCTATGGGCAGCTCGAACCCTGCAGGGACCTCACCGTTTGGCTTGCGCTGGACGACTGCTCGGTGGACAACGGCTGCTTGTGGGTGTTGCCAGGCTCACACTCCAAAGGACTCGTACCGCATTCGCCCGCTGGCGCGCTGCGCGTGGCGCAAGTCGAAGAGTCGGGCGTTGCCGTTCCGATGAAGCCCGGTGACGCGCTCTTGTTCGGTGGGCTGCTGCTGCATCGCTCGCTTCCCAATCGAACACGAGGGACCCGCGTTGCACTGTACTTGCGCTACTGCGACCCCCACGTGGTCATGGTGGATCAGGACAACAAGCCAGTCCTCGAAGATGGCTTTTCCTGGATGGTGGCGGGTCAGGCGTAGGAGCGCGCGCCGACTCGCTATATATTGCCGGTTCAACCGCCGCGGCAGTGCACATGACCATTCGACGAGTCCTCATCGCCAACCGGGGCGAAATCGCAGTCCGTATCGCTCGTGCAGCCGCAGATCTCGGCATCCACAGTGTCGCGGTCTTCGCCGAAGACGATGCACGATCGCTGCATGCATTGCGGGCCGATACGGCGGTTGCACTGCGCGGTCGCGGTGTGTCCGCGTATCTCGATGCGGCGCAAATCCTCGAACTGGCACGCACCCAGGCGTGTGACGCGATCCACCCCGGTTACGGATTCCTCGCCGAACAGGCATCGTTCGCGGAACTCGTCACCAGCGCCGGTATCAAGTACATCGGCCCGTCCGCCGCAACGCTCGCGCAACTCGGCGACAAAGTCGCTGCGCGTGCGCTCGCGTCGAGCGCCGATGTACCGGTGC
>JBGSQB010000217.1:0-18898 GCA_041738285.1 Pseudomonadales bacterium | reverse complement strand
CGCGGCTGTCCGGCCGTATCCCTTTGTTGCCGTCGCTTGACGTGACGCAAGCCACGCCTGCGCGACGGCGCCGCGGGCTATAGCCGGACAGTCGCGCAGGAAGTAAAGATATCTGCGGGACACCACACTAGAACGCATAGTAGCCGCCATCGATGAGAAACGTATCGGCCGTGTGATAGGCGCTGGCGTCGCTCATGATGTATACGGCAATGCCGGCGAAGTCGGCCGGGGTGCCCCAACGGCGGCTCGGCACGCGCTTCAACACGTTGTCGACGAACTTGGGGTTCGAGAAAGCACCTTCCGTCATCTGTGTGCCGATCCAGCCGGGCAAGATCGTGTGTGCGGTTACGCCAATGCGCGCATACTCCACCGCGAGCGCCTTGATCATCGAAACCAGTGCGCCCTTGGTGGCAGCGTAGTGCTCGCCGCGAGCCTGGCCGGAGATCGCGGCGAGGCTGGCCGTTGCGATCAACCGGCCACCGGGATCACCGTGTGCCGCACGCTCGCGCATGTGACCGGTTGCGTGATGGAAGGTGTGGTAGACCCCGTCGAGATTGACCGCCATTACCCGGCGCCACTCCTCGAACGGCATCTCGTCGAATGCCGTGCTGCGCCCGCCAATGCCAGCATTGGCGAAGCAGGCGTCCACCCGTCCGTGACGGGACAGCGTGGCGGCGAATGCTTCGGCCACCTGATCTGCCTCGGCAACATTGCACGAATGCGCGCTGACCTTTGGCCCGTACGCGGACAGGCGCTCGAGGGCCGCGGCATTCTTGTCCGCGTTGGTGCCCCAGATAGCGACTTCCGCGCCTGCGCCCGCCAAGCCTTCGGCCATGCCAAGACCGATGCCGCCGTTGCCGCCGGTGATGAGGGCGACTTTCCCGGAGAGGTCGAAGATCGAGGGCGTCATGGGCACTCCTGTCGGTTGAAACACGGCCGATCGTGATAGGGTCTGCGTAACGGAAACGTCGAGTTCGCGATGCAGCGCCGCATGGTAGTGCAATGGGACGAAGTTAGGCAGCGGCGACTGTCGGCCGATCGCAGTCATCCGCGACTGCGTCGATCGGCCACGGAGTATCGGCGCGCACGATTGATGTTGGTGCCGGGCTGGGTCTGCGTCGTCGTGGTCGCTGCGCTGGCGCCGTGGCCTGCCACGCTGATCAGCACGCTACTGGCGACGTTCGTCAGCTTTGCGTTTCTCGATGAGCGCGAACAGTAACCAGCGAAGGAGCAGCTGATGGACATCGAAGGTGGCGTTGCGATCATCACCGGTTCATCGTCGGGCGTTGGCGCTGCGTGCGCGCGACAACTCGCCGAGCGTGGTTGCCACGTGGTCATCAACTACTCGAGCAACGAATCGGGCGCGCGTGCCACGCGGACGGCGTGTGAGGCGTTCGGCGTCGAAACGCTCGTCATCAAGGCAAACGTTGCCGAAGATGCCGACTGTCGACGCATGGCGGCAGCTGCGGACGACAAGTGGGGCCGCATCGATGCGCTGGTGAACAACGCGGGCACCACCAAGTTCTGTCGCCATGACGACCTCGAAGGTCTCACGCGACAGGATTTTCTGGACATCTACTCGGTAAACACCGTCGGTGCCTACCAGATGACGCGTGCGGTGCATGGCGCCATGAAGCGCGGCGGACGCGGCAGTATCGTCAACGTCGCTTCGATCGCGGCAATCATGGGGGTCGGCAGTTCGATTGCCTATGCGGCATCCAAAGGCGCGCTCGTAACCATGACGCTGTCCCTGGCGCGCAGTCTCGGGCCTGAGGTGCGCGTCAACGCGGTGTGTCCCGGATTCATCCAGGGCGACTGGCTGCGGGAAGGCATGGGGGCGCAGACGTACGACCGCACCAAACAGTATCTCGAGGAAACGACGCCCTTGCGGTTGACGACCACACCGGACACGGTGGCCGAGGCGATCCTCTACTTCGTTGCCGGCGCGGACGTTGTGACCGGCGAGACGCTCATTCTCGATGGCGGCGCGCACCTCAACACGGCGCCGCTCGGTCGGCGCTGAGCAAGGCTATTCGGGCAGCGGTGATTCTTTCGCGAAGCTGCCTTTGGGCAGGTGCCTGATGTCCTTGCCCTTGACCAGGTAGAGCACGTACTCGGATATGTTCTTAGCGTGATCGCCGATTCGCTCCAGCGCGCGCGCGGCCCAGATCGTCGCAAGCGTCTGCTCGACGGTGTCTGGATGCAGGGCCATCTGGCGGGCGAGCTGGGCGATCGCGTCGTGGTATGCATTGTCGACGTTCTTGTCCGCCGCGATCTGATTCAGGGCCTCAGCGGTATCGAGTCGCGCCACCGCATCCAGGGCCGCGGCCACCATCTTGGCGACCAGATCGAAGATGCGGCGGATCTCGTCGTAGTGGTTCTGTGGTAGTTCGTGTCCCGCTGCGGAAATCGCCATGCGTGCAATGCGGTCGGCCTCGTCGCCGATGCGCTCCAGGTCCGTGCTCGCCTTCATGATCGTGACCAGGAGTCGCAGGTCGCTCGCCGTCGGCTGTCGCCGGGCGATGATGTGAATGCACTGCTCATCGAGGCTCACCTCGTAGCGGTTCACCTCGTGATCCTGCTTACGCACTTGAGCGCCGAGTGCGCTATCGTGGGTGACGAGCGCCTGAACGGCGTCGCGCATCTGCTGCTCGACGAGTCCGCCCATCTCCATGAAGCGGCGACGTACCAACTCGAGCTCGGCATCGTACTGTTCTGAAATATGACGACTCACTGTTCTCCTCCTCGGATCGCTAACCGTAGCGGCCCGTGATGTAGTCTTCCGTGCGCTTCTGAGTCGGGTTGGTGAACACGGTCTCGGTCGTATCGAACTCTACGAGTTCGCCCAGATACAAGAACGCAGTGTAATCCGACACGCGTGCCGCTTGCTGCATGTTGTGCGTCACAATGGCGATGGTGTAGTCCGATTTCAGTTTGTGAATCAGTTCCTCGATTTTGAGCGTCGAGATCGGGTCGAGTGCCGACGCGGGTTCATCCAGCAACAGCACATCGGGCTTTACCGCCACGGCGCGCGCGATCACCAGACGCTGCTGCTGACCGCCGGAGAGTCCAAGCGCCGACTCGCGCAGACGGTCCTTGACCTCTTCCCAGAGCGCCGCGCTGCGCAGCGCCCACTCAACCCGGTCGTCCATTTCAGATCGCGCGAGCTTCTCCTCCAGGCGCAGTCCGTAGGCCACGTTTTCATAGACCGACTTCGGAAATGGGTTGGGGCGCTGGAAAACCATGCCGACGCGCCGACGCAGCTGCGCCACGTCGAGGTTGGCCGCGTTGATGTCGTTGCCCTCGAGACGGATCGAACCTGTGGTCCGCACGCCATCGATCAGGTCGTTCATTCGATTGAAGCAACGCAGCAGCGTCGACTTGCCGCACCCCGATGGGCCAATGAATGCCGTGACCCGGTGTTTCGGAATGACCAGTGACACCGCCTTGAGCGCGGGCGCCTGACCGTAGTAGAGGGAGAGGTCATCCACCTCGATGCAGGTCGTCTCGTTTTCGAGCGAGTGCGCGGTCGATGCTTCGGCGCCGGTCGGCATCGACACATAACTACGCCTTTGCATCGCACTGCTTGGTTCGTTCATGAATTCATCCTTCCAGGGAGCGATAGCGGGCTTCGAGCCGACCGCGCAACATGATGGCTGTGAGATTGAGTCCGAGAATGATCGTCACCAGAAGTAGCGACGTTGCGTAAACCAGGGGTCGAGCGGCTTCGACGTTCGGGCTCTGGAATCCAACATCGTAGATGTGGAAACCGAGGTGCATGAACTTCCGATCGAGGTGAACGAACGGGAACTCACCGTCCAGGGGC
Organism: Pseudomonadales bacterium; assembly: GCA_041738285.1. Lineage (GTDB taxonomy): Bacteria > Pseudomonadota > Gammaproteobacteria > Pseudomonadales > Azotimanducaceae > SZUA-521. Next base: position 15,072 of record JBGSQB010000217.1, on the reverse strand, counting down.
AAAGCGGGCGCGAGTTTGACCACGCCCACCAGCATCAGCGGCGCGACTTCGCCGGCCGCGCGAGCAATGGCGAGGATCATACCCGTGAGGATCGATGGGCTCGCCATCGGCAGCACGATGCGAAACAACGTCTCGGCCTTGGTTGCGCCCAGTGCCAGGCTGCCTTCGCGCACAGCACGCGGGATTCGCGTCAGGCCCTCTTCGGTCGAGACAATCACGACCGGTACCGTGAGCAGAGCCAGGGTCAATGATGCCCACAACAATCCGGGAGTACCGAATGTTGGCGCCGGCAGGGCTTCTGGAAAGAACAACTGATCGATGGAACCGCCGACGAAGTACACGAAGAAACCGAGGCCGAACACGCCGTAGACGATGGAAGGTACGCCGGCGAGATTATTGACCGCGATTCGGATCAACCTGACGAACGCACCCTGACGTGCGTATTCGCGCAGGTACACGGCAGCGACCACCCCAAATGGCGTGACGAGCACCGACATCAGCAGCACCATCATCACGGTGCCGAAGATGGCCGGAAAGATGCCCCCTTCGGTGTTGGCTTCGCGTGGTGCTTCGGTGAGAAAGATGAGCAGACTCGACGCGTAGTGGCCGAGTTTGCCGAACAAGGTCATCTGGTTTGGGAACCACGCCCGCACCGCATCCGCTAGATTCAAATCGACGGACCTGCCGTCGGACAGCCGGATCTGCGCGCTGTCGCGACGCAGCGACGCCTGCGCGGCGCGAAGCTCGGATTCGGCGTCGATGTATTGCGCCTGCAGTTCCGTTTCGAGCCGCTGCAGCCGCGCCTCGTCCTGCGGATCGGTCGTACCAGCCAGGGCATGAGCCCGACGCTCGAGCCGGATACGTTCGAGGCCCTTGTTGACCGCCTGAATTGCGCCATGCTCGAGTTCGCTCACCGAGTCGCGCAGCTCACCGACCCGTTCGATGCCGGCAATGAGGGCTGCCACTGCCGCATCGCCTGTCACAGGTTCACCCTGGTCGATCGTGACGCTGATCAGCCGTCCATATAGATTCCCCCACTCCATGCGTTCGATCGCAATGGCATCCACGGGCGTGTGGGTCGACACGATGTCGTGCGCGTTGATCCAGCGAAAGTCTGGTGGCGCCTCGCGTCGGTTGCCCGTCTTCAGCAGCCGTCGCGACACGGTGAGCTCTTCGCCCGGCAGTTCGACAGATGGGTTTGCTTCGCGAGACTGTTGCGCTGGAATCGATTCGCTGCCCACCCATTCGCCGAGCAGGGTGGTTGCGTCAGTGGGTCCCTGTAACTTCACTTCCTCGACGTCTGCCGGCCAGAAATGAGACAGACCCTGAATGCCGATGAGCAGCAGCAGTCCGATCACGGCCGAGATACTGATGCCGACCGCAGCCGCATTGAGCCAGATCCACGGCTCGCCGCTTGCGAACCATCCCATGGTCTTGCGCGCCGCCATCACAGACTCCCGTACCGGGCGCGCAAGCGCTGACGCACGAGCTCGGCCACGGTGTTGAAGGCAAAGGTGATCAGGAACAGAACAAGCGCTGCGAGGAACAGCACGCGATAGTGTGTCCCGCCGACTTCAGACTCGGGCAGCTCGACCGCGAGATTGGCGGAGAACGTCCGCATCCCCTGAAACATGTTCATGTCCATGACCGCCGTGTTGCCGGTTGCCATCAGCACGATCATGGTCTCGCCGACCGCGCGCCCCATGCCGATCATGACCGCCGAGAATATGCCCGGACTCGCCGTGAGCAGCACTACGCGCGCAAGCGTCTGCCACCAGGTGGCACCGAGTGCGAGTGAACCATTGATGAGGTGACGTGGCACCCCGTAGATCGCATCCTCGGCGATGGAAAAGATGGTGGGAATCACCGCCAATCCCATGGCAATTCCGACCACGAGCGCGTTGCGCTGGTCATACTCGAGTCCCAGTTCCGACAGCAGCCATGCCTTGGCGTTACCGGAAAACAGCGCGATCTCGATGCGCGGGCCGACCTCCATACCAAACACGAGCACCGCAATCATCACTGGCACGATGATGGCGCCATACCAGCCGCTGCACGCTTTGGTGATCCCGACCGGCAGCAACTGCCACAGGCGCGCGAACAGCAATATGGACGGCGGCAGAATGAGCACCGCAAACAGGATGCCGACCAGGTTGGCTTCGAGCAGCGGTGCGAGCCAGAGGCCGGCGAGGAATCCGAGAATGACTGTGGGCAGGGCCGCCATGATCTCGATACCCGGCTTCACCCAGCGGCGCATCGTCGGCGCCATGAAATAGGCGGTGTAGATCGCGCCCATGATTGCGAGCGGCATCGCAACGAGCATGGCATAGAAGGCCGCCTTCAGGGTGCCGAAGGCCAACGGCGTCAGCGAGAACTTCGGCTCGAACGCGTTGTCCGACGCCGAGGACTGCCAGCTCCACACGGGCTCGACGTACCCCTCGTACCAAACTTTGCTCCAGAGCGCAGTCGCCGATACGTCGGGGTGCTCGTTGTGAATATCGAAGACAGCGAGTTGTCCATCACCGCTGACGAGCAGTCGATCGGCGCGCGGCGACAGCACCGCATTCTCAGTGATGGTTTCCCCAAGACTCACCGTCGCTGTCACGCGATTCGACGTGGTGTACGCGAGGTGAACGCGGTTCTGATCATCGACGACGGCAAACCCTTTGCGTCTGGGTTCTGCGATCAGCAGTCGCGGCTTCGCGTCGAATTCGAAGAACCGCGCGGGCGCCATTCGGTACCCGAACTCGTCCCTCACCAGGAACCATTGGGTGACACGATCGCGATCGTCGGCCACCAACAGCGAGTAGCGGCCGATCATCGGCTCGACGGCGAGCATCTTTGCGCGCTCCGGCACCAGTTGACCGCGGAAGACCGGTCGGGGCGCCCGCTGAACACCGATGTCGAAGACTTCGATGGTGCCGCTGCGGTCGATCAGATAAAGCCAGTCGCCCCGCGGGCCAAACACGACCCGGTCAAACGTGTTTTCGAGCGGCACCTCGTTGGTAGTGCCGAACTCGAGCGGTAAGCCAGCGGGTGCGTCATCGAACTGAATGAGGACCAACTCGTGGTTGGTGCGTAATCCTGCAATCGAGACGGATTCGTCCGTGCGATAGACCTCGAAGCTGCCGAGGTCGCCGACGTCGAGCGGCGTGTCACCAAACGGGAACTCGATCTTTGGTGCAACGCTGCGCTCATCGCCATCGAAGCTGACCGCGTAGCGCGTGTCGATGAACAACAGCCCGCTTTGCGTGCGCAGCACGTATCGATTGTTGCCGCCGTGCGCCCGAACCACCTGGGTGATGGACTCCTTGGTCAGTTCGAACGTGTCGATATCGCGACCATCGCTGAGCGCGAAGAACCGGGCGACGCCATTGGCGCCGATTTCGAGCCCGATCTCGGAGTTGTCATCGACGTCGAGCAACAGGGGCGGCTCGCTACCCGCAGTCATTTGCGTCGTGGCATCGACCGTAGCTGACTGAAACAGCGGTGCGACGACCCACAGCAGATAGAAGAAGATCAACGCAATCGCCGCAATCACCGCGCCGCCGCCCAGACCGACGAGACGCGTCGTCAAGGTGTTTATGACGCGGCGCCGCATCCGCAGACGGCCGATCGCATGTTTTGCCATGAGCTGCTATTCCACCTTGCGGACTTCGCGCGCGGCGAGGCGCGACGGAATCGGAATGTAGCCATCCTTCACCACGACTTCCTGGCCGGCTTTCGAGAGCACCAGCTTGATGAATTCAGCTTCAATCGGAGGTAACGGTGCGCCGGGGCGTTTGTTGACATACAGGTATAGATGACGTGCGAGCGCATAGGTCCCATCCACCGCGGTTTCTACCGTGGGTGCCACCGGCGCTACGTCCGCGCGAGTCGAGAGTGGCAGTGCCCGCACGCCGGAGGTTCTGTAGCCGATGCCGGAATAGCCGATGCCGTTCAGCGAGGAAGTCACAGCTTGCACGACCGACGCCGAGCCTGGCTGTTCGTTGACGGTATTCTTGAAGTCGCCGCCGCACAGGGCGACGTCCTTGAAGTAGCCATACGTACCGGACACGGAGTTGCGCCCGTACAACTGCAGCGGTCGGTCGATCCAGCTGCCGGTCGCACCGAGATCGCCCCAGGTACGCGCGGTAGTGGCGGCGCCGCATCGACGCGTCACTGAGAAGATGGCATCGACCTGTTCGATGGTCAGCGCAGTGATCGGATTGTCCTTGTGGACGTAGACCGCGAGTGCGTCGATGGCGACGCGAATCGGTGTCGGCTTGTAACCGTGCCGACCTTCGAATGCTTCGATCTCTTTGTCTTTCATCGCACGGCTCATCGGACCGAAGTTGGCCGTGCCTTCAGTGAGTGCAGGTGGCGCCGTGGATGATCCCGCCGCCTGAACCTGGATGTTCACGTTCGGATACTCACGCTTGAACGCCTCGGTCCACAGCGTCATGAGATTGGCGAGCGTGTCGGAACCGACACTGGAGAGGTTTCCAGCGACACCACTGACGCGCTGATACTGGGGCAGGTCGGAATCGATCGTCGCATCGGATGCACGAATTGGCATGGGCAACGCCAGAAGCATTGCCGACGCGGTAATGACCATCATTTTCATCATACGAATTCCCGAGGTTGCTGTTGGGTAACGATGGAAGTAGCCGGGAAGGTGCAGGTGAAGCAGCTGCCTTTGCCGAGTTCACTCTTGACGGTGAGCGTCGCGCCGTGGCGCTTCAGCACATGCTTGGTGATCGCGAGCCCCAGACCTGTCCCGCCGCGCACACGCGCACCCGCCAGATCGACGCGGTAAAACCGTTCGGTGATGCGCGACAGATGTTCCGGCGCGATACCGAGGCCGTGATCGCAAACCTCGAACCGTGCGGAGTTGTCGGCGTACCATCGAACGTCGATGTCGCCGCCGTCGGGGCTGTAGCGGACCGCGTTTGTGATGAGGTTCGAAAATGCGCTGTGCAGTTCCGACTCAGCGGCGCGCACTCGCAACTGCGGTTCGGCCGTGAGTCGAATGCGGTGACGCGGGGTTGCGACGTGCTGCGCGCCCGCAACGATATCTGCGAGCATTCCGGCGACGTCGACCGGGTCCATGTCATCCGGCCCGGGAGCCGGGCTGGACTCGAGTCGCGTCAGGAGCAGCAGATCGTCGACAAGCGCCTTCATACGGTTGGCCGGGCCACGCAGGCGGCCGTAGAGCACGCGCATCTCATCGGCATCGACGTCGGGCTCATCGAGCGCTTCGAGGTATCCGAGGATGACGGTCAGCGGTGTACGCAGCTCGTGCGACACATTGGCGATGAAGTCCTGACGCAAGGTGAGCAATCGATTCAACTGCGTTACATCGCGCGCCAGAATGAGCAGTCGACGCGAGTCGATCGGAATGCGCCTGATCTCGAGGTGCCTCTCGGGGGCGCGGGGCAGGGCAATCTCGATGATGTCACCCGACACTCGACCAGCGACCAGCGCACTGAATGACGGATGTCGCAGCAGCGACACGATATTGTTGCCTCGTTCGTCCTTCGCCAGTTCGAGCACTGCGGAGGCGGCCGAGTTGAACGCCTCGATCTCGCCCGTGCGTCGAATGACGACTGCGGCATCGGGAAGCGCTTCAGTCAACGCAGTCAACCCGCGTAACTGGGACAGCAGACGGCGGACGCGCGCACGGCCCGCGCCGATGGTTCGGTACAGATGCAGGGTCGGATCGCGCCAGGGGTCGCTGTCATTTTCGGGCCGTGACAGCGGGTGCTTGGCCCAACGGGAGAAGAAGATGAACTGACGCACATGCCAGGCTGACCAAAGCGCAAGCGCGATGAACATCGCATAACCCCAAGCGCCTGTCGCGACGCCCAACGTGATTGCGACCGTCACGAAACCGGCGATGCGAAACGCTATGACCCTCAGTGCCCGGGATCGACTCATGGTGGCGTGAAACGGTAGCCGACGCCCCGCACCGTCTCGATGACGTGTTCCAGTCCATGCGGTGCGAGCGCTCGTCGAAGACGCAGGACATGCACGTCCACGGTCCGCTCTTCGACGTACGAAGTGCGGCCCCACACCCGATCGAGCAACTGACTGCGATCCATGGCGCGGTTCGGACTTTGCATGAGGGTTTCGAGCAACCGGAACTCCGTCGGACCGATGTGTACTTCCTGATTGCCTACCGTGAGCCGATGCGAAGAGACATCGAGCGTGAGCGAACCCGTCTGCAGCACACCTTCGCTCGCCGCTCCGCTTCGGCGCATCAGTGCCTTGATCCGCGCCACCAATTCCTTTGGCGAGAATGGCTTGGTGACGTAGTCGTCGATGCCTGACTCGAAACTCTTCAACTTGTCGGACTCTTCGCCGCGCGCGGTCAACATGATCAGCGGCATATCGCGCAACACGGGATCCCGGCGTAGACGTTTGGCCAGATCCACACCACTCGTGCCGGGCAACATCCAATCGATGATCGCAAGTGCCGGTGGCGGACCGTCCAGCAACTGCAGTGCCGCTTCGGCGCTGTGCGCCTCGAGCACGCGAAATCCTGCTCGCATCAGGGTGTACGAAAGCAGTTCCCTGACTTCCGGTTCGTCCTCGACGAGCAGAATGGTATTGGCTGTCACGATGTATGTCGCTTCTCCACAGGCTTCGCGGTCGCAGTCGGCCAACCACGGGGCACGTTCGCACGAGAGGCTACCTGCTGCACGTGAAGGATTTGCGACATCGCCCTTTAGAATACCAGTTGCATCATTGCGACGATGGAGTCGGCGTCATGACCGGACTCGCCGAATACGTTCTCGCCGTGGCGGTAATTCAGTTGCAGCTTGACGTCGTGTTTCTTGAAGAAGTAGTTCACACCGATTTCGTACGCTTCCCACGTGTTGTCGTAGTTGTCCGCGTCGAGCGTCTCGTACGCGCTGACAATCTCCCAGCTGTTGCCGGGCAGCATGTACCCACCTTCGAGATGGAACTTGTCGAGCTCGGTCGAGCCGTTGCGGTAGACACCGCCAGTGAATCCGTTGGCAACGGTGTCGGCGCGGATCAGGTTGTATTCGATGTCTGCTGAGATACCTCGGCCGCGCAGACCCGCGGACAGTTCCACACCATCTGCCGAGTCGAGGTCGGCACGCGTCAGACTGAGTGCGGTGTCACCGGGACCGGTATAGGTATTGTTGTCCTCGCCATTGGACCAGGCAAAGGCTGCGACGCTGAAGTTGCCCTTGAAGTCGCCGCGCTCGAAGTCGCCCTGGTCGAATGCCATGAATCCCCAAGGGTGCCAATCCAGTCGGCCGGCGATGACATAGCCCTGGTTCCAGTCACTGCTGGTGTTGGCGGGGGAGTCGAAGTCGATGCGACGGACGTCCGGATCATGGTCTTCGCCGCCGACGGCGAGGGCGTAGGTGAGCGACTTGTCGGTGTTCTGGCCGAGCAGACGCAGCCCCATCTGGCGGTCCGGCGTACCGAAATTGTGATCCCCAACGAAGCCGCGCTCGGTCGTCTGCTGGCGCTTGCCAGAGGTCATCCACTCCCGCGAAAACGGGGTCTTGGTGTTGCCGATCTCGACGGTGTGGTTGGTCAGTCCGAGATAGGAAATGTAGGCATCCTTCACCTGGACTTCGTCGTCGTCCAAGGACTTACCGAAGTCGACTTCGATGCGACCGGCCCACTCGTCGTTCAGGGTTCCTTGAATATAGGGCCGCAGGCGGCGGAAGAAGTTCTCGCTCTGGCTGCCTTCGACATCATCGTCGAGCCAGGCGGCGGCGAACTGAATGTGGGCGCCGAACTCAATGGCGGTCGTCTCATCTTCGAACACGGTGACGCCCGCGCTCGCAGATAGGGGTACGAATGCGGCGGCGGCTGCCGAAATGGCCAGTTGCGCCGAGCGGACCGGGACGTTCACGGGCATTGACGGTTCCTTTGTATTGAATGGCGGGCGCATTGTGGTTGGGCATTGTTACGGTTTAATGACACCTCCTCGGCCCTGTTGGCCCTCAGAGCCCCATGGATTAGGCTGGGCTGTGCAGTCAGAGCGAGGCAAAGGGGAGAGCAATCGTGGGCGAGCGCATACAACTTCGGGCCGTGGACGGATTCACCTTCGGCGGCTATCGGGCCATGCCCGCCAACAAGCCGCGCGGCGCCGTCGTCGTGATTCAGGAGATCTTTGGTGTCAACGCGCACATCCGTGCGGTTGCCGACGGCTTCGCCGCGGCTGGCTACGCAGCGGTTGCCCCCCAGATATTCGATCGTGTCGAGCGTGACGTAGAACTCGGATACGACGGCGCTGCCATGACCCGCGGCGTTGAGATCGCGCGCGGGAAGTTGAAGATGGAGCAAACCCTGCTCGACCTGCAGGCCAGCATCGAGGACGCATCTCGTTTCGGCAACGTCGGCGTCGTCGGCTATTGCTTTGGCGGTCTGCTGACGTGGTTGGCGGCTTGTGATCTGAAAGGCGTCGCCGCTGCTTCAGCCTACTACGGCGGCGGTATCGCGGGACAACTCGAGCGCGAGCCGAAGTGCCCAACCGTCATGCATTTCGGCGAACTCGACGCGCACATTCCGATGACCGACGTCGACAAGATCCGAGCGCGTCATCCCGAGGTGACCGTGCACGTCTATGCCGCGGATCACGGGTTCAATTGTGATCATCGCGCCAGTTTCGATGCACCGTCCGCCGAGGTTGCACTGACACGAACGCTGGACCTATTCAAGAAGCATTTGTGAGTGCGTTGCGCTCATCGTCCGCGACGCCGGGAAGCGCATCATCTCTTGCCTTGACAACGCCAGATCGTTTGTTGATGCTTCGAGCGTCTATTGATGGGGCGGGGCGTTATCGGCGCCAGCGTTGGGCGGCTTCGAGTGCGGACCAATTTGGTTCAACTGCGAGCGGTACCGCGGACGTTCCCTGGTTCCAGAGCTCACTCAATTATTAGAAGCTCGGAATGGAGGGGATTGCGTGGCAGAACCGTGCACAGGATGCCCGCCGGACGTTTTCTTTTGTGGTCGACTCTGCGTCGATTCCTCTCTGCCTGATCAATCTGAATGTCGGACACTTTGGCACTCCATCGTTAGGGAAGTCGTATGAAAGAAACTCGAATTCATAGGCTATCGGCATCCGTGCTGATATTGGCATGCGTCGCGCTGGCAGGGTCACCTGCCGTGTATGGGGCCACCCTCAACGACATCTTCGGGGTCGGCGGGCGTCTCAACACCCAGGCCAAGCAATCGCAGGCCCGGGTGGATGCGCTCACGGAAGAGACGCGCAAGCTGCTCGCGGAGTACAAGACCGTGCTGAAGGAGATCGAAGGTCTGCAGGTCTACAACCGCCAGCTCGAAAAGCAGGTGGCCAACCAGCAGGCGGAAATGACCGACCTGTCCAGCGCCATCGACAAGGTGACGGTGATCGAGCGTCAGATCACGCCCTTGATGCTGCGCATGATCGACGGACTGGAACAGTTCGTTGCGCTCGATCTGCCGTTCCTGACGAAGGAGCGAAACGATCGCATTGAACGGCTACGCGAAATGATGGAGCGCGCCGACGTCGCGGCGTCCGAGAAGTTCAGTCAGATCCTGCGGGCCTATCAGATCGAGAATGAGTACGGCCGCACCATGGAAGCGTATACCGACCAGATCCAAGTCGACGGCACCGACCGCGTCGTCGACGTGCTGAAGGTGGGTCGCATCGCGCTCGTGTATCAGACCAGTGACGGCGAAGAGACCGGTTCCTGGGACCCGGCGAAGAACGCATGGGTCGTTCTTGATGACGAATTTACGACGCCGGTACGAAACGGCATCCGGATGGCGCGTAAGCAGCTGTCCGTCGACCTGCTCACTCTGCCGATCGCTGCACCGGGAGCCGCACAATGAAGACAATGACCCTGATGATTTCCCGCGCCACCGCAGCCATCGCTGGCGCCGGTCTGCTGTCATTCTCTCTGACTTTAAATGCCGCGGAGGCCGCGGATGCGGCAGCGGAGGCACCTACCGCACAGGTCGAGTTGCAGGTCAATAAAGCATCGAGTCTGGACGATCTGCTGAAGCTCGTTGAGGAGCGCCGCATCGTCGAGTCGCGCGAGCACACCGCGCGCGAACAGGAGTTTCGTCGCGACAAGGACGCTCAGGCGCGGCTGCTGGGCAACGCCAAGACGCAGAGAACCCGGGAGGAGCAGCGCAGCGAGCGCCTCGAGACCCAGTTCGAAGAAAACGAGATTCGAATCGGTGACCTGCAAGAACAGCTGAACAAGCGTCTCGGATCGTTGCGCGAACTGTTCGGGGTACTGCAACAGGTGGCGGGCGATACCCGCGGTCTGTTCGAGGGCTCGATCATCTCGGCTGAATACCCGAATCGCGGTGAGTGGCTGGGCGAACTGGCCGCCAAGATGGGTACTGCCAGCAAGCTGGCCACCATCGAGGAAATGGAGCAGCTGTGGTTCGAGCTGCAACGCGAAATGACGGAGTCCGGCAAGATCTCGCGGTTCCGTTCGTCGGTCACCCTCTTGAACGGTGAACAGAAGGAAACCGACGTCATTCGCGTCGGCGCATTCAACCTGATCGCCGATGGCGAGTACATCAACTTCGCGCCAGAAGTGCAGGCGCTCGTCGAACTGGCCCGTCAGCCGGCGGCACGGTACACGAACACGACGGAAGACTTGTCGGAGGCATCTCCAGGCGAGCTCGTCGGTTTCGCAGTGGACCCGACGCGCGGCTCCCTGCTGGCCCTGTTGATTCAAGCGGCCACCTTCGGCGAACAGGCCGGCACCCCGTTTGGCGGCATCGCCAAGGGCGAGTGCTACCTGCCGTTCTGCGACGGCCAAGGCGGACCGGTCGGCTCGGTGATCATCCTGATCGGCATCCTGGGAGTTTTGCTGGCACTGGAGCGTCTGTTCACCCTGACCGTCATCAGCGGCAAGGTGAACGCCCAGAAGAAGTCGACGACGCCGGACGAAGGCAACCCGCTGGGCCGGGTGCTCAAGGTGTATCACGCCAACAAGCTGGTCGATGTCGAAACCCTGGAGTTGAAGCTGTCCGAAGCGATTCTGGGGGAAACACCCAAGCTGACACGAAATATCACTCTGATTCAGGTCATCTCCGTCGTGGCACCGCTGCTCGGACTGCTCGGTACGGTCATCGGGATGATCCTGACATTCCAGGCCATCACGTTGTTCGGTACCGGTGACCCGAAGACGATGGCAGGCGGTATTTCGACCGCGCTGGTGACCACGGTCGAAGGTCTCGTGGTCGCGATCCCGACGGTGCTGTTGCACGCGATCGTCAACGCCCGGTCGAAGTCATTGATACACGTACTCGAAGAGCAGAGTGCTGGTCTGATCGCCGAAGCGGCGGAGCAAAGCGGACGAGCACTGGGCTAGTCCAATGTTCAACGACTTCTATTTAGCAATCGTCTCGTTCATGGATCAGGGCGGCAGCGTGTTGTACTACATCGCGCTGCTGACCTTTTTCATGTGGACGATGCTGTTCGAGCGGATGTGGTACTTCAACACCGCGCACAAGGGTGTCTTCGCAGCTGCAACGGAGCAGTGGGAGGGCCGCCCCGAGCGTCGTTCGTGGAGTGCACACCAGATTCGCGAGAGTCTGATCTCCCAGGCCACGGAGAAAATCACCGGCTCGCTGCCGCTCATCCAGACCTGCGTGGCCCTATGCCCACTGCTGGGGTTGCTGGGTACGGTGACCGGGATGATCGCGGTATTCGAAGCCATGGCGACTCAGGGCGGCAACGCAAGATCCATGGCCGCCGGCGTGTCGATGGCTACGATTCCGACCATGGCCGGCATGATCGCGTCGCTGTCGGGTCTCCTGGGTGCAACCTTTTTGAAACGAAGAGTGGATTTCGAGATCGAATTGTTCGAAGACCATTTGACGAAAGACCACTGAGCCGGGGGGATCGATGAAAAGCAGACATGGCCGCAGTGAAGAGCCGATGGACATCAACCTCACCCCGATGCTCGACGTCGTCTTCATCATGTTGATTTTCTTCATCGTGACGGCCACCTTCATCAAACAAGCGGGCATTGAAGTACTGCGGCCGGATGCATTGACCGCGGTGCAGAAACCGACTGTCAGCGTGCTGGTGGCCATTGGCCCGTCCGGGGAGATCTGGATCGACAAGAAGCGGGTCGATCCCACTGCCGTGCGGGCGCACATCGAGCGTATTCACGCTGAGAACCCGAAAGGTGGCCTCGTGGTGCAGGCCGACCGCAAGGCGACCAATGAAAAGCTCATGGCCGTGCTGGCCGCTGCGCGTGGCGCTGGTATCACCGAAGTCGCGGTTGCGACCGAGAACTGAGGAGACAGTCGCGTGTTCCAAAGGTATGCAATCGGGGTGACGTTGGGTGCCGTGGTGACCGTGGCGCTCTTCTTCCTCATGCAGGCGCTGATCAAGAGCGATCGCAGTGCCTTCACCGACAACATCACCGGCAAGATCGTCGACTTCGTTCGCCTCGAGGACGATCAGGACCTGCAGCTCAAGCACCGTAAGCCAAAGCCGCCGCCGCCGCCGGACGAACCGCCCCCGGATATGCCGCAGCCCACCTTCGACCAAAGCACTGCGAGCATGGGTGTGGCGATCGGCAGCGTCAATCCGAACGTCGAACTCAACATGGCGGGCACCGGTGGCTTCAGCTCCGATGGCGAGTACCTGCCCATCGTGAAAGTGGCGCCGGTGTATCCGCGACGCGCGCAAACACGTGGCATCGAAGGCTATGTGCTGCTCGAGTTCATCGTGACCACAACTGGCGCTGTCCGTGACCCCGTTGTGATCGAGGCGCAGCCGCCAGGCATTTTCGATCGCGCGGCCGTGCAGGCCGCGCTCAAGTTCAAATACAAGCCGAAGGTCGTGGATGGCAGCCCGGTGGAAGTCGCTGGCGTCCGCAATCTGATCAAGTTCGAGTTGTCTGACGGCTAACCGTGATTGGGGATCAGCTGATGTTCAAGATGATCAAGTACCTGGCCGTAGCCACCATCGTGTTGTTCGCAGCAACTCTCCTCACGGACGTCGTGGCGCCCGAGTTGACGGCGACCGTGGCCGCCGCCGAAGACGCCCCGTCGCAAAGGCCCGAGAAAACCCGCCGCGTACCGACGATGAGCGAGCGTACCTACAAGAAGCTGTCGGAAGTGCAGCTTGCGATCGACGCCAAGGACTTTCAGGGCGCGCTGGCCATTCTCAACGACATGATTGCGGACAAGGGTCTGAACGGTAACGAGAAGGGCCAGGTGCACAACATGTTCGCCTACGCCTATTTCAGCCTGGAAAACTACGACAAGGCGATCTACCACTACGAGCAGGTGGTGGCTCAGGGTGAGGACATTCCCGAAGGACTCGAAGTCGGGACCATTTACAGCCTGGCGCAGCTCTACTTCGTGACCGACAAGTTCCAGAAGTCCCTCGACGCGATGCGGTTGTGGCTGACTAAGGCCAACAACCCGGGTCCCGAGCCGCACATCTTCATGGGCCAGGTGTACTACCAGATGCAGGACTGGAGTAACGCCATCGTTCAGATCGAGCTTGGCATCGACATCGCCAGGACGCGCGGAACCGCGATCAAAGAGAACTGGTGGCAGCTGCTGCGCTATCTGTACTTCGAGAAGGAGAATTGGGACAAGGTCCTCGAGATCCTCGAGATCCTGGTGCGCGACTTCCCCAAGCGCGAATACTGGATTCAGTTGGCTGGTGTCTACGGCCAGGAAGGTATGGACAAAAAGCAGCTCTATGCAATGGAAGCAGCGCATGCTGGCAAGTTCCTCAGTACCGAGTCCGACATCATGTCGTTCGCCGGACTGCTGATGCAGGAAGAAGTGCCGATTCGCGCCGCCAAGTATCTCGCCAAGGGCATCAAAGACGGTCAGGTGGCGGACACGGCCAAGAACCTCCAGTTCCTCGGCCAGGCCTACCAGGTGGCCCAGGAAGTCGACGAGGCGATCGATGTGTTCCAGAAAGCGGCCGTCAAAGCGGATGATGGTGAGATTTATGCACGCCTGTCCCAGCTCTACCTCGAAAAGGATGATTTCAAGAAGTGCGTCGAGGCGGCGGATGGCGCGCTGCGCAAGGGCGGCATAAAGAAGGTTCAGAACACGCACGTCGTGCGTGGCATGTGCCTCTTCAACGACGACAAGCTCAGCAGTGCGCGGGATGCCTTCAGTGAAGGGCGCCGTATCGCCCGCGCCAACCGGGATACAAGTAACGAACGCATCTGCGGTCAGTGGATCACCTATATCGATCGGGAAGTGGTTCGTCGCGACCTGCTCGCCAAGTCCATCTGAGCCGGCCGAAACGGCGGCGTTGAGTGTTTACCGGCATCGTGCAGGGTCTGTGTCCCGTGCGCCGGGTGGTCGATGACGGTGGCCTTCGTCACCTGACCATCGATGTGGGTGCGCTCAGCGCGAACCTCGATCTGGGCGCTTCGGTTGCCATCAACGGTGTCTGCCTGACCGTCACTGACGTGACGGGTAATCTCGCTTCCTTCGACGTCATCCGCGAGTCGCGCGACCGCAGTAACCTCGACGCGGTCAAAATGGGCGACCACGTCAACGTGGAACGTTCACTCAAGTTCGGCGATGAGATTGGCGGACACGTTCTGTCGGGTCATGTCGCGTGTACGGTGGTCGTGGTCCGCATCGAGGCCGGCGTGGGCGAGCGGACGCTCTGGTTGAAGGTACCGGTCGATTGGATGCGCTACCTGAGTTTGAAGGGCTTCGTCGCCCTCGACGGTGCCAGCCTCACCATTGCCGCGTTGAATCAGGCTGCCAGTGAGTTGGCGGTGAGCCTCATCCCCGAAACGATCGCGCGCACGACGCTCGGCACGTGCGTCATCGGCGCGCGCATCAACCTCGAAGTGGATGCGCAGACTCAGACGATCGTCGATACCGTGGAGCGCCTGATGGCGGATCGGTTCGCGGAATCGGTCGCAGGCAGCTAGTGTAGTGCGCCGCAATCAATGACACTTTCAGAACTCGCCCAAACGTGTCGGACAAGACGCGTCCCGCAGGGAATATCGAGCATATTGCCAAGGGACGCAACGCAGTCCGGCGCGTTTGGGCGAGCTCCCGTAGGGCACGACCTGGCAGGGCGATGGCTGCGTT
>JBGSQB010000201.1:0-37259 GCA_041738285.1 Pseudomonadales bacterium | reverse complement strand
GGGCAGGTACTCCTGCTTGGCGGCCAACCAGGCCACTGCCGAGTATCTGACTGCTGTGCTGGGTGTACGTGGTTATACAACCATGTCCCCGGCGGAGTGGAAAGTGCTCAAAAACCCTACGGTCATTCGTACGGGTAACTTTGGCGGAGATGGAGTTGTTCCCGAAATGGAGCATTTTGTCTCCGAAGTTCAGCGTCAGGTAGCGCCACGGCGAGGTTTGCGAGCAATGCGCGCCGACGTCCCGGAAAGCCATAGTAGTGAATCGGGGTCAGCAGATCCGCGAGCAGATATCCTATGCGTAGTGGCGTGCGCCCGATCACTGCTGTCAGTGCCCTGAACAAGTTTGCGTTCACGGTCGTCGGCTCTCTGAATTGGGCGGCAGTATCGCAGATCGAAACTGCATCTGACACCCGGAATCACGCCTTCGGTAGCGACTGCGACAGCCTCGTCGCAGCCTGGGTTCTCCCGTCGACGGCGGGTTGCGCGTGAGCTGAACGCGAGTCCATCATGAACACATCATGTACTGTTGCGTGGCAGGAGAATCCGATGGCGAAAACGTTTCCTAATCATCCGAACCTGATTGGCGGGTTCGCGCCAATTGGCATGGAGTGCGATGCACCCGATCTGGTAGTCAAAGGCGAAATCCCGAAGGAGCTCCACGGCGCGTTCTTCCGCAACGGACCAAACCCACAGTTCGCTCCGCGCGGTGGCTACCACTGGTTTGGTGGCGATGGGATGGTGCATGGCTTCTACCTGCGCGACGGCAAGGCGTCGTACCGCAATCGTTGGGTACGAACCGTGAAGTGGAACACCGAACGCAAGGCAGGTCAGGCGCTGTTCGCGGCGTTCAATCCCCTGGAGTCGGATCCGAGTGTTCAGGGGATGGAGACGGATGGCCTCGCCAACACCAACATCGTCTGGCACGCAGGTAAGTTGCTTGCGCTGGAAGAGGCGCATGCGCCATTCGAACTCAATCCGGCGACGCTCGAGTCCATTGGGCCGCATCGCTTCGGCGGCAAGTTGGTTGGCCCCATGACCGCGCATCCCAAGATCGATCCGGAGACGGGCGAAATGCTGTTCTTCGGCTACAACGCAAGCGGAATGATCTCCGAAGATATGTCCTTTCATGTTGCAGATCGCAACGGCAAGCTGATTCGATCGGAGTTCTTCAAGGCTCCCTATGCCGCCATGGTGCACGACTTCATGGTGACCAAGGATCACGTGATCTTCCCGATCATGCCGCTGACGGGATCGATGGAGCGCGCCATGAGTGGGGCGCCCGTCTATGCTTGGGAGCCGGAGAAAGGTGTGCGCATCGGCATCATGCCGCGCAGTGGATCGACAGCGGATTTGCGCTGGTTCAAAGGTGATCCCGCCTACGTGTTTCACCCGATGAATGCGCACAGCAACGGCGACGTCGTCACTTGCGACGTATGCGAGTTCGAGCAGGCGCCGCTATTCCCATCGCCGGACGGTACTCCGGGCGACCCGAGCAAGGCCGTGCCGCGACTGACGCGCTGGACATTCGACCTCGGCAAGAATTCCGACGACTACAAGTGGGAGCGACTGAATGACATCGCGTGCGAGTTCCCTCGGCTCGACGAACGCTTCGCCGGTCTGCCGTACCGCTACGGCTACATGGCCTGCGACAACAACCCGCAATTCAAGATCGGTGGCTTCAACGCGATCGCTCGAGTCGACCATCGGACCGGCAAGCTCGATCTGTGGGACGTCGGTGCGGCCTGCGCGACCAACGAGCCGATCTTCGTGCCGAAGTCGGAGAAATCAGCGGAAGGCGATGGCTATGTCATGGCCAACGTGTACGACGCCGAACGCAAGGCCAGTCACCTCGTGATTCTGGATGCGCAGAACATTGCTGACGGTCCGATCGCGACTGCATATCTGGATCACCGTGTGCCGTTCGGGTTCCATGGCAACTGGGCGCCTGGCGTTCAATAGCGCCGCAGGTTTGCGCAAGCGGAAGCAACAGTCATGATCGGAGGCGGTTGCTTCTGCAAGCAGATTCGGTACGCCATCGACGATGGCGGATACCTGTCCGTGAATTGCCACTGCACGATGTGTCGCCACATCCATGCCGCGCCGTACGTCGGTTGGCTCGTCGTCCCCGTGGATCGATTCCGATACGAGTCCGCAATGCCGGCCCGACTCGAGTCGTCTGCCAAGGGCGTTCGGTACTACTGTTCGAAGTGCGGCACGCATGTTGCGTGCGTGAATGCGAGCCACCCTGAAATCATCGATGTCTCGTTGGGTAGTCTGGATGCGCCGGAAGTGTTTCCCCCAACGGCCAGCTTCTTTGAGGACACCCGTCTGCCCTGGGTGCCACCTTAGGCCGCATCGCGGCCTCTGGCATTCTGCGTGTCTGTCACTCCCACTGCCGCCGAGG
This sequence comes from Pseudomonadales bacterium, assembly GCA_041738285.1. Classification (GTDB taxonomy): domain Bacteria; phylum Pseudomonadota; class Gammaproteobacteria; order Pseudomonadales; family Azotimanducaceae; genus SZUA-521. Next base: position 34,855 of record JBGSQB010000201.1, on the reverse strand, counting down.
GTGATGATAGGGTATGGGCAGCTTGTCGGTATCCCGTAATCGCACCGGGGCACGAATCCATTTCAGTCGTTAGAGAAAAGAGCCGTTATGAGTGATGAGTTGAATGCGCTCCGCAAGGAAGCGCGGGATTGGATTGCAGCTAACTTTCCGAAGTCGCTGGCTGGAAAAGGGATCGGCATGGAAGGGGATGCCGGTACGCTCGGTCCGGATCTGGAAATCTGGCGCACGCGCCTGGCGGCGAAAGGGTGGGGCGCACCCACCTGGCCGGTGGAATATGGTGGTGGTGGATTCAGCCATCCGCAGGCCCGCGTCATCAACGAAGCGCTGACCGCGGCCGGCGCGTTCAATCACATTCCGCTGACGACCGGCATGGGCATCACCATGGTCGGGCCCACGTTGCTCGAATATGGCACTGAGGATCAGAAGCGCCGGCATCTGCCCGGCATCGCCAGCGGCGAGGTGCGCTGGTGTCTGGGGTTGTCCGAGCCGAATGCGGGATCCGATCTTGCTTCACTGTCCACCAAGGCCGTGGACAATGGCGACCACTTCGTCCTCAACGGTCAGAAGACCTGGACATCGGGTGCGGACATTTCCCACTGGTGCGGGGCGCTGGTGCGCACTGATCCAAAGGCCGCCAAGCGCGACGGCATCAGCTTTGTGATGCTGCCCATGGATCAGCCGGGGGTCGAAACCCGCCCGATCAGGTTGATCGCAGGTGCTTCTCCTTTCTGTGAAACATTTTTCAACGATGCCATCGCCGAGAAATCGGATCTGCTCGGCAAACTCAATGATGGTTGGAGTGTCGTCAAGCGCCTGCTCCAGCACGAACGTCAGAGTCAGACCGGCGCGCGCGGCGCGAGCAGCGGCGCGAAGCCCACCCCAATTCACGTTCTAGCCAAAACGTATGTGGGCACCAACGAGGACGGCAGCCTGGCGGACCCCGATCTGCGCCTGCGGTTGGTCGATCATCTGATGGACGCGAAAGCACACGGGCTCACCATCGCCCGGATCACGGCGGAAGCCCGTGGCAACGTTGAAGTCAGTGCGGCCGCTTCGATCCTCAAAAACTCCGCAACCAAGGTGGCTCAGATCAAGGCGGAACTCACCGTGGAACTCATGGGCGCTCAGGGCCTGGGCTGGGAAGGTGCGACCTTCACCAACACCGAACTCGGCGCCGTGCGCGAGTGGCTGGGCGGTAAGGCGATGTCGATCTACGGCGGCTCCTTCGAAGTGCAGAACAACATCATCTCAAAGAACATTCTCGGCCTGCCCGAGACGACACAGAAGGGCTAGGCCATGGCGGCACTGACAGAAGAACAATCCATGCTGAAAGACCAGGCGACGGCCTGGGTACGCGATGAATCACCGGTGCAGAAGTTCCGCGAAATGCGCGACAGCGCCGAAGCGCAGGCCTTCACCCCGGCGACCTGGCAGGCCATGGTGGAGATGGGCTGGACGGGCATATTGATTCCGGAAGCCTACGGCGGATCTGATCTCGGATTTCTCACCTTCGGTGTCGTCCTCGAGCAACTTGGCCGACAGCTCACTGCCTCGCCACTGTTTGCATCGGCACTGGTGGGCGCGTCTGCGGTGTTGCTCGGCGGTAGCGAGTCGCAGAAACAGCGGCTGTTACCAGCAGTTGTGAAGGGATCTGAAATCCTCACGCTGGCAGCGGATGAAGGTCCGCGTCATGCACCCGCAGCGATCGCCCTGAAAGCGCAGAAGCGCGGTGGGGGATTCAAGCTCACCGGCACCAAGTCCTTTGTCGTTGAAGGTATGGCGGCGACGACCTTCATCGTTGCCGCGCGCACGGCCGGTAAGCCGGGCAGCGTAGATGGCCTGACCCTGTTTCTGGTGCCTGCAAGCGCGCAAGGGATCAGCAGAACGCGACTGGCGACGGTCGACAGTCGCGGCTACGCGAACGTGGTGTTCGAGGGTGTGGACGTGGGCGACGATGCGGCGCTGGGTAGCATCGGTAGCGGTGGTGCGCTGCTCGAGCAGGTGCTCGATCGCGCGCGGGCGGGATTGAGCGCCGAAATGCTGGGTACTGCGGCTCAAGCTTTCGACATGACCCTGGACTATCTCAAGACCCGGGAGCAATTCGGCCGGGTCATCGGTTCGTTCCAGGCGCTCGGTCATCGCGCTGCCATGTTGTTCACCAGCATGGAACTGGCCCGATCGTGCGCGGAGGCCGCATTGCAGGCGATCGATGCGGGAAGAGACGACGTGCCGGAGCTCTGCTCCCTTGCCAAGTGCCGCGTCGGCGACTTCCTGCACGAGATGTCCAACCAGTTGATTCAGATCCACGGTGGCATCGGCATGACCGACGAGTTCGACGCCGGCTTCTATCTGAAGCGCGCGCGTGTGCTGGAATCCCTGTATGGCAATCAGGCATTCCATCGGGATCGGTATGCCAGGCTCCTTGGATTCTGACGTGGTGTCTGGGGAATTCTCATGACGACGATGACCAACCCGGGAACACCACGTGGCTGCGAGCGGATCGCTTATGCGGTTGGCTTTCAGGAAAACGCGACCTACAGCGATGTCTACGGCGGCGGCGGTGCGGTGGTCGGGCTCGACTGTCATCTGATCAGGCCCATCGATCAACCGTCCGACACGCTCATCGTCTTCATGCACCCTGTGGGGGGTGGCATGTACCTGCCGATGGTGCGAGAGCTCGCTCGGGTCGGTCATCACGTGCTGTGGGCCAACTCACGCTATCGCGGCGCAGACTATGCGCTGGTCATGGAGAAGGTTGCCTGCGATCTGGGTGAAGCGATCTGCGATGCGCGTGATCGCCTCGGCTATTCGAACATCGTCCTGGCTGGCTGGTCAGGCGGCGGGTCGCTGATGATGTGGTACCAGTCGTTGGCGGAGGCGGGCAAGGGCATCGCGGACACGGCCGCGGGCGATCCGTATGTCGTCGATGCCGCGCGGATGCCGCCGGCCAACGCCGTCATGATGTTGGCGGCGCACGTCAGTCGACACCGAATCTTTACCGAGTGGCTCGACCCGTCCATCAGCGACGAAACACGACCCGATGTGCGCGATCGGGACTTGAATCTGTACGATCCGAGCAATCCAAACCAACCGCCGTACTCGGCGCAATTTCTCACCGCGTTTGCCGCAGCCCAGATTGCCCGCAACCGTCGGATCACCGCCTGGGTCAAGCGCAAACTTGAAGCCATTCGGGCCTCAGACAGTCCCTACGGCGAATTCGCATTCACGGTGCATGGCACCATGGCGGACCCGAGGTGGCTGGACGCGAGTATCGAGCCCAGCGATCGCAAGCCGGGCATTTGTTACCTCGGCGATCCGAAAGTTGTGAACGACGGTCCCGTGGGTCTCGCGAGGTTCTGTACATTGCGCAGCTGGCTCAGTCAATGGAGCTTCGATGACGCGCGTTGCGATGCGATTTCCTCAGGCGGCAGGATCAGCGTACCGGTGCTCGTGATTGGCAACACGGCAGATGATGCCTGTACGCCCAGTCATACCACGCGTCTCTTCGATGCTGTTGGCCATAAAGACAAACATCTGCATATGGTGAAGGGCGCGACCCACTACTACACGGGGCCGGATGGACAGGCGCACCTGAAGGAGGCCAGCGGCGTTATCAGCGGGTTCCTGGGGGCACTCTAAGGTACTTTCGCTGGGGTTTCGCGGAAGATGCCTGCGTTGGCTGGCCAGGAATCACGCGGCCGCACGCGGACCGTTAGAACTCAGCCTGCGTCCCGGCGATTCACCTGGCTTTCAATCCACGTATACGTACGTTCCATTCCGTCACGTAAGCGATACGAGGGCCGCCACCCCAACTGTCGTTCGATGAGCGTGTTGTCGGAATTCCTGCCGCGTACGCCCAGCGGGCCCTCCACGTGCCGGACGGACACGCGCTTGCCCGCGATATCCATGACCATAGCGATGAGGGCGTTGACGGATACCATCTCCTCCGAGCCGATGTTGATGGGCTCGGAGAAGTCGGAACGCACGAGACGTCTGACGGCCTCCAGGCACTCGTCGACATAGAGAAATGAACGTGTCTGACGACCATCACCCCAGATCTCGATCTCTCCGCCATCGCGCGTTTCAGCCACCTTCCGGCACATCGCGGCCGGCGCCTTCTCACGCCCGCCCTCCCAAGTGCCCTCGGGCCCGAAGATGTTGTGGAAGCGCCCGATGCGCACACGCATGCCGTGGTTGCGCTGGTAGGCCATGAATAGCCGCTCGCTGAACAGCTTCTCCCACCCGTACTCACTGTCCGGCATCGCGGGATAGGCCGTGTGTTCGGCACAGTTGGGATTGTCCGGGTCGGTTTGGTTGTACTCGGGGTAGATGCAGGCGGAGGAGGAATAGAAGAGCGTTCCGATTCGAGACTTCGACGCATGGTAGGCAACGTTGATGTTGATTTGTGCGGAGTTATGCAGCACGTCGGCGTCATGGTCGCCAGTGAAGATGTATCCCGCACCACCCATGTCCGCCGCGAGCTGATAGACCTCATCAAACGGCCGATCGAAAACGTCCTTGACCACCCCTTGGTCTCGCAGATCGCCGATGACGAACTCGTCTGCCCCGGTTGCCGAAAACTCCGGCCGCTTCAGATCGATGCCGAGCACCCAGTATCCCTCGCGTTTGAGCCGGTGCACGAGGTGGCTACCGATGAACCCGCCTGCACCCAAGACCAGCGCCTTCATTTGGTTTCCCTTTGATGTTCGATTTGAGACCGATCGGTGAGCGTCCGCAGCGACCGGTACATCAACCGGTCGGGGCGGACGAATTCGCAGTAGTAGTCGAAGTTGTTTTTGCGCATTCCGGCCGCAAAATCCGGCGCATCGAACAATCGCTCGCAGGCCGCGACGCATTCGTCCGGCGTCGTGAATCCCAGGTAGTGTTTACCCTCGAGCACCGGCTCCGGCGTCTCGTATGTCATCGGTTCGCTGACGATACACCGCGACGCAGCCATGTATTCCGCGACCTTCCAACTGGTCGAGTCATGGAGCCCCGCGGTATTGACGTTGACCAGGCATTCCCTGCTGGCCTTGAGGTGGCCGCGCAGACCTTGGTCGTCTTGAAACAGGCAGTCGGCATACCTCTGCTGCGCGAATGCGGAGTGCCTCAGGCCGCCGACGAATCGATCGCCGAAATGCGCGCGGAGGGCGCGAACCGTATTGACCCGCAATTCGTTCACCTCCTCCATGCGTCCCAGCCGGAAATTGTCTGGGGCATCGGTGGGTCCATACACGCGCGTTCGATAGAACACCATTGGCTCGGCCGGTGCGTCCGGCTCGACTTCGAAATCGTCGATGAACATGGTGTCGCTTCGCGCCTTGACGAGACCCGCCTTCTTGAGGGCCTGTTTGAGTGGTGTAGCAAACGTTTGGCCGATGGCATTCAGCGGGTTTTGGGTGAAGGCACCGGGCGCAGCGTTGCGCGCCAGTACTCTGGCAAAGCACTGCATGACCGATTCGTTGCGGCTCGAGCAGCCATAGTGCAGCCCCATCGGAACGATCTTTTTACGCAGTGAACTCGGCAGTTCGTGAAGGAAGCCCGGGTGGTAGCCCCGCTTGAAGTAGATGTCCGATTCGGTGAGATCCTCCATCGATGCGATGTCGCGCCAGTCCGCCGTGTCGAAGCACGCCCGCACGGTTCGACCCAGGCTGACCGAGTCGACGTCGATGCGCAGCACGAAGTGCCTGTTGGCGCGGGGAGGACCACCGGGCGGTCGACGGAAATGAACTGCAACGACCCCGTCGGCAACCAGTTCGAAGAGCCCAGCGTACAGTTGAGCGACGTACTCGGAACTCGTCTCTGGGTAGACCGTCACGGAGTAGGGGCTTGAGTCAGGCGCTGCTCGCGGCATTCCTGGAGTCTGCACGGCAATTGCGGAGGCGGTGGGATTCTAACTCACGGTCGGGTTGCTCCGAAGCCGGCTCTCAAGACCGGTGCTTCCCGATCTTTGGATCTTGCGGAAGAGGCAGGAGTCGAACCCACCGAGCGTGTCGCACGCTCCAACGGCTTTGAAGGCCGCGCGCCCCACCGGGGACGATGCTCTTCCGCGGCGGAGTCTATCAGAGCCGGTTGGGATCGCCGACGATGCGGCGCAGATCCCCATAGCGCCGCGTGAACGAACGGTCGTCGAAGTACTCGAGTAGATCGATCACGAGATTGCGGCCGATCCCGCTGGCATCTCGGAAGTCCTTTGCCGAAAAGCCGGCGGGGGCCTTATCGCCGAGTTCCACAGCAATGGCGCTCATGCGATTCACGAACGCAGGCATGAAGACCCGCTTGTCGGACACGCGCACCAACAATCCCTCGGCCGCCATGCGCGCAATGAACGTCTTGATGGACGGCAGGTCGACACCGAGCAGCTTGGCGAGATCACCCGTGCTCGGTGGTTGATCGGTGCCTGTAAGTGCCTGTTCGATGCGCTTGAGCAGCCGCGCATCCGCGTCAGGTAGTTTGGCGCGGTGCGTCGGCAGACTGAAGTGACCGCCGATCTCCTTGATCCCGCCCCTGCCGATGACTTGAGAGACGACAACATCGAGCCACTTGGTCGGTACATCAGTGACGTGACGCAACTGGTCGCGTTTCAGGCCGGGGCTGTGCGGCGCCGCTTTGTGGTAGGCACCAACCCGGTCGACGATGTCGGCAGTCCATGCCTGCCATCGGTCGATCGACTCCCAGAACGTGCGACCGTCACGCTGGACGCGTACCATCCGCTGGTCGTCGAACAGCGCAGCAAGGAAGTCCCCGGTGAGATTCCAGTTCGCCTGTAGCAGCGATGGCTCGACGGCATCGAGGGTGAGCATGTTCGCGAGCGCTTGCGCAGCACTGTCGGTCTGTTGGGCCTTCAACATCGAAAGACGGTCGGCGGCACGCCGGTGACGTACGGGGCCAGCGATGTCGACGACATTGCCACCACCGATCGTCGCGTCCATGCCGTGATCGCGGACGATGATCGCGTCACCGTGCTTTGCGTTGAACGGTTCATCGAGAACGAGTTCGACAAGCCCCGCGCTGCCAGCAGCCAGGGGCGGCGTGTCCAGCAGGGCGACATGGCCCTCGCTGTGACTGGTCGCGTGGTATGCGTGTACCCGTAGCCAATGACGTACTGGTCGCGGCCGATCGTTTGTCACGCGCAGCTGCAGCACGATGGTTCGCGTTGGACTGAATGCGGAAGGCGCGACGACCCAGTCACCGCGACCAACTGCAGCGAGTTCCGCTCCGGCCAGATTGATTGCGCAGCGATCTCCGGCATGCGCTTCGGCTGCCGGACGATCCTGAACACGAATGGTGCGCGCGCGCACGGGCGTGCCGGCCGATGCAACGATGAGTTCGTCGCCCTCACGCACGGATCCGGAATGCACCGTCCCGGTCACGACAAGACCTGCCCCGCGCACGTTGAACGATCGATCGACCGCGAGTCGAAACCCTGCGCCCTGTTGATGCGGGCTTGGGGTGACCATCGACTCGATCTGTGCCCGTAACGAATCGATGCCGTGTCCGGTGGCTACGGAAGTGGTGACTGTTGCAACGCGCTCGATACTCGATGTCGATAACAGCGCATCGGCCTCGGCGACAGCGGCAGTCAGGCGATCAGCATCGACGCGATCCGCCTTGGTGACGGCGACAATCGCCCTCTGGACACCGATGAGTTCCAGAATCGCGAGGTGTTCCCGTGTCTGCGGCATGACGCCGTCGTCTGCCGCCACTGCGATGAGTGCAACCTGTCCGGCGGCGACGCCTGCCACCATGTTGTGCACGAAACGCTGGTGACCGGGCACATCGACGAAGCCGACGCGCGTTGACCCGAAATCGGCGTATGCGAATCCGAGATCGATGGTCAGGCCACGGCGCTTCTCTTCCGCGAGTCGATCAGTGTCCACGCCGGTGAGGGCATGGACGAGACTGGTCTTGCCATGATCCACATGGCCGGCGAGGGTGATGATCACTTGGTCGGCACTCGAAGTTGTGCAAGCTCCGTAACGAGATCGGCGACATCGGGCGTTGCGCGCAGGTCGAGCAGAATAGCGCCGTCGTGCAGGCGGCCAATGACCGGTGTCGGCAGCGCGCGCAGATTGGTGATGAGTGCTCGCAACAGACGATCGGACGCGCGAATGCTGACGGCGGCGCTGGGTAGCGCTGTTCCGGGCAGCGAACCGCTGCCGATCTGGCATTGCGAGTCGATGACGGTGGTGACGAAGCGATGATCGAGCATTGGGGCGATCGCATCACGCACGATGCGCGCGCGCTGGTGGATCTCTGCCAACGGCTCGCTCATGGCGCGCAGCAGCGGGATCTGGGTCATCGCGCGCTCGGGTTCCTGATAGAGCTTCAGCGTTTCGCGCAGCACCGCCAGCGTGATCTTGTCGGTGCGCAGTGCTCGTTTGAGCGGATTGCGGCGGATGCGCTCGATCAGATCTCGACGCCCAACAATGAGTCCGGCCTGCACGGCACCGAGCAATTTATCTCCGCTGAAGGTCACGACGTCGGCGCCCTGGCGCAAGGTCTCACCAGGAGTTGGCTCGTGAGGCAGACCGAACCGCGCCAGATCGATCAACGCGCCGCTGCCGAGGTCGATCACCAATGGCACCTGGTGTCGGCGTGCAATGGCCGACAGCGCCGGCGTTTCGACCTCGAGCGTGAACCCTTCGACGCGGAAGTTGCTCGGATGCACCTTCAGCAGCACACCGGTGTCGGCGTCGATCGCGTTTTCGAAGTCCTTCGGATGCGTGCGGTTGGTGGTGCCGACTTCCAGGATGCGGCACCCGGCGCGCTCGATGATGTCGGGCATGCGGAAGCTGCCGCCGATTTCGATCAGTTCGCCTCGAGAGACAGGAACACGCTTGCCGAGTGCCAGTGTATTCAGCACCAGCAGCACGGCTGCAGCGTTGTTGTTGACGACGGTCGCCGCTTCCGCACCGGTCAACGCGCACAGCATCGGTTCGATCAATCGGTCGCGATCGCCACGCGCGCCGTCATCCAGGTCATACTCGAGTGCAACCGGATGCGTCGCGGCTTCGATCGCAGTCCGCGCGAGCTGCTCACTGAGTAGCGCGCGACCGAGGTTGGTGTGGAGCAGGGTTCCGGTGAGGTTGTAGACCGGCGTTAAGCCGTTACCGAAGTCGTTCGCGAGCCCGTGTTCGGCGCGCGCGGCCCAGGTTTGGATGTCATCTACCCATGCCGTATCGCCGTTGGCGCGCACATCGGCCTGCATTGCGCGCACTCGCGCCTTCACGACACCGAGCCCGTGTTGCGCAATCAGTGGCGCGAAGGCGGGATCACGCAGCAGTCGATCGATGGCCGGCGGACGGCGCTGCTCGGTCATGAGGCGACAGTGTCCATTGTGGAGTTCGGCTGCACAGTCTACTCGCCCGGATAAACGCGTGGGCGTTAGTATCGGTTCTGCACAATGGAGATCCCAATGCGAACACGGCTACCACAGCAAGGCACGCCCTGGCCGAACATCCGCGAAAAGTTCGATCAGATCAGAGCGCGCGACGTGAACTGGCGAGATGGGCGGGCATCCGTCTACGTCTTTCATCCAGGCGACGACGTGCTGAACGTCGCGCACGACGCCTACGGCGCGTTCATTTCCGAGAATGGTCTTGGGCCGGCCGCATTCCCGAGTCTGAAAAAGATGGAGGCCGAGGTGGTCGAGATGGCGCTCGATCTGCAGCGCGCACCGGAGTCCGCTGCAGGCGGCATGACCTCAGGCGGCACCGAGAGCATCCTCATGGCCATGAAGGCCTGTCGCGACTGGAGTCGCATCAATCGCCCAGTAGCAGGCGTGCCGAACGTCGTGGTGCCGCGAACGGCACATCCGGCGTTCAACAAAGGCGCTCATTACCTCGGCTTGGAAGTCATCCGTGTGCCGACGGGCGCCGGATTCGTTGCCGATCCGGCGGCGATGGCGGATGCCGTCACGCCCAATACGATCATGATGGTGGGGTCGGCACCCAACTTTCCCTTCGGTGTCACAGACCCGATCGAGACGCTGGCCAAGATCACGATCACGCGCGAACTCTGGCTGCATGTCGATGCCTGCGTCGGCGGGTACATCGCGCCGTTCGTGCGGATGTTGGGCGAGCCTGTCACCGACTACGACTTTTCGATCGAGGGTGTCACGTCGATGTCGGCGGATCTGCACAAGTATGGGTATGCGGCCAAAGGCGCATCGACGGTGATGTATCGAACCGTCGAGCAGCACAAGGCCCAGGGTTATCACTTCGACGACTGGCCGAGCGGACACATGTACACACCGACCATGGCAGGCACCCGTCCCGGCGGTGCAATTGCCGCTGCCTGGGCAGTGATGACCTACCTCGGCGTATCCGGCTACTGCGAAAGGGCGCAGCGCATCATCGACACGCGCAAGCGTCTCACAACGGAGGTCTCAAACCTCGGATTCGAGGTATTCGGGAATCCGCAGTTGTCGCTGATGACATTCGGCGCAGCGGATCTCGATGTGCTCGCGATCGGCGCAGGACTGTTCCGCGATGGCTGGGTGTCGAGTCGCACGAGCGAACCGCCAGGCATTCATCTGATGATTTCGCCGGCCCATGATGAGCATGTGAGCGAGTACATCGAGGCGCTCGCCCGCTGGACCGACAAGGCTCGCCGCGGCGAACTCGCTCCGTCCACGAAGCCCGTCTCGTACGCTTAGCAACAGGAGGTAGTTTTGACCAGCCACAGCTATGCATCGGGCACCAGTGACGTGCCCCTGTTGGGTATCACGATCGGCGATCTGCTCGATCAGACGATCGCCCGCTTTCCCGACAACGAAGCGTTGGTCGTCCCCTTTCAAAACGTGCGGTGGACCTACCGCGAATTCGGTCGACGTGTCGATGAGCTTGCGCGGGCCTTGATGGCGATCGGCGTCGTCAAAGGCGACCGCGTCGGCATCTGGTCGACCAACCGGGCCGAGTGGACGCTGACCCAGTTCGCCACCAGCAAGATTGGCGCGATTCTCGTGAACATGAATCCGAGTTATCGATCTTCCGAGATCGAGTACGCGCTCAATCAGTCGGGCTGTAAGTTCCTGGTGATGACCGATGCCTTCAAGACCTCGGACTACAACGCGGTGTTCGAGGCGGTGGCGCCGGAGATCGCCCGGCAATCCGCTGGCGCATTGAATCTCGCCCGTCTGCCAGCGTTGAAATGCGTCATCACATTGGGGCGCACCCGACCCGGGATGATCGCGTTCGATGCGTTGCTGGCGCGTGCGGCGGAGATCACTGCAGCAGATCTTGCGGCGGTGCAACGCACGCTGCAGTTCGATGAAGCGATCAACATTCAGTACACGAGCGGCACGACGGGGTTCCCCAAGGGCGCGACGCTTTCCCATCACAACATCGCCAACAACGGCTATTTCGTTGCGCGGCTGATGAAGTTTTCCGAACGGGACCGGCTCGTCATCCCGGTGCCGCTGTATCACTGTTTCGGCATGGTGATGGGCAACCTCGGATGCGTCAGCCACGGCGCGACCATGATCTATCCTGCCCAGGCGTTCGATCCCCAGGCGACGTTGGAAACCGCGGCGCAGGAACGGGCGACGGCGCTGTACGGCGTGCCCACCATGTTCATCGCGGAACTCGCGCTTGCCGACTTCGCGCGCTTCGATCTCAATGCGCTGCGCACCGGCATCATGGCCGGCGCACCCTGCCCGGTAGAAGTGATGAAACGTGTGCAGTCCGAAATGCACATGAGCGAAGTCGCCATCGCCTATGGGATGACCGAGACGAGCCCGGTGAGCATGCAGACGCGCATCGGCGCGCCCTTGGAAAAGCAGGTCAGTACGGTCGGCCAGGTACATCCACACGTCGAGATCAAGATCGTGGATGCGGAGAGCGGTGCGGTATTGCCGCGGGGCGAACTCGGCGAGTTCTGCACCCGCGGCTACAGCGTGATGCTCGGCTACTGGGACAACGATGAGGCGACTGCTGGATCGATCGATGCGGCCGGCTGGATGCACACCGGCGATCTCGCAGTGATGGACGACGAGGGCTACGTCAACATCGCCGGTCGCATCAAGGACATGATCATTCGCGGTGGCGAGAACATCTATCCGCGAGAGATCGAGGAATTCCTCTACCGCCACCCGAAGATCAGCGAAGTGCAGGTGATCGGCGTGCCGGATCGCAGATACGGCGAGGAACTGATGGCGTGGGTGCAGACGGTTCCGGGCGAGACCCTGACTGAAGAGGACGTGAAGGATTTCTGCCGGGGCCAGATCGCCCACTACAAGGTGCCGCGCTATGTGCACTTCGTCACCGAATTCCCGATGACGGTCACCGGCAAGATCCAGAAGTTCAAGATGCGGCAAGACAGCATCGAACGGCTGGGGCTCGAAGCACCCGATCGGACCGCCTGACGGATTCCTGGCGCGATCGGGATGGTTTTATAACAAAAGCGTATTAGACAGGGGAATCGGAACGGGGCAGAGTTCGAACCGTAATCGATTAAATCGATTTAAACGATCAAATCGATACAAAAACGAGTTCAAGGATGTAGGCCAGTCATGGCGGAACAGATCTACAGCCCCAACGAAGTGGCAGCGCTCCTCGGTGTAGCGCCGGTGACGGTACGGCAGTGGGCCCAGAAGGGTCTGATCGATGCCCGTACCACCGCCGGTGGCCACCGGCGCTTCACCCGTGCGGCGGTGATCGGTTTTGCGCAGCGCATGGGCATGACATTGCCGGCCGAGTTTGACGCCACCGCAGCGCAGACCCGGGTGCTGGTGGTCGATGACGATCGTCAGTTCAACGGCATGCTCACCGCCCTGTTTGCGCTGCGGTTCCCGCACGTCGCCGTCGAAAGTGCGTTCGACGGCTTCGAGGCGGGCCGGGCCGCGCAACGCTTTCGTCCCAGCATCGTGGTGCTCGACATCATGATGCCGGGCATGGATGGGGTTGCCGTGTGCCAGGCGCTGAAGTCGGATGCGGACACTGCCGCCGTGCGCGTCATTGCCATGACCGGACATCACACCAGTGAACTCGAACAACGGGTGTTGGCAGCAGGTGCGGAAGCATTGTTGAAGAAGCCCTTCGACACCAATGCGCTGATCGCGGCCTGCGGCCTCGAGAATTCGGAAACGACCGCAACGGAAACGGTTTGACGGGGAGATGAGCATGTACGCAGAACAGGATGTCAGCGGCACCGACGAGATGGCTGAAGTGACCTTTGGCGGTCATCGTCTGTTTGATGATCCCGATGAAGTCGTTGCTGACGACGATGTGCCCAAGCCGCGACGCGCGGGCCGCAGTCGACGCCGCAGCGCGGGTGGTATTCCGCCGTCGAGCCGAGGCATTGGCGACGCCACCGAAATGTATCTGTCCGAAATCGGCGGTTCGCGGCTGTTGTCCGCGACCGAAGAAGCGGACGTTGCCCGGCGCGTTCAGAAGGGCGACATGGCCGCTCGCGCCCAGATGATCGAGAGCAATCTGCGGCTGGTCGTGAAGATCGCGCGCCGCTACCTCAACCGCGGGCTTTCGTTGATCGATCTGATCGAGGAGGGCAACCTCGGCCTCATTCGCGCGGTCGAAAAGTTCGACCCGGAGAAGGGCTTTCGGTTTTCCACCTACGCGACCTGGTGGATTCGTCAGGCGGTTGAACGGGGCCTGATGAATCAGGTGAAGATCATTCGCCTGCCGATTCACATCGCCAAGGAGCTCAATGGATACCTGCGTGCGCAGCGCGAGTTGACGCAAAAACTGGATCACGAACCGACCGCGGAAGACGTGGCGGAACTGCTCGGCAAGCCGGTCGAGAACGTGCGCAAATTGCTCGATCTCTCGGCTGACATCAACTGCACCGAGATCTCGGTGCTGGAGCCGGAACGGGCATCCTGGGACACATTCGAAGATGAAGGCACCCAGGATCCGTGGCAGGTACTGCAGAGTTCGCAAATGAAGAGCCGCCTCGATGGCTGGCTCGACCAGTTACCGGAAAAGTCGCGTGACGTCGTCTGTCGCCGCTTCGGCTTGCGTGGTCATGATCCTGCGACACTGGAAGAAGTCGGCGCGGAGATCGGACTCACGCGGGAGCGTGTGCGTCAGATCCAGGTCGAAGCGCTCAAGGAAATGCGTGTCATGCTGACCGACAGCGGCTTCGCCAAAGAGGCGGTACTCGGCTAAATCTTTCATTTCCAGGTACCGCGTGCTATCTGTCCCGCAATTCAGTCGGGACAGATCAGCACAATGACCAAGCCATTGACGGTCGCATTCATCGGACTGGGCGTCATGGGATACCCCATGGCAGGGCATCTTGCGACCGCGGGTCACACGGTGCGCGTGTACAACCGCAGCGCGGCACGCGCGAATGCCTGGTCGGATCGGTTTCGCGGCCAAACCTGTAGTACGCCCGCCGAGGCAGCGCGGTCATGCGACATCGTGTTCATCTGCGTTGGCGCCGACGATGATGTGCGCGCGGTCGTCTATGGCGACGACGGCATTCTTGCAACGCTCGCGCCGAAATCCATTCTCGTTGATCACACCACGGCCTCGGCGGAGCTCGCCATTGAGGTTGCGCGAGCCTGTGCCGAGAAGGGATGCGGCTGGCTCGATGCGCCGGTCTCCGGCGGTCAGGCGGGAGCCGAGCAAGGACAGCTGACGATCATGGCAGGGGGCAGTCAAGCCGACTTTGCACGTGCAGAACCTGTCATGGCGCCGTATTCGAAAAGATGTCGGCGAATGGGGGAGGCGGGCACTGGCCAACTCACCAAGATGGTCAATCAACTCTGCATCGCAGGCGTGCTGCAGGGACTCGCCGAAGGTCTTCACTTTGCCGAGCATGCGGGGCTTGATACTGGTGCGGTGATTGACGTCATCTCCAAAGGCGCGGCGCAGAGCTGGCAGATGGAGAATCGCCACCAGACCATGGCGCAGGGCAAGTTCGACTTCGGCTTTGCCGTCGACTGGATGCGCAAGGATCTCGGAATCGCATTGCAGGCGGCGCGCAAACGCGGTGCCCGCCTGCCGCTTGCAGCGCTAGTCGATCAGTTCTATGGCGACATTCAGGCGCGCGGTGGCGGGCGCTGGGATACGTCCTCGCTGATCACCCGGCTGCGGGATTGACGCAATCGTTCGCGGGCAAGCCCGCTCCCACAGATTGGCGTCTTGTGGGAGCGGGCTTACCCACGAACAGCTAGCTAGCGCTTGTCGATCGGCACGAAATCGCGCCGGGTCGGGCCTGTGTACAACTGGCGTGGCCGGCCGATCTTGTAGGGTGCCCCTACCATCTCGTTCCACTGCGCGATCCAGCCGGGCGTTCTGCCGGTGGCGAAGATCACGGTGAACATTTCGGTCGGGATGCCGATGGCCTTCAAGATAATGCCGGAGTAGAAGTCGACGTTCGGATAGAGGCGCTTCTCGACGAAGTACTCGTCCTCCAGTGCGATCTTTTCCAACTGCTGTGCGATCTGCAGCAACGGATCGTCTTCGATGCCGAGTTCTTCGAGTACTTCCCGGCAGGTTTCCTGCATCACTTTGGCGCGCGGGTCGTAATTCTTGTAGACGCGATGTCCGAAACCCATGAGGCGGAACGAATCGTTCTTGTCCTTCGCGCGCTTCACGAATTTGCTGACATTCTTCGGCGACTCGATCTCGCGCAGCTGGCGCAGCACGGCCTCGTTGGCGCCGCCATGTGCCGGACCCCAAAGGGCGGCGATTCCGGCCGCAACGCACGCGAACGGGTTGGCTCCGGTCGATCCGGCCAGGCGAACGGTGGATGTCGATGCATTCTGCTCGTGGTCAGCGTGGAGCAGGAAGATCCGATCCATCGCCCGCGCGATCACGGGATTGACCTCGTATGTCTCGCAAGGTGTGCCGAACATCATGTAGAGGAAGTTCGCGGCGTAATCCAGGTCGTTCCTCGGATACATGAAAGGCAGGCCGACGGAGTACTTGTAGCTCATCGCGGCAAGGGTCGGAATCTTTGCGATCAGGCGATGTGCGGTGATGCGCCGATGCGCTTCGTTGTCGATGTCGAGTGAGTCGTGGTAGAAGGCGGACAGCGCACCGACGACGCCGCACATGATGGCCATCGGGTGCGATGCGCGGCGAAAGCCGTTGAAGAAATTGCGCAACTGTTCATGCACCATGGTGTGGTGCGTGATCGTGTTGACGAACTGGGCCTTCTCATCGGCGGTCGGCAGCTCGCCATTGAGGAGCAGGTAACACACCTCGAGGTAGTCGGACTGCTCAGCGAGCTGCTCGATGGGATATCCGCGGTGCAGGAGCACGCCCTGGTCACCGTCGATGTAAGTGATGGCCGACTGACAGGATGCGGTGGCGACGAAGCCCGGATCGTAGGTAAATATTCCGCGCGCAGTGAGCGCGGATACGTCGATCACGTCGGGACCGGTCGAGCCTGAGTAAACGGGCAGTTCGATGGCTTCTTTGATGCCGTCGATGGACAGCCGCGCGGTTCGATCGGCCATGCGATGCTTCCTTCGTAGAATGTGAGCGATGGGAGCGGCAGACTATAGATCAGGTTCCCGCCGTGTCAACGCAACAGGTCGCTGGAATCGATGTGTGAGCGCGACATAACGCAACGCGATGAGGAGACGCGGCGCGGCGCGTTCGCGTTTGTAAGGAGGGACCGCGGCGGCTATCATCTCGCTCCGCGTCGTCGGATCTCGCGCTCGCGTCTGGGCCGTGACGATCCGGCAAACTTCCCGACAAGGCACAGCGTATGAAAGGACAACGTCCGGTCGATCTGCCATTGCACACATTCGCCTGGCCGCTGGCGGCCATCGCGTCGATCACGCACCGAATTACCGGAGTGCTGTTGTTCGTTGGCATCGCGCTCCTGCTCTATCTTGCCGATCTCGCACTCGGTTCGCAGGAAGGCTTCGCCGCAGCGGCCAAGTTGATCGGCGAGCCGCTGCCCAAGCTGATTCTGCTCGCGGTGCTGGCCGCGCTCACGTATCACATCGTCGCCGGGATCAAACATCTGCTGCTCGACTTCCACATCGGTGACAGCCTCGTGGGCGGTCGCGTCGGCGCGCAACTGAGCATCGTGATCACGGTCGTGCTGGTCGCACTGATGGGGGTATGGCTATGGTGAAGAACGTCATGAGCCTGTCGCGCAGCGGCCTCTCCGATTTCGTCATTCAGCGTGTTTCGGCGGTGATCCTCGCGCTGTTTACCCTCTGTGTGGTCGGATTCTTCCTGGCGAATCCCGGCATGGACCACGCGACCCTGCGCGCGTATTTCGCCGGCATGCCCATGAAGGTGTTTTCCATCCTCGCCGTGCTGGCGACCGTCGCCCACGCGTGGATCGGCATGTGGACGGTGGGCACAGACTACATTCGCCCGCATTACTTCGGCAGGCACGCGACCACATACCGCGTCATCTTCCAGCTGGGCTGCCTGCTGTTTCTGTTCGTGTACACCCTGTGGGGTGTCAACATCTTCTGGGGGCTATAGATCATGTCGAATGTGCGCACCATGGAATTCGACGGCGTGATCGTGGGCGGTGGCGGAGCGGGCATGCGTGCCGCGTTGCAGCTGGCCCAGTCCGGCCTCAAGACTGCCGTCATCTCCAAAGTGTTTCCGACCCGCTCGCATACCGTGTCGGCTCAGGGCGGTATTACCTGCGCGATCGCGAGCGACGACCCGAACGATGACTGGCGCTGGCATATGTACGACACCGTCAAGGGGTCGGACTACATCGGCGATCAGGACGCAATCGAGTACATGTGCAGCGTTGGCCCCCAGGCGGTGTTCGAGCTCGAGCACATGGGGCTACCGTTTTCTCGCACCGAATCTGGGCGCATCTATCAACGGCCGTTTGGCGGCCAGTCGAAGGACTACGGTAAGGGCGGGCAGGCGGCGCGTACCTGCGCGGCAGCCGATCGCACGGGACATGCGCTACTGCACACGCTCTATCAGGCGAACCTGCGCGCTCAAACCACGTTCCTGAACGAGTGGTTCGCGGTCGATCTGGTGAAGAACCAGGACGGCGCGGTGGTGGGGGTCATCGCCATCGAGATCGAGACGGGCGAGGTCGTCTACGTCAAGGCCAAGGCAACCGTGTTCGCAACGGGCGGCGCGGGGCGCATCTATGCCTCGACCACCAATGCCCTCATGAATACGGGCGATGGCGTCGGGATGGCGCTGCGGGCGGGATTCCCGGTGCAGGACATAGAGATGTGGCAGTTCCACCCGACCGGCATCGCCGGCGCCGGCGTTCTGGTCACCGAAGGATGCCGCGGCGAGGGTGGCTATCTGATCAACAAGGATGGCGAGCGCTTCATGGAACGCTATGCCCCAACCGCCAAGGACCTCGCGGGTCGCGACGTGGTGGCGCGATCGATGATCCTGGAGATCCTCGATGGTCGCGGGTGTGGCCCGGACGGTGATCACGTGTTGCTCAAGCTCGACCACCTGGGCGAAGCGGTGCTCAACAGTCGACTGCCTGGGATCTGTGAACTCGCCAAGACATTTGCCCACGTCGATCCGGTGCGGGAGCCAATCCCGGTTGTGCCCACTTGCCACTACATGATGGGTGGCATCCCTACCAACGTGAACGGACAGGCGCTCGCGCCTAACGCGGCTGGCGAAGATGTGCCGATCCCGGGTCTATTCGCAGCCGGTGAGGTTGCATGCGTGTCGGTGCATGGTGCCAACCGTCTGGGCGGTAACTCGCTGCTGGATCTGGTGGTGTTCGGTCGCGCCGCGGGACTGTACATCGAAGAAACACTGCGCCAGGGTGTCTCGGTGCGCGACGCCACTGACTCGGATCTCGACGCCGCGATGACGCGTATGAACCGCTGGGAGTCGAGCGTGGGCGGTGAGTCGGTCGCGGCGCTGCGTAAGGAACTGCAGAATACGATGCAGGTGAGCTTTGGCGTGTTCCGCACCGAAGAGCACATGCAGAAAGGAATCCGAAAGCTTGCGGAGCTGCGCGATCGTATCGCGCAGGCGCATCTCGTGGACAAGAGTCGGGTGTTCAACACGGCGCGGATGGAAGCGTTCGAGCTGGACAACCTGCTGGAAGTCGCGGAAGCGACCGCAATCGCTGCCGACACACGCAAAGAAAGCCGAGGCGCACACGCGCGGGACGACTATCAGGAGCGTGACGACGACAACTGGTTGTGTCATTCGGTGTACTTCCCGGGCGAAAAACGTCTCGGCAAACGTGCTGTGAACTTCAAACCCAAGACCGTCGATACATTCCAGCCCACTGTGCGCAAGTACTAGGAATTGACCCATGAAAGTCAGCGTCTATCGCTACAACCCGGACACCGATTCGGCCCCGTACATGCAGGATTTCGATCTCGCTTTGCCGGAAGGTCGGGACTTGATGGTACTGGACGTGCTCGAACTGCTGAAAGCGGATGATCCAACGCTGACGTTTCGTCGTTCCTGCCGCGAAGGCGTGTGTGGTTCCGATGGCATGAACATGAATGGCAAGAACGGCCTTGCCTGTTTCACGCCGGTGTCGACGGTCGCCAAGCGCGACAAGCTCATTCTGCGTCCGTTGCCGGGGCTGCCGGTGATCCGCGACCTCGTGATCGACATGTCGCAGTTCTACAGACAGTACGAGAAGATCCAGCCCTACCTGATCAACAACACCCCGGCACCGGCCCAGGAGCGCCTACAGTCCCCCGCAGACCGTGAAAAGCTCGATGGCCTGTACGAGTGCATCCTGTGCGCCTGTTGCTCGACTTCGTGTCCGTCGTTCTGGTGGAACCCGGACAAGTTCATCGGTCCGGCCGGGCTGCTGCAAGCCTACCGGTTTCTCGCAGACAGTCGCGACACGGCAACCGCCGAGCGCCTGGCGGAGCTCGATGATCCGTTCAGCGTGTTTCGCTGCCGTGGCATCATGAATTGCGTCGCTTTTTGCCCCAAGGGGCTCAACCCGACTCGCGCGATTGGCAAGATCCGCACGATGCTGATGCAGCAGGGCACCTGATGGGGTTGTGGGAGCGGGCTTACCCGCGAACAAGCCATCGGTTCTGGTTGGGGACATTCGCGGGCAAGCCCGCTCCCACATGCCAAATCCGCTCGCGCATGAGATGGGGTGCCCGCGGCTGACCGGCGTTCCGCGCTAAACTTGTCACCTTAGTTGCCTTGGAGCACCCATGGCCGAGAACTTCCTCGAGCAGATGCGCAAGAGTTCCCACCTGGCTGGGGGCAACGCTGCATATATCGAGGCGCTGTACGAGACGTTTCTCGACGACCCAAACGCGCTGTCCACCGAGTGGCGGACCTATTTCGAGAAACTGCCTCGCGTCGAAGGCGTGATCGCGCCCGACATTCCGCACAGTACCGTGATGCGTCACTTCGAACTGCTGGGGCGCAATCGGCTCCGCGCGCGTCCGCAACGCGTCGCCACGGACCTGTCGTCGGAACACGAGCGCAAGCAGATTCGCGTCACGGAAATGATTGCCGCCTACCGTCACCGTGGCCACAAGCGCGCGGCCCTCGATCCGCTGGGCATGATGAAGCGGCCAGCCGCGCCCGTGCTCGATCTTGCCTACCACCACCTGTCCGCTGCCGACATGGACACTGTGTTTCAGACCGGTTCCTTTTTCTACGGCTCAGACCGGGCAACGCTGCGTGACATCGTCGGTGCGCTCGAGCACACCTACTGCGGTAGCGTGGGCGCCGAATACATGCACATCGTCGACGCGGCGGAACAGCTGTGGGTCCAGCAGCGTCTGGAGAGCGTGCGTTGTCATCCCGAGTACGACGTCGACACCAAACTCATGGTGCTCGAACGGCTCACGGCGGCCGAAGGGCTCGAGAAGTACCTGCACAACCGCTACCCGGGTACCAAACGATTCGGGCTGGAAGGCGCCGAGAGTCTGATTCCGGTGCTGCACGAGGCACTGCAGCGAACCGGTTCCCACGGTGTGGTCGAATCGGTCATCGGTATGGCGCACCGAGGTCGATTGAACGTGCTGGTCAATATCCTCGGCAAGCACCCGGGTGAACTGTTCGCCGAATTCGAAGGTGCGGCGCCGAAGAAGCTGGCGTCCGGTGACGTCAAGTACCACCAGGGTTTTTCGTCGAACGTCATGACGCCGGGTGGCGAAATGCATATCGCGCTCGCCTTCAATCCGTCGCACCTAGAGATCGTAGGTCCTGTTGTCGAAGGCTCAGTGCGGGCCCGACAGGATCGGCGCCAGGACTACGATGGCAACCTCGTGGTACCCATCCTCATCCACGGCGATGCCGCATTCGCGGGCCAGGGGGTGGTGATGGAGACGTTCCAGATGTCGCAGACGCGCGGCTACAAGACGGGCGGTACGATTCATCTCATCGTCAACAACCAGATCGGCTTCACCACACATCGCGAAGACGACGCGCGATCAACCGAGTACTGCACCGAGATCGCGCGCATGGTGCAGGCACCGATATTCCACGTGAATGGTGATGATCCGGAAGAGGTGCTGTTTGTCACCCAGGTTGCGGTCGACTATCGGATGCAGTTCAAGAAGGATGTGGTCATTGATCTCGTGTGCTATCGGCGGCGCGGGCACAACGAAGCCGAAGAGCCGATGACCACGCAGCCGCTCATGTATGAGAAGATCCGCAAGCAGCCGACTACGCGCACTCTGTATGCGGACAAGCTGGTAGCTGACAAGGTGCTTTTGCAGGCGGACGCCGATGCGATGGTCGAGCGCTATCGCGAGGCATTGGAAGCTGGTGAGCACGTTGCGCTGTCATTGGTGAAGAAACCGAACACCAAGTTGTACGTCGATTGGGCACCGTATCTTGGTCATGACTGGACGACACCGGCGGATACGCGGTTCGCGTTGCCTCGACTGAAGGAATTAGCGGATGCACTGACCCGAGTGCCGGAAGGATTCGTCCTGCACCGCCAGGTGAGCCGGTTGCTGGAAGATCGACAGCGCATGACCGCCGGCGCGATGGACATCAACTGGGGTTACGCCGAAACACTCGCCTATGCCACGCTGCTCGACGAACAACACCCTGTGCGACTGACTGGGCAGGATGTCGGTCGCGGCACGTTCTCGCATCGGCATGCCTCCCTCTACGATCAGAAGACCGGCAGACGCTACATTCCGCTCAATCACCTGGCCGAGTGGCCGACTTTCGATCTGTACGATTCGCTGCTGTCCGAAGAGGCGGTGCTCGCCTTTGAGTATGGCTACGCGACCACATCGCCAAACGCGCTCGTGGTTTGGGAAGCCCAGTTCGGTGACTTCGCCAATGGCGCTCAGGTCGTGATCGATCAGTTCATCACCAGTGGTGAACAGAAGTGGGAGCGGCTGTGCGGCTTGGTGCTGCTCCTGCCGCACGGATATGAGGGTGCAGGGCCGGAGCATTCCTCTGCGCGCATGGAGCGCTTTCTGCAGCTGGCCGCCGAGCACAATATTCAGGTGTGCGTGCCCACGACACCGGCGCAGGTGTTCCACATGCTCAGACGTCAGGTCAAACGGCCGGTGCGCAAACCCCTCGTGGCATTGACGCCGAAGAGTCTATTACGGCACAAGCTGGCGATATCGACACTCGAGGATCTGGCGGACGGCGCGTTTCACACGGTGCTGCCGGAGATCGATCAGATCGATCCGGTTGCGGTGTCGCGCGTGATCCTATGCAGTGGCAAGGTCTACTACGATCTGCTGGAGCGTCGGCGGGAAGACGACACCAAAGACGTTGCGATTCTTCGCCTCGAACAGTTGTATCCGTTCCCGGAAGCGGAACTGGGCACGGCGCTGGCCCCGTTTTCGAACCTCAAGGAAGTCATCTGGTGCCAGGAAGAGCCCATGAATCAGGGCGCTTGGTATGCGAGTCAGCATCACATGCGGCGCGTGATCTTGCGCCACAGCGAAGGCATCTATCTGACCTACGCAGGTCGAGACGCGTCCGCCGCGCCGGCCATTGGCTACATGCAGCTGCACGTCGAACAACAACAGCGACTCGTGGAAGACGCCCTATACGGGTAGTTGCGAGACGCGGGAAGAGGTATGCATCGTGACGATTGAAATCAAAGCACCGACGTTTCCGGAGTCGATTGCCGATGGCACGGTGGCCGCGTGGCACAAGCAACCGGGTGAACACGCCGCGCGCGATGAAGTGCTTGCAGAGATCGAGACGGACAAGGTCGTGCTCGAGATCGTCGCACCGACTGATGGGACGCTCAAGGAGGTGCTGCGCGCAGAAGGCGATACGGTACTGTCCGAGGAAGTCATCGCCATCTTCGTCGAAGGTGCGGGCGCGGCGTCATCGCCCGCCAGAGGCAGTGATGATGCGGCGGCGCCAGCGGTCGAGGAGCAGGGCAAATCTGGCAAATCCAAAACAGCAGGCGCGGGCCCCGCGGCGCGCAAACTCGCAGTCGAGAAGTCGGTCGATCTGGCGGGCGTCGATGGCACCGGTCGTGACGGCCGTGTCACCAAGGCAGATGTTGTCAAAGCCTCGACCGATCGACCTGCGAAAACCGCGGTGACCAGGACGCAGACACAAGTCGTCGAGACGACCGGAGAGCGCTCCGAACGTCGCGTACCGATGACCCGGTTGCGTGCCAGCATCGCCAAGCGGTTGGTTGCGGCGCAGCGCACCGCAGCCATGCTGACAACATTCAACGAGGTTGACATGTCATCGGTGATTGCGCTGCGCAAGCGCTACAAAGAAGAGTTCGAGCGGCGCCACAACGGCACCAAGCTCGGCTTCATGTCGTTCTTCGTGCGCGCGTCGGTCGAAGCGCTCAAGCGATTCCCGGCGGTCAATGCATCGATCGACGAAAACGACATCATCTATCACGGCTACTACGACATCGGTGTTGCGGTCAGCAGCGAACGCGGTCTCGTCGTGCCCGTCATTCGTGATGCGGACTCATTGAGTCTCGCTCAGATCGAAGATCACATCCGTGACTACGGTACCAAGGCGCGGGATGGCAAATTGACGATTGACGAGATGTCCGGCGGCACGTTCACGATCTCCAACGGTGGTGTGTTTGGATCGTTGTTGTCGACGCCAATACTCAACCCTCCGCAGACCGGCATTCTCGGCATGCACAAGATCCAGGAGCGGCCGATCGTAGTGGATGGCGAGGTGGTCGTGCGACCGATGATGTATCTCGCGCTTTCGTACGATCACCGATTGATTGATGGCCAGGAGGCCGTGCGATTCCTCATCACCATCAAGGAATTGCTGGAAGAGCCGGCTCGAATCATGCTGGATCTCTGATCCACGTAAACTGAGAGGAATCATCTGCAATGACCGATAAGTACGACGTCATCGTGATCGGGGCTGGTCCGGCGGGATATCACGCGGCCATTCGTGCCGCGCAACTCGGTATGAAGACGGCATGCATCGATAAATCCCTGGACGATGAGGGTAATCCAGTGTTCGGCGGCACTTGCCTCAACTGGGGCTGCATTCCCTCCAAGGCGCTGCTGGACGTCTCGCACAAGTTCGTCGAGGCATCGCAGAAGTTTCCGGACTTCGGCATCAAGACCGGCAAGCTGTCGGTCGACATTGCCAAGGTGATGAGCCACAAGACCGACGTGGTGAAGAAACTCACCGCCGGCGTCGCCGGGCTGTTCAAGGGCAACGGTGTCGACGGTCTCCCCGGCGTCGGCAAGCTGCTCGCGGGCCGCAAGGTCGAGTACACACCCCACGGCGGCAAGGCGACGGTGCTGTCGGCGGAGCACGTCGTTCTGGCGCCGGGTTCGGAGGCCGTATCAATCGAGCCGACGCCGCTCACGGATGAACTGATCGTCGACTCGACAGGAGCGCTCGCCTTCGATGCGGTGCCCAAACGGCTCGGTGTGATCGGGGCCGGCGTCATTGGCCTCGAGCTTGGCAGTGTCTGGAGTCGGTTCGGCTCGGAAGTTGTGGTGCTGGAGGCCCTCGAAGAATTTCTGCCGATGGCGGATGCACGCATCGCGCGCGACGCCAAGAAGATTCTCGGTGAGCAGGGCCTCGACATTCGTCTTGGCGCCAGAGTCACGGGCTCGACGGTGAAGGGTAAGACCGTGGTGGTCACTTATCAGGACAAGGAAGGTACGCATGAGATCACGGTCGACAAGCTCATCGTCGCGGTCGGGCGCCGTCCCTACACCAAGGGGCTGCTTGCGCCTGACAGCGGTGTGAACCTCGATGAGCGCGGATTCCTCTACGTCAATGACCTCTGCTCGACCGATGCGCCGCACGTGTACGCGGTTGGCGATGCGGTGCGTGGACCCATGCTCGCGCACAAGGGAATGGAAGAGGGCATCATGGTTGCTGAGCGCATTGCCGGGCAGAAGCCGCTGGTCAACTACGAGTGCGTCCCAAGTGTGATCTACAGTCACCCCGAGATTGCGTGGGTAGGCAAGACCGAGCAGGAACTCAAACGTGACGGCGAGCAGTTCAACGTCGGTCAGTTCGGCTTCACTGCCAATGGCCGTGCGCTTGCCGCCGGCGACAGTGAAGGGATCGTCAAGATCATTGCGGATGCGCGGACCGACAAAGTGCTCGGCGTGCACATCCTCGGACCGCAAGCATCCGAATTGATTGCGCAGGCGGTCATCGCGATGGAGTTCGATGCGAGCGCCGAAGATCTGGGGTTGACGATGTTCGCGCATCCGTCCCTGTCGGAGGCGGTGCACGAGGCCGCACTCGCCGTCGCCGGCCACGCGATTCACATGGTCAACCGAAAGAAAAAAGCCTAGGAACAACTGACATGAACTTGCACGAATATCAGGCCAAGGGCCTGTTTGCGGAATTCGGATTGCCGGTGTCGAAGGGACACGCGGTCGATACACCGGAGGCTGCGGCCGAAGCCACCCGCAAGATCGGCGGCAAGCGCTGGGTGGTGAAGGTTCAGGTGCACGCGGGTGGCCGCGGCAAAGCCGGCGGTGTGAAGCTGGTGGACTCCGCGGCAGACGCTGCGGCCTTCGCCAAGCAGTGGCTTGGCAAGAACATGGTCACCGTCCAGACCGATGCCAACGGTCAGCCCGTTACCAAGATCTACGTTGAGAGCTGCACGGATATTGCGCGCGAGCTGTATCTCGGTGCGGTGATCGATCGTGGCTCGCGTCGCATCGTGTTCATGGCGTCGACCGAGGGCGGTGTAGAAATCGAGAAGGTCGCCGAGGAGACACCCGAGAAAATCATTCGTGCGGCGATCGATCCGATGGTCGGCGCACAGCCCTATCAGGGCCGCGAACTCGCTTTCGCGCTCGGTCTCGAAGGCGATCAGGTCAAGCAGTTCACCGCGCTGTTCCTCAATCTGGCGCGCTTGTTCAGTGAGTTGGATTGCTCACTGCTGGAGGTCAATCCGCTGGTCGTTACGGAGGCGGGCAACATCCACTGCCTCGACGCCAAGTTGAACATCGACGGCAATGCGCTGTATCGCCAGAAGCGTGTGGCGGCCATGCACGATCCGAGTCAGGAGGACGAACGCGAAGCCCAGGCAGCGGCATCGAACCTCAACTACGTCGCCCTCGACGGCAACATCGGATGCATGGTCAACGGTGCTGGCCTTGCCATGGGCACGATGGACCTGGTCAAGCATGTCGGCGGCAGTCCCGCCAATTTCCTCGACGTGGGTGGCGGTGCAACCAAGGAAACCGTGGCCGAGGCGTTCAAGATCATCCTGTCGGACGCCAACGTGAAAGCGGTGCTGATCAACATCTTTGGCGGCATCGTCAGCTGCGTGACCATCGCCGACGGCATCATTGGCGCGGTGCAGCAGGTCGGGGTCAAAGTGCCGGTGGTGGTGCGCTTCGAGGGCAATAATGCGAAGCCTGGTGCAGAACGCCTCAAGCAGAGCGGGCTCAACATCATCGCGGCAACGAGTCTGAAAGACGCGGCACAGAAAGTGGTCAAGGCCGCGGAGGGCAAGGCATGAGCATTCTGATCAACAAGAGCACCAAGGTCATCTGTCAGGGCTTCACCGGTTCCCAGGGCACGCTGCACAGCGAGCAAGCCATTGCGTACGGCACGCAATTGGTCGGCGGCGTGACGCCAGGTAAAGGTGGCACACGGCATCTGGATCGGCCCGTATTCGACACGGTCAAGCAGGCCGTGGCGAAAACCGGTGCAACCGCATCCGTGATCTACGTGCCCGCGGCATTCTGCAAGGACTCGATCCTAGAAGCGGCCGCGGCGGGCATCAAACTGATTGTCTGCATCACGGAAGGTGTGCCGACGCTCGACATGCTGGCGGTCAAGGCCTATCTCGACGTGCAGGGTGTTCGCCTGATCGGCCCCAACTGCCCCGGTGTGATCACGCCCGGTGAGTGCAAGATCGGCATCATGCCCGGCGACATCCATCTGCCTGGCAAGGTCGGTGTGGTGTCTCGTTCGGGTACCCTCACCTACGAGGCCGTCAAGCAGACGACCGATCGCGGCTATGGTCAGAGTTCGTGCGTCGGCATTGGTGGTGACCCGATTCCGGGCAGTCACTTCATCGACATCCTTGCATTGTTCGAAAAGGACCCTGCGACCGAAGCCATCGTGATGGTCGGTGAGATCGGCGGTAGTGCCGAGGAAGAGGCCGCGGCGTTCATCAAGAAGAGCGTTACTAAGCCGGTGGTAGGTTACATCGCGGGAGTCACGGCACCTGCCGGCAAGCGCATGGGACATGCCGGTGCGATCATTGCGGGTGGCAAGGGCACGGCGAAGGAGAAGTTTGCCGCCCTAGAAGCGGCCGGAGTGCGCACCGTACGCAGCCTTGCGGACATTGGCGATGCGCTCGCCGAAGTGACCGGCTGGAAATAGGTAAGCGCTTGAAATGCAGGACGTGGCCCCCATGTCGGGGCCACGTTGTCAATGACGGGGACCGTGATGGCCAAAGCGCAATCGGCAGCCGAGACCTTCGGCTTTCAGACAGAGGCGAAACAGCTTCTGCACCTGATGATTCATTCACTGTACTCGAACCGTGAGATCTTCCTTCGCGAATTGATTTCCAATGCCAGCGACGCGATCGACAAGTTGCGTTTCGAGGCGCTGGCCGATCCTAAGCTCGTTGGCGATGACAACGATTATTGGATCCGCATCGAGTTCGACAAGGATGCGGGAACCCTCACAGTTACCGACAACGGCATCGGCATGAGTCGTGACGAAGCGATCGCCAATCTCGGCACCATCGCCAAATCCGGAACGGCCGAGTTCCTGTCGCGTCTATCCGGTGACCAGAAGAAGGATGCGGCGCTGATCGGCCAGTTTGGCGTCGGCTTCTACAGTGCCTTCATTGTCGCCGACGATGTGGAAGTGCGAACCCGACGCGCTGGCGCTGCGGCCGACACCGGGGTCATTTGGCGCTCGCAGGCGGAGGCCGAATTCACGATCGAGCCGGCGACCGTCGAGTCGCGCGGAACACAAGTCATTCTGCACCTCAAGCCCGATGCGAAAGAGTTCGCCGATGACTTCCGCGTGCGCAACGTCGTGCGTAAGTACTCTGACCACATCGGTGTACCGGTGCAGTTGAAGTCGACCGATGCTACCAGCAAAGACAAAGACAAAGACAAAGACAAGGGCGAGGATGACGGTGATGGTTCCGGCTGGACTACCATCAACGAAGCCAAGGCCCTGTGGACGCGCTCGCGATCCGACGTGTCGGACGATGAGTACAAGGCGTTCTACAAGCACGTATCCCACGACTTCGAAGATCCGCTCACCTGGAGTCACAACCGCGTCGAAGGCAAGCTCGAGTACACGAGCCTCGTGTTCGTGCCCAAGCGCGCGCCATTCGATCTCTGGAATCGCGAGCGTCCGCGCGGTCTGAAGCTGTACGTGCAGCGCGTCTTCATCATGGACGATGCGGAACAGTTCCTGCCCACCTACCTGCGATTCGTCAAAGGTGTGGTCGACAGCAACGACCTGCCGCTGAACGTATCGCGCGAGATCCTGCAGGAAGATGATCGCGTCGCCACGATTCGCAGTGCGCTGACCAAACGCGTGCTCGATCTGCTCGGCAAGCTCGCAACCGGCGAGCCGGAGCGGTATGCCGAGTTCTGGGACGAGTTCGGCGAAGTCCTCAAGGAAGGCCCCGCCGAGGATTTCGGCAACCAGGAGGGCATTGCCAAGCTGCTGCGGTTCTCATCGACACACCTCGGTGTGGCGGAGCAGCGTGTGTCGCTCGACGACTACGTATCGCGTATGAAAGAGGGGCAGAAGAAGATCTATTACCTGTGCGCGGACAACTTCGACACCGCCAAGGGCAGCCCGCAACTGGAGATCTTCAAGAAGCGCGGCATCGAAGTGCTGTTGCTCCACGACCGGATCGACGACTGGCTCATGTCTTCACTGCGCGAGTTCGACGACAAGCCACTGCAGGACGTCATGCGCGGCGACCTGGATCTGCCGGATGCAGTCGATGACGCCGAATCCGAACCAGCCAAAGACACGACCAGCCTCGTCGGCCGCATCGAAAAATCTCTGGGTGATCGCGTTGCCGGCGTTCGCGCCTCCAGTCGGTTGGTCGACTCACCCGCTTGCCTCGTGTTCGCGGAAGCAGACATGGGTGTGCAGATGCGTCGCATCATGGAGGCAGCCGGGCAGCGGGTGCCGGAGACCAAACCGAGTCTGGAAATCAATGCGCGGCACCCATTGCTGGGTCGAATGGATGCCGAAGCCGACGAGGAGCGATTCGAACAGTTGTCGCTGATGCTGTTCGAGCAGGCCCAACTCGCCGATGGTGGCACGCTCAAGGATCCGGCGGCGTACGTGGGTCGCGTCAACGCGCTGCTGCTCAAGCTGCTCGAGGGTCGGTGAACGATAGCGACGGGCTGATCACGATCGCGGACTGGCTGCGCTATGCGGCCACCCGTTTCGCGTCGGCGCGGTTGTACTACGGCCATGGCACGGACAACGCGTGGGATGAAGCAGTCGCGCTCGTGCGCGGATTCACCAAGCTCCCCCACGACAAGCTCGAGTTTGTGCTCGATGCTCGCTTGACCGCTCCCGAATGCGCGCAGCTGCATGCGTTGATGCAACGCCGTATCGATGCGCGGGTGCCCGTACCCTACCTCACGGGCGAGGCGTACTTCGCTCATCGTCGATTTCTGATCGAGCCAGGCGTACTGATTCCACGCTCACCGATTGCCGAGCTGATCGAATCCGAGTTCGCGCCGTGGCTGGCGTCCCCGCCCGAACTGATTCTCGACTTGTGCGCGGGTTCAGGCTGCATTGGCATCGCATGCGCGCTGCAGTTTCCGGCGGCGACGGTGTACTTGAGTGACAGCGATCCTCGAGCAGCCGACCTTGCGCATCGTAATGTCGAATTGCACGGGCTCGTGGACCGGGTACACGTGCTGCAGGGCGATCTATTCGACGCCATCGGCGGTAAGCGATTCGATCTGATCGTGACCAACCCGCCCTATGTATCCGCGCAGGATTTCAGCGCCATGCCGGAAGAGTACCGACACGAGCCGAGTCACGCGCTTGCGGCGGGCGGTGACGGGCTCGATGTGGCGCGCAGGATCCTTTCCGATGCCCGGTCGCACTTGACGCCAGAGGGGCTATTGGTCGGCGAAGTCGGAGCGAGCGCGCATCATCTGGCCGCCGCATACCCGTCGCTGCCGTTCATCTGGCCCGATCTCGTTGGTGGTGGCGACGGCGTGTTCATCATCGAGGCCGGCAACTTGCCACGCTGACGGCGGCAACCGATACTCCCGCAGCGTATTTTGGTCCACGCTCGATGTCAGGAAACACGTTCGGCAAGTTGTTCAGCGTTACGACGTTTGGCGAAAGTCATGGGCCTGCGCTCGGTGCAGTGGTGGATGGTTGTCCACCGGGCCTGCCGCTGTGCGAGGCGGATCTTCAACACGATCTGGACCGGCGCAAACCGGGCCAGTCGCAGTACACCACTCAAAGACGCGAAGATGACATCGTTCGTATTCTCTCTGGTGTGTTCGAGGGTATGACCACCGGCACGCCAATTGGACTTGCAATCGAGAACACCGATCAACGCAGCCGCGACTACACGAAGATTGCGGACATATTCCGGCCGTCCCATGCAGACTTCACTTATCAGAAGAAGTATGGCGTGCGCGATCATCGCGGTGGCGGTCGCTCATCGGCGCGCGAAACGGCCATGCGTGTGGCGGCGGGTGCCATTGCACGAAAGTACCTCGCGACGCAGCATCAGGTGACGATCCGAGGTTACCTGTCTCAGATCGGTGACATCGTGCCGGCGCTCGCGGACTGGGATGAGGTGTCGCGCAATCCTTTTTTCTGTCCCGATGCGAGTGTGGTGACGCAGATTGCCGACATGATCGATACGTTGCGGCGCGACGGCGACTCCATCGGTGCTCGAATCACGGTAGTTGCCAGCGGCGTGCCCATTGGTCTGGGCGAGCCGGTGTTCGACAAGCTCGACGCAGATCTTGCCCATGCGCTCATGAGTATCAATGCGGTCAAGGGCGTCGAAGTCGGCGCGGGTTTTGCCGTAGTCAGCCAACGCGGTACGCAACACCGCGATGAAATGACGTCGGCCGGATTTGTCTCCAACAACTCAGGTGGGGTGCTCGGCGGAATCTCCACCGGTGAGGATGTCGTCGCCAGTATTGCGCTCAAACCTACGTCGAGTCTTCGAATTCCTGGCCGCGGCATCAACGCGAGCGGCGAAGATGTCGAAGTCGTGACCACTGGCCGACACGATCCTTGTGTCGGTATCCGGGCCACACCGATAGCCGAGGCCATGGTCGCGCTCGTGTTGATGGATCATCTGCTGCGTCATCGCGCTCAGAACCCGACTCGACTACCGCCGTCTGCGAACTGACTCAGCACATCGATAAAGGTGCGCGCTGCATTCGACAGCGTGCGCGCCGGATTGACGACGAATCCGAGATCGCGGCCGAGTAGCTTGCAATCGACATCTGCGCGCGTGACTGGCGAGTGCACCAGCGTGCGCGGCAGCACGCTCCATCCGAGGCCAATTCCGACCAGCATGCCGATCGTTTCCAGATAGTTGGTCGCCATGGCCGTGCGAATCTCGACGCCGGCGGCGGCGAAGTGCGCCGCGACGATTCGGCCGGTGTATGTGCGCAGGTCCGGCAGGATGGCGGGCCATTGTCCGAGCGTTTCGATCGTGATGTTGCGGGCATCGGCAAGGGGGTGGTCGGCGGCGACCACGAACTCGAGTGGATCCGCCCACAGTTTCTGCGCCGTGAGGCTGGCTTCTCCCGATGGGTCGAGGGTCACTACGGCGAGTTCCACGTCACCACTACCCACGAGGGCGTGGGCCTCTTCGGAGTCCATGAAGCGGATGTCGAGTTCCACCTCCGCATAGCGCTGGGAAAACGCGCGTAAGACCGGAGCGAGCCGGTGCAGGCCCACATGGTGGCTGGTGGCGAGCCTAAGGCGGCCGTCGACTCGGGCATGGAGGTTCTGCAGCAGGGTTTCCGTGTCGCGGACCGAGTCCAGCAGGGCGATGGCGCGTGGCTCGAACAGTCGGCCGGCATCCGTCAAATGAATGCGTTTCCCGACGCGGTCGAACAGGGCAACCCCGAGACTCGTTTCGAGGGCCTGGATACGTTTGCTGACCGCAGGCTGAGTGAGGTGGAGTGCCTCAGCCGCACGGGAGAACGATCGGGTTTCTGCCACCGCCAGAAACGTACGCACCTCATTCCATTCCATAATGAACTCAATGAAGATAATGAATTTGAATTATGTCATGCGGGCCCGTACTGTGCGTCGCCTGGACTCATGAGACCGGAGGCGGTGCGTGGCCGAGACGCTGTACGACAAAATCTGGAGGGCGCACACGGTCGTCGAGCGACCCGACGGCACCGCGCTCATCTACATCGATCGCCACCTGCTCCATGAGGTGACCTCGCCCCAGGCCTTCGAGGGGCTGAAGCAGGCGGGCCGCCGGCCGTGGCGCCGGGCCGCAAACCTCGCGACGCCCGACCACAATGTCCCCACCGTAGGTCGCGCGCGCGGCATCGAAGGTATTGAGGACGAGATTTCGCGCATTCAGGTCGTCACCCTCGATGACAACTGCCGCGCCTTCGACATCGAACAGTTCGACATCAGGGATATCCGCCAGGGCATCGTGCACGTGGTCGGCCCGGAGCAGGGCGCAACGCTGCCCGGAATGACCATCGTCTGCGGAGATTCGCATACGTCGACCCACGGCGCCTTTGGCGCGCTGGCCCAAGGAATCGGCACGTCGGACGTGGAACACGTGCTCGCAACGCAATGCCTCGTTCAGCGCAAGGCGCGCAACATGAAGATTGAGGTCACGGGCCATCTGGCGCCGGGCGTCACGGCCAAGGATCTGGTGTTGGCCGTGATTGGTCGCATCGGTACGGCCGGTGGCACCGGCTGCACCTTCGAATTCGTCGGTGCGGCGATATCGGCGCTGTCGATGGAAGGCCGCATGACGGTCTGCAACATGGCCATCGAAGCCGGTGCGCGCGCCGGGCTCATCGCGGTGGACGATACGACCATCGACTACATTCGCGGCAGACCATTCGCGCCCCGAGGGGCGGCGTGGGAGGTGGCGGAGCGTTACTGGCGTACGCTCGTGTCCGACCCGGATGCCACGTTCGATCGCACCGTGTGCATCGACGCCGCCGCCGTTGAACCGCAGGTCACCTGGGGTACATCGCCTGAACTCGTGGTCGGCATCACCGATCGCGTCCCAGATCCCGACTCGGTTAGCGATCCGGCCGCGAAAGATCAGCTGGCGCGGGCCCTCATCTATATGGGACTCACGGCGGGCACGCCGATGGTGGACATCACCCTCGACAAGGTCTTCATCGGCTCGTGCACCAACGCCCGCATCGAGGACTTGCGCAGCGCCGCGGCGGTGGTGAAGGGTCGCCGCATTGCCAAGGGCATTCGTCAGGCACTGGTGGTGCCCGGTTCCGGCCTGGTCAAAGCTCAGGCGGAAGCCGAAGGGCTTGCTCGAGTCTTCACGGACGCGGGTTTCGAGTGGCGTGATCCTGGCTGTTCGATGTGTCTGGCGATGAATGCCGACCGCCTCGAGCCACAAGAGCGCTGCGCGTCGACGTCCAACCGCAACTTCGAGGGCCGTCAAGGGCATGGCGGTCGGACCCATCTGGTGAGCCCGGCAATGGCCGCCGCCGCTGCCATCGCGGGACATTTCACCGACGTCCGCGCGTTCGCAGAGGTGGGCCGATGAAACCGTTTACGACCGTCGAGGGCGTCGTTGCGCCAATGGATCGCGCCAACGTCGACACTGACCAGATCATTCCGAAGCAGTTCTTGAAGTCGATCCGGCGTACTGGGTTTGGTGACAACCTGTTCGATGCCTGGCGTTTCAATGACGAAGGTCACATGGGGCAGACGCCCAACGAGCGGCAGATCAATCATCGCTTCGTGCTCAATGTGGCGCGCTACCAGGGCGCGTCGATTCTGCTGGCGCGGGAGAACTTCGGCTGCGGATCCAGTCGCGAACACGCGGTGTGGGCGCTCGATGAATACGGATTCCGCTGCGTGATCGCGCCGAGTTTTGCGGATATTTTCTTCAACAACTGCTTTAAGAGTGGCCTTCTACCCATTGCTTTAGAAGAACAATTGGTCGATGAGCTGTTTCGCGAGGTCGATGCCAACCCAGGCTACGCGCTGACCATCGACCTGCCGTCCCAGACCATCGTCAAGCCTGACGGGAAAACGCTCGCCTTCGAGATCGGCGCCCATCGCAAACACTGTCTGCTGCATGGGCTCGATGACATCGGGCTCACGCTCGAGGACGCAGATGCCATCCGCGCATTCGAAGCAGGTCATCGCCTGCGCGCGCCGTGGCTGTTCGAACGCGGATGAGAGAGGCAAAGATGAGTCAGCAAGGCAAAGCGACGAGAGACAAACGCATTCTGGTACTGCCCGGTGACGGGATCGGGCGTGAGATCGTGCCACCGGCGGTTGCGGTCATGGAGGCCGCCGCGCCCGCGGCGGGGCTGCGCCTGTCCTTCGAACAGGCACTG
>JBGSQB010000175.1:0-3675 GCA_041738285.1 Pseudomonadales bacterium | reverse complement strand
ATTCACACGTCATGGCGCCTTGGACGCGCGGCGATCGCGGATGGTTTGAACGTCAGGGCCGCAACAGCAACGAACCCGTGGTTTCGCGCCCTTCCAGCGCCCGATGCGCGGCAGCCGCATCGGCCAGCCCAAACGTGCGCGTGATGTTCGGCTTGATCGCGCCGGATTCGACCAGCGCGAACAATTCCGCGGCGGCCGCGGCAAGGTCCTCCGGGCGCGCGGTATAGGTGGCAAGGGTCGGTCGCGTCACGTACAGCGAACCCTTGGCCGCCAGAATGCCGAGATCGACACCGGTCACGGGGCCTGAAGCATTGCCGAACGATACCAATAGACCCCTGGGTTCGAGGCTGTCGAGGGACGCCATGAAGGTGTCTTTGCCGACACCGTCGTACACGACCGGGACGCCGCGCCCGCCGGTCAGCGCCTTCACCCGCGTCGCTACATCTTCCTCGCGGTAGTTGATGACGGTCGATGCGCCGTGCGCGAGCGCCAGCTTTGCCTTCTCCGCGCTGCCGGCCGTCGCGATCATCTCCACACCGAGGTGTCGCGCCCATTGGCACGCAATGAGCCCGGTGCCACCGGCGGCAGCATGGAACAGGATCGTCTGCCCACGCTCGAGCTTGTAGGTCTGACGAAACAGGTACTGCACGGTGAGGCCCTTGAGCAGCAGGGACGCCGCCGCATCGGTGCCAACGCCCTTGGGCAGCTTCACCAGCCGATTGGCCGCGACGTTGCTCGCCTCTGCGTAGGCGCCCAGTGCACCACCGCAGTACGCGACCCGATCGCCGACCGCGACTCCCTGAGCACCTTCGCCCAGTTGCTCGACAGTACCGGCCGCTTCGACGCCGATACCCGACGGGTAGCGCAGCGGGTACAAACCGGATCGATGGTAGGTATCGATGTAGTTGACACCAATGTGTACATGCCGAACGCGCGCTTCACCACGGCCCGGCGGCGGCAGCTCGATCTGTTCGCTCTGCATGACGTCCGGGCCACCAGCCTTGTGAATCCGAATGGCTTGCATGATCCAGCTCCGATTGATGACGCGTGACTGTAGCGCTCCGGCGGCGGTCGGCCAACCGGTGGCGGAAAGTACCCACGGCCCGCGCGCACAGGTTGGGTTACTCTAATAGGAAGAGGTTCTGAGGAATTGCGCATGGATAGGTTGCTGGTCGGTGCCATCCTCGTGCTGCTCACCGCGTGCAGCGACCCCATCACCATGATCCCCGGCGGTTCACTGCGTGGCGATGTTGCGCCGGCGCCTGCGCAATGGACTGCCCTCGATGCGATCGAAACCATCCAGGTGGAGTTTCGTCCCAGCGACCCATATTCGATCAACATCTGGGCAGTCGGTCTCGACAACGACCTGTACATTGCAACCGGCGCTGACGGTACACGGTGGACACCGATGCTCGAGGCGGATGCAAACGTGCGCGTGCGCATCGACGGCACGGTGTACGAGCTGACCGCCTCCAGAGTGACGAAGCCCACCGAAGTGCACCGCGTGGCCAACGCGTATTCCGGCAAATACGAACTCGACCTGCAGGACAACTGGGTGATGAATGGCATGATCTTCCGCCTCGATCCCCGCGCCAACTAGAACAACCCGATCTGCCGTTCATCCCCGATCACGCGCTCGAACTCGAGCCCGAGCGCGCCGAGCACCGGCTCGGCAACTGGGCGCACCTGTTTTTCGACGTAATGTTCACGATCGATCGCCTGCGTGAGCTTGTGGACTGGCTCCGGCCCGGCCAGCGTCATCAGATAGGCGATGACACGGCCCGGCGATTCATCCGACTTGCGCGCCGCGGCTACGTGGGGCGGCGTACTGGCGGTGTACGCATCGAGTCCTTTGCGCAGCCCTTTGCG
The DNA here is from genome assembly GCA_041738285.1 of Pseudomonadales bacterium. Lineage (GTDB taxonomy): Bacteria > Pseudomonadota > Gammaproteobacteria > Pseudomonadales > Azotimanducaceae > SZUA-521. Next base: position 1,806 of record JBGSQB010000175.1, on the reverse strand, counting down.
ATAGACGAGCGCGTGATCGAGTTCGCCGGCACGTAGCTGCGCCACAATGTGGGCAAGGTACTCATCTACTCGCTCACCTGTGAACAAGCGCCGGAACAGCTCGCGCTGCACATTCTTGGCAAGCTCGGTCCAATCGCGCCGTACGACTTCCATGCCGATGAATTCGACCTCGCCATCCTCACGCATGCCGGCATAGCGTTTGCGTGCGCCGCCTGAACTGTGGCGCATGGATGGCAGAAAGAGCTTGATGTAGCGCTTCTCGAATTCGAGTTCGAGGCGACTGGCTACGCCCCACCGCCGACATATGTGCTCCGAGAGTTGTGCAGTCAGGGTCGCGGCGAGTTGTGCACCGAGCGTCGGGTCGCTGCCCGCGCGCACGAACAGGCTGTCGGTGTCGCCGTACAGTACTTCGAAGCCTTGCCGTTCGAACCACTGCTTGGCCCACAACAGCAGTTCTTTACCCGTGCCGGTGATGGCGTTAGCAAGCGCGGGATTCGCGAAACGGCAAGCGGGCGTACCGAGCACGCCGTAGAATGAGTTCATCAGAATCTTGATCGCTTGAGATGCGACCGCGTCACCGGCCCGCTTGGCCGCTTCGCGCCGCGGGAAGAGCTCATCGAGCATCTGCGGCAGGATCCCAGGGTCGCGCTTGAATGCCGCGCCACTTGGGGTTTCGATCAGATCTTCAGCCGTCTTCGACGCAACATAACCCAATGGATCAATGTTGAAGGTGCGAATGATGCTGGGATACAGGCTCTTGAAGTCGAACACCCACACATTGTCGTGCATACCGGTGACTGGCTCGAGCACGTGACCGCCGGCCTGCGCCGCGAACACGCGCGCATCGTCCGAGCGCACCGTCGGCGCGACGATACCGCGCCTGGCCAGTGCTGAGAGATACAGAAAGTCGAACGAGGCGATGCTGGCGGCAACCCGATCCGGCGTCATGCCAGTCAGGCGACTGCGGGCGCACGCGAGTTCGACTAACTGCAGCTTACCGAGAATTCCCAGAACCAGTCGTGCGTCGGTGCGCGCATAGTGCGCGAACGCCGGCAGGTCGTGGGCGTAGTTGTGCTGAATCTCGGCGAGGCGATCGGTGACATCGCCGGCCACCGCCTTGCCCTCACCGAGATACTGGCGTGCAACCGCATCGAGCGAGTGATCCTCTACGCGCACGAAGGCACCACGCAACAGATCGAGTCCATCGAGCACCAGTCGGCCGGGCAGCGACACCTGACCGCTGCCGAAGTAACCACGCGCCGGTCGAATGCGTATCACGCCAGAGTCGCGACCGAGCGCGAATTGATGGCGCACGCGCGCCGCCACGCGCGTGAGGACGGACAGGTCGAAGTCCACGACGTTCCAACCCGTCAGCACATCGGGATCGGCTGATTTCACGCGTGCGCAGAACAGATCGAGCGCGTCCCACTCATCGGCAACGCCGATGGCGTGTTCCGGCATGGCCCGCCCGGAAGGATCAACGATGATCACTTCATCGATGCCGCAACCGTACAGCGAAATCGCGAGCAGCCGCTCGGCGCGCGCATCGGTCTCGATATCGAAAGACAACACACGCGGTTCGATCGAAACGTCTGCCGGCGCAAGCACCGGATCATCGAACACGCATTGCGCGCCGGGGCCTTCGGTGAACTCCCCGATGATCGCGACGCCCGCACGAATGTCGCGATCGATCAGGAACCGCGATGCAAAGCGGACGTCTGCTTCGAAGGTATCGATCCCCGCGCGATGCAATCGATCGCGCAGCGGCGGCGCGTCCTGCGGCACCGCCAGCTCGACGCGCGCGAC
>JBGSQB010000154.1:0-15453 GCA_041738285.1 Pseudomonadales bacterium | reverse complement strand
GCCGGTTACGATGAAATCAACTTGAATCTCGGTTGCCCATCGCCTCGGGTCCAGTCCGCGCGCATCGGCGCATGCTTGATGGCAGAACCCGAGCTGGTTGCCGAGTGTCTCGATGCCATGCGATCAGCGGTGGCGGTACCTGTCACCGTGAAGTGTCGCCTTGGCGTTGACGAGCAGACCGACTTCGAATTTCTGACCCGCCTCGTGTCGAACTGCGCGCGCGCCGGCGTCGATACGTTCTTCATCCATGCGCGGATCGCAGTGCTCAAGGGACTGTCGCCGGCGCAGAATCGTTCGATCCCCCCGCTCGACTACCCCCGGGTGTACGCGCTCAAGCGCGCGTTCCCACGCTTGAAGATCATCCTCAACGGTGGCATCGAGACGATGGAGGGTGCAGTGCAACACGCCCATGGTCTCGACGGCGTGATGATCGGCCGCGCCGCCTATCATAATCCCTGGCTGTTGACCCAAGTTGACGCCGCGCTGTTCGGCTCGACGCCGATCGAGCGCGGTCTCGTGATCGATAACCTGTTGCCTTACATCGAGTCGCACCTCTCTGCCGGCGGCCGTCTGCATGACATAGCGCGACACCTGCATGGTTTGTTCAGCGGTTGCCGAGGCGCGCGCGCGTACCGGCGCCACCTCTCAGAGCATAGCCATGCCACGGCTGCTGGCCCTGATGTCCTGCTGGCCGCGGCCGCGCACGTCGAGCTGGAGGAACCGCTATGTTTGAGCGCCTGAAAACCGCCCTAGGCAACCGTTTCGATGCGGAGATCCCAAATGAGCAAATGGCTGCGACAGCCGCCGCAATGCTCCTCCTGGAAGTGGCGTGGGCCGACCACGACATCCTGCCGGCCGAGCTCGAGCGCACGAAGTACGCCCTGGTCGAACTGTTTTCACTCAGCGAGGCGCGCGCCGCAGAGATCGTCGCGACCGCACAACGGGATCATGCCAACAGCGTCTCGATGTACCCGTTCACGAAGGCCACCAACGAAGCACTGGGATACGAGGAGAAGGTCGCGTTGCTCGTCTGCTGCTGGCGACTGGCACTGGCGGACGCCCAGCTCGATCGCCATGAGGAGCGCGCGATCCGTCAGATTGCGGATCTGCTGTTCCTGTCGCACGAGGACTTCATCGCCGCGAAGCTCACCGCCAAGGCCAGTCAATCGGCCTGATTCAGGATGCCTGGCTGCCGAGCCGGCCGGCCGACTCGAGCGTCTCTACCAGATCCTGAAACGCCTCACGATTGGCGTCGCTGAGCGACATCAGCACCTTGTGGGCTTCGAGCACACGCTGACGCAGATCCTCTTCCGAGCAATCGCACTGGGGCAACTCGCCAAACTGTTCCTTGGTCGCGAGAGGCGACTCAACGATGTGGAAGACGTCATCGAACCCCATGCTGCGCAGCACGCGTGTGATGTCCGGCCTCGTCGAGACGAGCGTCGGGACGAACCCAAACCGCTCCTGCATGTGGATCGACAGTTTCGCAAGAACGCCGAGGGACGTACTGTCGATGCCATCGGTGCGGGTCAGGTCGATGACAACAGATCGGAACTGAGCATCGTCGAGCATCGACTGCAGAAACTGATCGACGGCGGTGCAGAGCGTCACGCGCACATCACCGACGAACTTCATGAGATACACGCCGTCATGCTGTGCGACGAGAATCTTGCCGGGTACAGCGCTTGCGTTCACGGTAGACCTCGAGTGACCATCAGACAGGCCATGTCGTCCGGCCCCGGGTGCCGATCTTCCAGGTGCAGCGTCTGCCAGATCGTTTTCCCAGTCGCGTAGCACTCGCCCACCGCCTGCTCCAACTCTGCCTGTTTTTCCGCGAGGCCCTTTGCGCCCATGACTTCGAGTACTCCATCGGACAGCAGCACCAGCACGAAGCGCTGCCCCAATGACTCACGCCTCGACTCCCAGGTCACCTCGCGGAATAACCCCACCGGCTTCCCGGGGAGTTCGAGCAATCGCGCGCCGCGCTCGTCGGCGACAAACGCCGACGGAAAGTGGCCCCCATTGGCGTACGTCAGCTCGCCGGACTTCGGATCAATCACGCCAACGAATATAGCGACGTGTTTGTCGATCTTATTATCGAGCAGTTCGCGGTTCAGCCATACCAGTATTTCACCCGGTTTCTTCAACATCTGCGGTCGAAACTCGCGCCGCAGGCGCCTCGAGAAGTTCTTCAGCAACACAGTTACAAATGCCGAAGAGGCGCCATGACCGGATACATCCGCCATATAGAAGACAAACTGTCGATCGCTGATGCGGAAATAGTCGACGAAGTCTCCGCTCAGCATCAGGGACGGGAAGATCTTGTGCCGGAGGCGGTAGTCGTCTACCGCCATGGGACTCGGGGGCAACATGCCCATCTGAATGTATCGGCCTGCCCGCTGATCGCGCTGCAACTCGCGCAACTGCACCTCGACGCCGCGCGCCTGTTGATCCGCTGTGGTTGAGGTTGCCTGTCGTCGCCGGCTTTGCGTGATGGCGTTGTCGATCAACTCGGCGAGGTTTGACTCCACGTCGAGTTCGAACACGTCCACCACGCCACGACGAATCGCGGCAAGAAGTTCCGGCTTGGTCATCGTCGTACGGCTGATCAGGGCCACCGGTACCCCGGGAAGCACGAGAGAAATCGACTCGATCGCGGCAATCGTTGCGGCTAGCGCCGGTAGCGTCGCCAAGAGGATCAACTCGATGGGTTCACGTTCCGCATGCGTCGCGGCCTGCGCCGGGTCGCGCGCCCGCGCAATCGAAAAGCCGAGACCCGCCAGCGTCTCGGAAAGCAATTCCGCAGCGGCTTCGTCGGCGTCGATTACGAGCAACGTCATCGGCAACGCCCCGTACTCAGCGCGCTTTGAAGAGGGACAGCAGACGGGAATCGCCCTGACATGGGACGCGCACCCTACTCCTTGGGGACGGCGATCACAAGGCGACCCATGTGTGAGAAGTCAATCTACCCATTCGTCGTCGAGGAACGAGTCCTCGACTTCGCCATCATGGATGAGGTAATCGCGCCGCTGTAGGTAGGCATCGCGCATGAAGGCATAGCGGTCCCCGGACATGAGGTCTTCGACATCGAGAAGGGATGCGCGCGCATCGAGAAAGTACAGACCCGTCAGCGAGTTCCGCAGCGCGACGTCGTCCGAATACCGTGGCGCGTACAGCGTGGCATCGAGAATCCGGCCGCCGCCATCCCGAATGGTCGCTGGTCCCATGAAAGGCACAACAAGGTACGGACCGCTGCCCATCCCCCACCTGGCAAAAGTCTGGCCAAAGTCCTCCTCGTGTTGAGCCAGCCCTGCCCGACTGGCAGGGTCGAACAATCCACCGATTCCGAGCGTCGTGTTCACCACGAATCGCCCGGCGTCGGCGAACCCTTCGCGCCATTTGCCTTGCAGGAACTGGTTGAGCACGACCGTCGGATAGGTGAGATTGGAGAAGAAATTCGATACGCCGCGGCGCACCGGTCGCGGAATCACTTTGGTGTAGCCCACTGCGATCGGCTTCAGTACCCAGCGGTCGGCGGTATCGTTGAACTTATGGATCTTTCGATTCAGCCCTTCCCATGGATCAGGGTTCTTCTGGCTGAGAACGTCCTCCGCCGCCGCTGTACCAGCGAACATCGCAATACACATCAGCAGCGCGGCAGTACCGGCCAGGCTGGGCCGCGAGGGGTGCGCCGATCGATCGGTTATCGAAGCCAAGTTGCCCTCGAGTGCTCAGTGGCCTTTGACGCCGGCAATGATAGCGCAATCCCGCAGCTGCTCCAGAGTTTGACGGCCGCCCCTTACAACGGCGTCACGATCGTGCCCGCCGAGCTCGTCAGCGATCATCTCGATTGCCAACTGACCCGTGATGCCCGGCTCTGCTTGCAGGATCGAATATAATCGCGCGGTGACTCGATTGGCCTCTAGAAACCGCACCCTGTCGCTGCGATCGCGATAGACGATCAAGTACGTCGGCTGCGCAGGCAGATCGTTACTGTGATGGCGCGCCGAGAGCCGATGGACGGGGTATTGGTAACTCACCAGCCACGCCAGCGGGGACAAGACTGGGCTACCGTCCATGAGGTCGCCATCGATGGCCATGTTGACCGATGGGATTTCGCCCGTATCCAGATCGAGGGCGAGTTCCACCCATTCATAGTGCGCAAGTTCAAGCAGCCAAGGCGGATCGGCACTGCAATCGCGCACGCCTTCCAGATACGCGATGAACTCGAGCGGTATCTCCTGGAAGTACGGACTTGCCGCCCGATGTCGCTTGAGAAAGTCACGGACCATCGCATGCCATGCTTCGTCACTCGAAATCGAGCGGATGATGCGGAAGGTATTGGCGAGAAAGCGCTCGACGTTGTTGTAGATCAGATCCACATAGATCTGCATGCGTCGCGGCTCGACGTCGCTCGGCGGCGGGTTGCATGACGGGTCGCGGAGGTGAGCCGCAAAGACAAGCTGGACGGCGCGATAGCCCGGAAGGTTCTCACCCGATGACGGCGGCATCGATACCTGCGCTGCGCTGCTGCAGTTGCGCAATCTGGCGCACCTCATCGAGCAGACGCTCGATCGGTGGAAAGTTGAAGTCGCGCTCGAGCAGCGTCGGAATCGAGCCGAATCGATCATAGGCATACCGAAGCAGATCCCAGACCGGCTCGATCACATCAGCGCCATGCGTGTCGATGAAAAGATCAGAGGCCTCCACGTAGTGTCCAGCCACGTGCACATACATGATCCGCGCGCCGGGCAGTGCATCAATGAACGCGTAGGGATCATAGCGGGCATTGACGCTGTTGACGTAGACGTTGTTGACGTCGAGCAGGAGACCACAATCGGCGGCATCGATGACCGCGTTGACGAACTCGATTTCCTGCATCGCCTGCCCGGGCGCTGCATAGTAGGAGACATGTTCGAGACCAATTCGCCGACCGAGCACATCCTGAGCTAGACGAACTCGCCCGACTACGTGCTCGACAGCTTCCTCGGTAAACGGGATCGGCATCAGATCGTATAGATGCCCCTCATCGCTGCAATAGCTCAAGTGCTCCGTGAAGCACCGCACCTGGTGCTCATCCAAGAACACCTTCAGCGCTCGCAAGTAATCGACATCCAGCGGCGCGATGCCGCCGAGGGACAGCGACAGGCCGTGCGCAACGAGCGGCAAACGCTCGGTCAAGCGGCGAAATCGGCGGCCCAGACGACCGCCGACCCGCATCCAGTTTTCGGGCGCGAACTCGAGGAAGCCGACATCGCGCAGATCCGCGACGTCGAGGGCATCGAACAAGGCTCTGCGCAACCCCAAGCCCGCGCCCGATACGGGATACTCCATGCGGACTATTCGACCTCAGATACGCGGCAGGCGTATCTCAGGCTGCGCCACCGCATTTACCTTCGCCGCACTTGCCTTCGCCGCCTTTGTCTTCGCCGCAGCTACCTTCGCCGCCTTTGTCTTCGCCGCAGCTACCTTCGCCGCCTTTATCTTCGCCGCCTTTATCTTCGCCGCAACTGCCTTCACCGCCCTTGTCGTCGGTGCCTTTGTCTTCGCCGCACTTGCCTTCACCGCACTTGCCCTCACCACACTTGCCTTCCGCATCCGCCGCGGCCAGCAAGCCATAGCCGGACTCCAGCACGGTGGCCGAAAACGGGTTGTCGCTGGCGTTGGCAAAGGATACCGAAGCGAGTGTCGCCACGAATGCGGTGCCAACCGCCGCGGCAATGGGTCTGAGATTGCGTTTCTGCATGAGTTGAGTCTCCTCCGTATGCGGAATATCCGCGGGATCGTAACCTGATCAATACCGAAACCCGGTACGTTCTGCGGGCCCGGGCAGTATGACACGAGGGCACAGGGTTCGTTCAACCCCAGGGCAGCGGCTCATCGCAAGCCCGCGTCCACCTCCATCGCGGCGATCATGTCCTCCATACGCTTGGGGGACATCTTCATGCGTGTTCCGAGACGCTGCGCAAAGAGCGTAATCCGCAGTTCTTCAAGGGCAAATCGCGCAGCCTCGAGCGCGCCGTGCTTCACACGTGAACCGCGCAGACATTCGAGCCGCGCCACGTAGTCGCGCACGGTCTTGATCCCCTGCGCATCACGCGCGACCTTGCCTTGCAGTCCCTCGAGTCTGACCACGATACCCTGCAGGTACCGTGGCAGCTGCGACAACTCCGCGAGCGGCGTGATCGAAAGAAAGTCGGCGGGCATCAGCGCCTCGAGCTGTTCGCGCATGTCACTCACGGCCGCTGCGTACGCCGGAGAGCGCTCACGATCGAGGCGCCGCACCGCATCGAACCGGGCCGATAGCGCATCGCCAGCGGCCGCCATGACACGCACGAAAGTGGGCATCCAGTCAGCGCGTCGTTCAGCCAGACGGCGGCGGAATGCGTCAACCTCGCGCGTCAGACCACCGTCGGCGAAGAAGCAATGCCACGTCGAAGCGTGCAGCACTTCGTCGCAGAGCTGCTCGGCAGTGCCAAGCGCAGCGTAGTGCAGACCCAAGGCACGAGACTGCTTGACGAGTCGCCGCATGTGACGGCTGGTCTGACGGTCTGCGTTCTGCACGAGCCGGGTATAACCCCGCACCGACAGACGTGCCTGCTCTTCAGGTGATCTTGCCATGATGAGATCCACGCGCTCACCACGTTCGACGAGCGCAGGAAACACAACCGCTTGCGACGCACCATCCGCCAGCACCTGGCGCTCGGGTACGCCCACATCGGGAAATGACTCGAGCCCTTCGATCTCGTAGCCGGATGTCGCCGCGGAATCGAGTCGCTTGCTGATCCGACCCGCGAGTTGCTCGCGCAGCGCATCGACGTCTCGGCCTTGGGCGATCAGCCGACCAGACTCGTCACGAACCTGTACGTTGGTGCGCAGGTAGTCAGGCAGTCGTTCCGTATGCCATGCGTCGGCCGCGACCTTCACTCCGAACAACTGCTCGACCAGACGCGCCAGCGCGAGGTCGAAGCGCCCTATTGCGTAGCGATCCGCCCGCAAGAGCGCGCGGCTGAGCGCGTCGACCTTGTCTGGAATCGGGGTCAACTGCCGCCGGAGTGATTTCGGCAGGCTGCGCAACATCTGCTCGCACTGATTGGGGATCAGCCCCGGAACCATCCACCCCTGTCGGTCAGCGTTCAAGCCATGTAGCAGCCCAAGCGGTACCTGAATCGAGACGCCGTCATCGATGGCACCCGGCGCGAAGCTGTACTTCAACGCGTACTCGACTTCGGCACTTGTAAGCACGCTCGGAAACGCTCGGTCGATGTCTTCGACCTGCGACTGGGCCAACAGGTCCGCATGGTTCATGAACAACACGCGCCCGTCACTGCCTTCTGCGTGCTTGCGGAAGGATTCGAACGTACGCCGATCGGCGACATCCGCCGGCAAGCGTGTATCGTAGAACGCGAACAGCACTTCATCGCTGACCAAGAGATCCCGTCGCCGCGCCTTCGACTCCATCTCCTTGATCTGCCGGATCAACTCGACGTTGTGATCGATGCACGCGGGTGGCCGATCGAGTGCCCCAGGGATGAGACCGTCGCGGATGAAGATCTCGCGCGAACGCGCTCGATCGATTCGTTTGAAGCCGACCCGTCGCCGCTCGACCACGGCCAAGCCGTAGAGCGTTGCGCGTTCGAACGCCACAACCTCGCCGCGTTTTGGATCCCAGTGCGGCTCACTGTGGCTGCGCTTGAGCAAGTGCGCGCTGGCGTCCTCGATCCAGCGCGGCTCCACGGCAGCCACACAGCGCGCATAGATCCGAGCCGTCTCGGTGATTTCGGCCGCGACCAGCCAACGGGGCTGAGCCTTCGCGAGTGCCGATCCGGGAAAGATGCTGAACGTCAAATTGCGCGCGCCCGAATAGTCACCGCGCTCATTCTTGAATCCGATCAGACTCAGCGATCCCGACAGTACCGCTCGATGCACCGCCTCGAACGGTGCTGGTTCGACGTTCGCACGCCAACCAAGGGCACGCGTGGAGAGCACGAGTTGGCGGTGCAGATCACGCCATTCACGCAGCCGGTTAGCCGAGAGGAACCGTTCTCGGCAGGCCCGTTTCAGCGCGCTCGCGCCCAGCGTCTGGCGGGCATCCTCATGCCACGACCACAGTCGTACGAGTGAGAGGAAGTCCGAACGATCGTCGCGGAATTCCCGGTGCGCGGCGTCGGCGGCGGCACGGTGTTCGATGGGGCGCTCACGTGGATCCACGATCGAAAGTCCGCTGACGATCACGAGCAGTTCCTGCACTGCGCCGCGGCGCGCCGACTCGACGAGCATGCGCGCGAGACGCGGATCGACCGGCAGTCGCGCCATGTCGCGACCAACATCAGTGAGCGCTTCACCATCAATTGCGCCAAGTTCGGCGAGCAGCGTCAGCGCGTCTTTGAGTGCACGCGGATCCGGCGGATCGATGAATGGGAACGTCGACACTTCCCCGAGCGAAAACGCCCGCATCTGCAGCACAACGGCGGCAAGATTGGTACGCCGGATTTCCGGATCCGTGTACTCCGGCTGCGAATCGTGGTCGGCCTCACTGAACAGGCGGATGCACAACCCGGGCGCAATTCGGCCGCAGCGGCCCTTGCGCTGATCCGCGCTGGCCCGCGAAACGCGCTCCACCGGCAGCCGCTGCAACTTGGAACGGAAGCTGTAACGGCTCATGCGCACGTAGCCGGTGTCGATCACATAGCCGACATTGGGTACCGTCAACGATGTTTCGGCGACATTGGTTGTCAGCACGATGCGTTGACGCCGTGCGCCCGAAAAAATGCGTTGCTGTTCCGACGCTGGCAGCCGCGCGTATAGAGGCAGCACTTCCCATCGCTCCCCCCGCGAACCCCGCAGTGCCCGCGATGTATCGAGAATTTCACGTTCGCCAGGCAAGAACACGAGCACATCACTTGCGCGACTGCGCGGTCGCGATTCGATGAGATCGAGGGCACGCTCGATCGCATCGACCGGCTCTTCGAGTTCTGCAGGATCCTGGTAAACGACCTCAACCGGATAGCCACGGCCGCTGACACTCACGATTGGCGCACCGCCGAAGTGCTTGGAGAATTGCTCGACGTCGATGGTCGCGCTGGTAATGATCAGTTTGAGGTCCTGGCGACGAGCCATCAGCGCGCGCAGATAACCCAACAGAAAGTCGATATTGAGGCTGCGCTCGTGGGCTTCATCAACGATGACGACATCGTAAGCCGACAGCGTCTTGTCACGACGGATCTCGGTCAGCAGCAGACCATCGGTCTGTACCTTGACGAGCGTGTCCGGGGAGGTGCGATCGCTGAATCGGACCGCATAGCCGACTTCGTTGCCGAGCGTCACGCCGAGCTCTTCGGCCACCCGTGCAGCTACGGCGCGCGCGGCAATCCTGCGCGGTTGTGTGTGTGCGATCTGACCGCGCCGCCCAAGGCCGGCCTCCAGGCAGATCTTCGGCAGTTGAGTCGTTTTACCGGAGCCGGTCTCTCCCGCCACGATGACGACGCTGTGACGCGTGATCAGCGCGCGGATTTCATCGGCATGGGCGGTGATCGGTAGGTCGTCCGGGTACGTGACCGCGGGGATACAGTCGCAGCGACGCGCCATGCGGGCCTGCGCGTCACGCAGCATGTCGTCCGCTTCGGGCTTCCGGGTCGCGAATGCACGTTGCAGCCTGCGCTCGTCGACACGTAGCACCGTGAGGGGGTCGAACGACGATCTAGATGCCACGGTGACGGACTGTGGGAGCGGGTTTGGCGCAGCGGCGCGCCGCCACGAATGGTTCAAAAAACTCAGGCTTCTGATCGCGGGCAAGCCCGCTCCCACAAACACCCTCGTTGGCGCAGCGACTCATCGTCCGCACCCGTCGAACTACTTGGACAGGTAGTTCATGCCCTCTTCCAGGCCACGGATGGTCAACGGATACATCTTGCCGTTGACAAGGTCGCGCGTCATGCCGACGGAGTTGGAGTACTCCCAGGTTTCCTGGGGCGTCGGATTTATCCACACGACTTTGTCGTATAGCGTCGCAAAACGGCTCATCCACAGCGCGCCGGGCTCTTCGTTCCAATGCTCGACGCTGCCGCCAGCATGGGTGATTTCGTAGGGTGCCATGGTCGCGTCACCTACGAACACCACTTTGTAGTCGCGTGAATACTTGTTCAGGATCTCGAAGGTCGACAGGCGTTCGTTCATGCGTCGGCGGTTGTCCTTCCACACCGACTCGTAGAGGAAATTGTGGAAGTAGAAGCTCGCCATGTGCTTGAACTCGGTACGCGAGGCCGAGAACAGCTCTTCGCAGATCTTGACGTGCGCGTCCATCGACCCGCCGATGTCGAAAAACAGCAGCACCTTGACCGTATTTTTGCGTTCCGGGCGCATCTTGATATCGAGCATGCCGCCGTTGTTCGCGGTCGAGCGAATGGTGTCGGGCATGTCGAGCTCTTCTTCTTTGCCGGTCCGCGCGAACTTCCGCAAACGTCGCAACGCGAGTTTGATGTTGCGCGTACCGAGCTCGACCGAGTCGTCCAGGTTCTTGTACTGACGCTGATCCCAGACCTTCTTCGCCTTTTGCTTCTTGCCCTTACCCTGCCCGCCGGGACCCTTACGTCCATCCCGTTCTTCGTCGCCCTCTTTCCCTTCCTTGCCCTGCTTGGCTTTCTCCGCTTCGCGCTTTTCCTCTTCTTCACGCGCCTTCTGGAAAGCCTCGATCAGCTTCTCGAGACCACCGAGGGATTTGATCTTCTCGAGTTCTTCCGGCGTCAGCGACTTCTCGAATTCGCGGCGCAACCATTCATCCGGAATGAGCGACTCGAGCAGACCATGCAGATCCTCGAGCCCTTTGAAGTATGCGGCGAATGCACGATCGAACTTGTCATAGTTCTTCTCGTCCTTCACCAGGCACGTCCGACTCAGCAGATAGAAGTCATCGACGTCGGCATAGGCGATGCGATGTTGCAGCGCACCGAGCAGGTCCATCAATTCACGAATCGTGACCGGTACCTTGTACTTGCGCAGCGTCAGGAAGAAGTTGATCAGCATGAGCGGTGATCTACTCTGCTCAGCCGCGACTGTTGCGGCGGTTCATGAATGCCAGGCGCTCGAGCAGATGCACATCCTGCTCGTTCTTAACCAGCGCGCCGTACAGCGGCGGTATCGCCTTGGACTGATCGCGATTGGTCAGGATCTCATCCGGAATATCGTCGGCCATCAGCAGCTTGAGCCAATCGATCAGCTCCGAAGTCGATGGTTTCTTCTTCAGCCCGGGCACTTTGCGCACGTCGAAGAAGATCTCCATCGCCTCTTTGACGAGATCTTTCTTGATGTCTGGGAAGTGCACGTCGACGATCGCCTGCATCGTGTCGCGATCGGGGAAGTTGATGTAGTGAAAGAAGCAGCGGCGCAGGAACGCGTCAGGCAATTCCTTTTCGTTGTTCGAGGTGATCACGACGATCGGCCGATGCTTGGCTTTGATGGTATCGCCAATCTCGTAGACGAAGAACTCCATCCGATCGAGTTCCTGCAACAGGTCATTTGGGAACTCGATGTCCGCCTTGTCGATTTCGTCGATCAGGAGAACCACACGCTTGTCCGACTCGAACGCCTGCCACATCTTGCCTTTCTTGATGTAGTTGCGGATGTCCTTGACCCGCTCATCGCCAAGTTGGGAATCGCGCAGGCGCGTCACAGCGTCATATTCGTACAGGCCTTGCTGGGCCTTGGTGGTCGACTTGATGTGCCACTGGACGAGTTCGAGACCGAGCGTCTTGGCAACTTCTTCCGCGAGCAGCGTTTTACCGGTACCGGGCTCACCTTTGACGAGCAGCGGCCGCTCGAGTTTGACCGCGGCGTCCACCGCCATGCTGAGCTCGTCGGTGGAGATGTAGCTTTCGGTACTGTCGAAGATCATCGAGTGGTTTCTCGTTTAAGTGATGTGAATTACAGGCATCGGGTACTTTAGCCACGGCCTAGAGCCATGGCAAGCAAACGGCCGGGACGCGCGCGATGCGCGATGTCGGGGCGCTCAAGCAGTGTTGATCGACGCAGTCTCAGCCTTGGCGAGCACCTCACGATAGCGTTGCAGCGCGGCGGCAACGGCAGACGTCTGACCGTCCAAGTCGTTGTCCATCGCGGCTCGGCGCCGCGCGAGTGCGTTGTATCCAAACCAAAGCAATGCCAGAAGATTCAGACCCGCCACCGCGCCGAACCCGATCGCATCCCAGATTGTCAGCGCCCGTGGGACCTCTTCGGGCGACTCAACCGCCGCGCCAGCGTGTGATTCAGTCACTGCAATGCTCTGGGCTGACGCCACCTCTGCTTCGCGCGGCGCGGGCGCGGCGAGGGGTTCAACCGCAGGCAGCGCCGGCAACGGCGCAACGGATACCGACGCATCCACGGCGCGGCCATTGGCCTCGAACTCCCAGTGGCGCGGGACCGGCAGCGGCAGCAACAAGTTGATCGGGTCCAGCGAGACGCTTAACTCTTTCTTATTCAGATAGTTACCTGACCTTTTGAATCTTACTTCGATCTCATTGCCAAAAGCCGGAACGGTCACGGTCCATCGCCGCGGGCCGGCTGCTGCCGCGCCGATGAGTTTGGTTCTTCCGTCACGCAGCGCCAGCGCGGAAACGACGCGCACCGAAGCTTCATCCACGTCGGAGCGCATGAAGGCGAACGTGAGCACCGCGTCATTCGCCATGCCAGGCACTGCATCCACACGAATCGGCGCGTCGTTGCGCAGCGCAAATTCTGCCGCCCGCTCGAAGGTCGGTCCAAGCATGCGCGCCTGCACCCGATCATCGCCGGAAAAACCGGCTGGAGTCAGTTCAATTGCATGCATGGAGGATCGCGCCTGGGGTGCACGCACGCGCAACGTGGATACAACGCCCCCCGCAATGCGTTCCGCCTCGACGATGACGAGACCATCCAACATGCGCTCTTCGATCAGCCGATCCCCGTTGGTGAGGTACGCCTCGAAACCGGTCACGACGTCGCCATCGAGCACGGGACGGACATGGGCCTGCAATTCATCGAGCACCACCATCCGCTGCGGCGCTGGCTCAATTTGCCAGCGGCCCGGCGCGGGATTGGCGAGCGTGACGATGGTGCGGTCGCCGTCACCGTCGAACCATCGAACGTAGCTCGAAACGATATCTGCGTCGATACGCTGCTGCGCTGGCGAAACGAGCGTAATCGGTCGGCTGGGAGATCGCACCACCGCGACCGTCAGTTCCGCCTGACCTGGTGTGACCATGAATGAGCCGTGCAGCGAAACGTCCCGTGCAAATGCACGGGCGACGAACTCACCGACATCCGCCGGCGCCACGAACTGTGCGAAGTAGCCGCCTGTGGCGGCAGTGAACTGACGCAGGAAGGCGACATCCGCATCCGTCGACAGCGCAAGGCCGTGCAGTACAAACCCGCTGGCCGCAAGACGCGGCAACACCTCACCGATCAACGCGCGTCGCTCGGTGTCGTTGACGCGTGCCTCATCCGACAAGTCGACGCGGCCGTCGCTGATCAGCACGATGTCGCGCCTCGATATCTGGCCGACGTCGGAGTCCCACATCACGGTTTCGAGCGCAGCACGAACATTGGTCCGCAGCCCCACCACATCGAGGTTTCTGGCCACCGCCCGGGCAGCCACACGCCAGGCATCGTCCACCACACCGTGGCGAACAGCCATGTTGACCTGTTGGCCAAAAGTCCAAATGCCGGCGTGACTACCACTCGGGAGTTCGTCGATCAGTCGCTCGAGGGCGGTGGCGCGCGCGCTTGCCGCGGCGCGCATGCTGCCGGAGACATCGACCACAATCCGGACATCGGTGGTGGCGCGCGTTTGATCGGCGTTCGTGCCAGCCGCGTCACCCGTGGTCGGCGCCAACCCAGCGAGCAAAAAGCCAGCGATGAAGATGGATTTCCGGTTCATCCATGAAGACTAGAACCGATCCCACGTTTTGCCGAACGCGGACGTCCCGCCGTCAGCGCGGCCGCCGGGCGCGACCGATGATCCCGGCGATGACAAAGATCAGCAGGACCACCGCAGTGGCCGCCACGAGAACCGCGAGCGCCGGCTTCGGATTGCCCTCGGCACGAAACACGCCCTCGAACACCGCGACAACGAATGCGGGCGCGTAGTGGCCGTCCTGCACCTGAATCGACCAGGGCACCATCATCCACACGGCTGCAAGACACCGCAGCAGCGAACGAAGCCAGAGTGTGCGAATGCGACGCGTCATGATGAACACGCCCAGCAGCGCGCCTAGTCCCGCCGCAAGCACGACGCCCCACGCAATCAACGTCTCCATGTCACACTCGCCGTCCGTCCGGTTGAATCCATTTGATCACCCGCGATTCGTAGTCCACCGGTTCGGACGTACAGACGTCGCGTTCGGATTGCACGACACCTCGAACCGACTTACCCAGTTCGTGCACGCGGTTGCGGTCGCCGCACACGAGGTAGTGCCATCGCGGCAGATCGCGACCTTGCGCGACGCGCCGGTACGCACAGCTTTCAGGCAACCAATTCAGGTGCGCGATCACGACGTCACGCATATCGACACAGTCATGCACGCGCGCGGCGCGATTCTCATAGTCCGTGCATCGACACGTCTGAGTGTCCAGCAGCTTACAAACCACATCAGTTACGCCGATCACCGCGGTGTCCTCGTCCTGCAGCTTGATCCGACAGCACTGCCCACAGCCATCACACAGCGCTTCCCACTGCTGCGCGTCGAGATCTTCGATGCGTTTGCCACGCCAGAACTCATTATTCACATCGGTTCTGCTCTGGCGACGGCGGCATCTGCAGGTAGAACCCGCGCTGCGCGATCGCGTTCAGCACATCGATTGCCGATGTGCGCGCCAGCTTGCGCTGCGCGTCCAACTCGAGCGTCATCGCTTCGACCGGGCGACCGAATCGGGTCATCAGTTCGACCGGGACTCGCGTCATGCCGTCACTCGCGTCCACGTAAAGATACATCGCGTCAACGCGTGTACTGCGGTACACAACAATGGTTCTGGCTGCGGTCATGGATCGCCGTCGCCAGCGCGGCGCAGCAGCGTAAGGAAATCCGCCCCGACCAATGCCCCTCGCCAGCCCAGAAAGGATGGCGCCAGCTCACCGGTCGCATCGTAAGCGCGCACACAGGCTTCCAGATCGCGTCGCCGGGACAGCAGTTCAGGCGCCATGCCGAGTTGTTCCGCTTTGTCGGCGCCAACGCTCTTCAGCTTCTTGACGGTCCTGGTCTGACCACGACTGAGCGGTCGCGGGGGCGCGGCCACGGCATCTGCCTTAGAGTCCGCCGCGCGAATCAGGGCAAGCAGATCCTCGGTGTAGCGGCGCGCGGCCGGAGGGCTGATGCATTCGCGCACGTGGCGGGCATCCGCAGGTGACATGAGCGCAAGCTCCACCAGTTCCTCATCGCTCACGACCCGGCCGCGGGGCAGGTCGCGCTGGCGCGCGCGCTGTTC
>JBGSQB010000145.1:0-6290 GCA_041738285.1 Pseudomonadales bacterium | reverse complement strand
TGCGTTGTTAGCGATCGTTTGGATCGCGCCTCGTTTCTGTTGTTGGCTCGTCGGATATCATCCTCGACCTTCTTCGAGATTGGCATCGTGCCGCGGCGACGCTAGCGCTGGAATGGAAAACCAGATCACGCAGTGTTGTGATTGTTTCTGATCGATCCCGTCGCTTTGTTGTGCTTCGCTCGCCTTTGTCGACGGCTCTCGCAGTCGGTAAGACGCGCCGGATATCGGCACTGCTCAGGTCACGGAGTGGTGTCCCACGATCATTGCCGTGTCTCACACGGAAATCGGTCAGCTACGGCTGCCGGGTAGATCAGAAACACTTGCCAAATCGTTCGAACACCGTAGCGACCTGAATCACCGACATCAAACGATCAATGCGCGTCCTGCGAAGGCTTACGCAGAAGCGGCGCGGACCCTTCGCCCTCGGCTACGACGATGCACCGCGCCACGCCCGGGGCAAGAGACCTCGAAGAAGAGCAGCTGAGTCAGCAGCGAGCTAACATCATGGGTATGCAATCAGACTATCTAGTTCCCAACAAACCTTTATAATGTTTTAAACATCAGTTATTGTGTCCTGCATATGCTAACGGCAAACCAGCTGCGCGCTGCCAGAGCCCTGTTGGGCATCGACCAGCGCGGACTCGCCAAGGCGGCCGGACTCTCGGTGCCGACCATCCAGCGCATGGAGGCCAGTGAAGATTTCATTCGCGGTAATGTAGATTCGCTCATGAAACTGATCGCGGCGCTCGATCTGGCGGGGATCGAGTTGATGAGTCCTGGGGTCGCCAGCGCAGGCGGCGGACGAGGCGTGCGACTGAAAGAATGAGCGAATTTCCCGCAATCGTCGTGATGCTATGCGGCGTAGCGCTTCTGTTGGCGATGGGCGTTGTCGGTGCGTTCACTGCGCGCAGCCGCCATGGACCCACGTTGGTCTACGGCGTATGCCTGCTCGTCTGCGCGACCCTCACCGTCGTCGCGCTGCACTGCATTCTTGGCGGTACCGAAGCGATTCCTGAGTCGTACCTGTTACCGATTGGGTTACCGTGGATCGGTGCGCACTTCGATCTCGATTTGCTCGCGGCACTCTTCCTGGTGGTAGTGAACTTTGGCGGCGCCTCGGCGAGCCTCTTCGGTCTCGGATATGGGCGCCACGAGAGGCAACCCGGCCGCGTAGTGCCATTCTTTCCGGCATTTCTAGCCGCGATGAATCTGGTTGTGATCGCTGGCGATGCGTTCACGTACCTCATCAGCTGGGAGTTCATGTCGCTATCGTCATGGGCACTTGTCATGGCGCACCACAAGGAAGCGAGCAACCGGACTGCCGGATACGTCTATCTCGTCATGGCGAGCTTTGGCACCTTGGCGCTGCTGGTTGCATTTGGACTGCTCGCGCCAGCCGGTGGCTACGCCTTCGTCGACATGCGCTCGCTAGACCACGGCAAGCTGCTCACAGGGGTCATTTTCTGTCTCACGTTGATCGGGTGCGGCTCAAAAGCCGGTGTTGTGCCGCTGCATGCGTGGCTGCCACTCGCCCACCCGGCTGCGCCGAGCCACGTCTCAGCCCTGATGAGCGGTGTGATGACCAAGGTCGCGATCTACGGCTTCATTCGAATCATCTTCGATCTGCTCGGGCCCCCGGAAACCTGGTGGAGTGTCGTCGTTCTGTCGGTCGGCGGCATTACCGCAGTGTTGGGCGTGCTGCAGGCGATGATGCAGAAGGACGTCAAGGTTCTCCTTGCGTACAGCACCGTCGAGAACATCGGGATCGTCTTCATCGGGCTCGGTCTCGCGCTTGCATTCGAGTCTGGCGGAATTCCCTGGGCAGCAGCGCTCGCCTTGGTTGCGGCGTTGTTTCACGTCTTCAACCACTCGTTGTTCAAGAGCCTGCTGTTCTATGGCGCGGGCGCGGTCCACGCAGCGACGCACCAACGTGACATGGATCATCTGGGTGGTCTCATTCACCGGATGCCGGTCACGGCGTTCGCATTTCTCGTTGGATCGATGGCGATTTCGGCGCTTCCGCCACTCAATGGTTTCGTCTCCGAATGGCTGACGTTCCAGGCGATTCTCGTAAGTCCGCAGCTGTCGGCGTGGGGATTGAAGTTTCTGATCCCGGCGGTCGGTGCGATGCTCGCGCTATCCGCCGCGCTCGCAGCCGCGTGTTTCGTCAAGGCATTCGGCCTGACGTTTCTCGGTCGGCCGCGCTCGTCTGCCACCGAGATCGCGCATGAAGCTCACCTCGCATCACGCGCCGCCATGCTTCTGCTGGTTGCGCTGTGCGTCGCTGCTGGCATCCTTCCCGGGTATGTGATCGATGCGATATCTCCGATCACCGACATACTCGTCGGTGGCCACATGCCACAGCAGGCGGCGCAGTCCTGGTTCACGATCATACCGATCGACCAGGCGCGCAGCTCCTACAACGGGCTCTTGGTGTTTCTATTCACCGCGTCTGCGGCGTCGCTCGCTGCGTACGCGATCCACCGGGTCGCGTCCAGAGAGGTTCGCCGTGCGGCGGCCTGGGACTGTGGCTTTCCCGACGCGAACCCGTTGCTGCAGTACTCTGCCAGCAGCTTTGCCCAACCGATCCGGCGTGTGTTCGGTACGCTCCTGCTTCAGGCACGCGAAGCGGTGTCCATGCCGAAGCCAGGAGATACCGGTGTGGCGCATTTTCATCTGGTCGTTCGTGATCTGATCTGGGACACGCTGTATCTCCCGATTGCCCGCTACGTGACGTTTGTTGCCGAGCATGCGAACCGTGCACAATTTCTGACGATTCGACAGTATCTCGGGCTGGCATTTGTGACGCTCGTCAGCCTGCTGTCGCTATTGGTGCTATTGCAGTGATCCTCGAACTGAGTCTTCAGCTTGCTCAGATGACCATCGTGTTGGCGTTGGCACCGCTGCTGATGGGGTTTGTTCGTAAGGTGAAAGCCCGACTGCAACAGCGACAGGGCCCGTCGATATTCCAGCCTTACCGCGACCTCTGGAAACTGTCCAGAAAGGAAGCCGTGCTTGCCGATAACGCGTCCTGGCTGTTTCGAGTGACACCGTATCTGATCTTCTCTGCAACGTGGACCGCTGCTTCACTGGTGCCAACCTTTGCGACGGGGCTGCCGCTGAGCGTATCGGCTGATCTGATCGCGATCGTTGCGCTGCTTGGAAGCGCGCGGTTCTTTCTTGCCCTTGCCGGGCTCGACATCGGTACGAGCTTCGGCGGAATCGGCTCGAGTCGAGAGGTCATGATTGCGTCGCTTGCGGAGCCAGCGCTGATCATCGTTGCGTTCACCCTTGCGCTGATCGCAGGTTCGACTCAGCTGTCGGTAATTGCCGCATTCATGATTTCGGGCGACGCAGGGCTTCGTGTCTCCCTGGGACTCGCTCTGGTTGCGTTGATCATAGTGGCCATTGCGGAGAATGCGCGGGTTCCGGTAGACAACCCGGCGACACATCTCGAGTTGACGATGGTGCACGAAGCGATGGTGCTCGAGTATTCCGCCCGGCACCTTGCGGTCATCGAACTGGCGGGTTCGCTGAAGCTGCTGTTGTACGTTTCGCTGATCGCGGCGGTATTCATGCCGTGGGGGTTGGCCACGTCGGACTCGGCGCCTGCTCAGTATGGCATCGGGGTCACGACCTACATCGCCAAGCTCGCGCTGGCCGGCTTGCTACTGGCCGTTTTCGAGACAGCGACTGCCAAGATGCGCGTGTTCCGGGTACCGGAGTTCCTGGGCATATCGCTCATGCTCGCGCTGCTTGGTGCATTGCTGATGTTCGTGACGCGTAGCCTGTGACTGACGCGCTTTCTTACGACATCGCCCACCTGCTTGCGGGCGGAATGGTGCTGGTCAGCTTCATGCTGTTGTACCAGGACCGCATGTCTGCGCTGCTCAATGTGTTCGCCATGCACGCGGCGGTGTTGTCCATGTCGGTGGCATGGCAGGCGTATGTGCAAAACGCACCCCACCTGTACGTTACTGCGTTCATCGCGCTCGGCATAAAGGCGATTCTGATTCCATCGGCGCTGCGTCGCATCGTGCGACGCCTCGATATCCACCGCGAAGTCGAAACGGCGCTCGGCATCGGCATGACGATGCTTGTGGGCGTGGGACTCGTGGCGCTGTCGATTGTCCTGATGCTGAAAGTGACGGCCGGCGTCGACCCGCTCGGGCGCCAGGACCTCGCGTTCGCTCTGGCCGTGATCCTGCTGGGATTTCTGATGATGGTCACGCGCCGAAACGCGGTCAGTCAGGTCATTGGGTTCATGTCGCTCGAAAATGGACTCATTATCGCCGCGTCCGGCGCGCGCGGCATGCCGCTGGTGGTCGAGATCAGCATCGCGTTCTCGGTACTCGTTGCGTTCTTCGTCATTGGCCTATTCCTGTTCCGGATTCGCGAACGCTTCGATAGTGTCGATCTGACGGCGATGCATACGTTCCGAGGAGATCGCCACTAGTGATTGAGATACCCACAGCCTACTTCGGCGTGCTCGGCGTACCCATCGTCGCGGCCGCGCTCCTCGCGTGCATTTCGAGCTACCGCGCTTCCGCGCGAATCAACACGATTGCCTCGCTGATGACCCTGTTCGGCGCGGTGTCGTTTCTCTTGGTCAAGCCGGACCCGGGAACACTGCTGTTCATCGACGATCTGAACATCGTGTTCATCGTCGTCAATGCATTTGTCGGTTTCACGACGAGCGTGTTCAGTGCGACTTACATTGCTCACGAGATCGAGACCAGCCGGCTTACGCCGCGACACATCCGTTTCTATCATGCGATGTATCAGGCGATGATGTTCGGGATGAACCTCGCGCTTGTCGCCAACAACATCGGTTTGATGTGGGTTGCGGTGGAACTCGCTACGTTGACGACGGTTGTGATGGTCGGTCTATACCGCACACATGAGGCGCTCGAAGCCGCGTGGAAGTACTTCATTCTTGGCAGCCTGGGTATTGCGCTCGCGTTGTTTGGCACGACGCTCGTCTATGTGGCCGCACTCCCGATACTCGGAGAAGGTCTGCCAACGATGGCGTGGACCAACCTGATCCTGCACGTTGCCGGCTTCGAGCCTGGGATTCTGAATCTCGCCTTTGTATTCCTGCTTCTCGGCTACGGTACAAAAGTCGGTCTCGTTCCGGTGCATGGGTGGTTGCCCGATGCCCACGCCGAAGGCCCGACGCCGATCTCGGCGGTATTGTCCGGTCTGCTGCTGAATGTCGCGCTGTACGCGGTGCTGCGCTTCAAAATGCTCATGGCGGGCAACGTGGGCGCGGTGGCGCCGGGTCCGTTGATGATCGGCATGGGGCTCGCGTCGCTGATGTTCGGTGCGTTCATGTTGTATCGACGCCGTGACATCAAGAGACTGTTCGCGTATTCGTCGATCGAGCACATGGGCGTCATCACGTTTGCGTTTGGTGTCGGAGGGCCGCTTGCGAATTTCGCGGGGCTGTTGCACATGACGATGCACAGCCTGACGAAGTCCGCGATTTTCTATGGCGTTGGCCATGTCGCGCAGATCAAAGGCAGTCAGAAGCTCGCGGAGATCCGGGGACTGACGCACTCGCACCCATTGCTTGGATGGGGTCTGGTGCTTGGTGTGCTCGCGATTGCCGGGTTGCCTCCGATGGGCATCTTCATGAGTGAGTTCCTGATCGTCACATCCACGATGGCGCGCAACCCCTGGCTGGCAATTCCGCTGGTGATCGGCCTGCTGGTCGGTTTCGGTGCGTTGCTGCGTCACGTCAACTCGATCGCCTTCGGCGAACCGTTGGGAAGCGATGCACCGGGCGTCTCATCCTACCTGCCGATGTATGGGCACCTGGCGCTGGTGCTCATTGGGGGCATATTTCTGCCCGCCTCGCTGGTGCAATGGTTCCAAGCCATCGCGGTATTGCTGGGATGAATGCGAATGCCTGACCTGCGGCGCTTGATCGATACAGTCGAGCATACCGATCCTTCCGTTGGAACGGCCCCGTTGCGACGTGCGATTGTCGATGCACCGACTTGGGAGATGCTGGCTATTGAGCTTGCGCACAACGAAAGCTGGTCGCTACTGGCCCATTGGGCAGAGCCCGACGCAGTTCACTTCAGTGTGCTCGACTCGAGCGATAGTGCGACCGCTGTTGTCACGCTGCCGTGTCCAACGAGACGTTTCCCTTCGATCGGTCGGCACCACCCGCCAGCCATTCGACTCGAGCGGACCATTCGCGATCTTCATGGGATCGAACCCGAGCACGCGCCCGATGGGCGCGCGTGGCTCGATCACGGCCGCTGGGCGGTTCGACATCCGCT
>JBGSQB010000144.1:0-23304 GCA_041738285.1 Pseudomonadales bacterium | reverse complement strand
GGAACTGCCGCCGGTGGCCGGAGTGCTCACCCTCGGCGAGGGCAACCCGGTGTCTCACGTACAGCTGCTGGCGCGCAACTTCGGTATTCCCAACGTCAAGGTCGACCCGGCTGACGCGGCCCGCCTCGAGGCCCTGGACGGTGAGCCGATCCTGCTCGCGGTCGGATCCGATGGACGGGTTGTGATCACACGCGCGGTCGGCGCACCCGTCGCCGATGCCCAGGCCATGAACACGCCGTCGCTCACCGTACCACCTCCGGACCTGGCGACACGGGAACCACTGCCGCTCACGACGGTTCACAAGGGGTTATCCGGACGCATCATCGGTCCAAAGGCCGCCAACCTCGGTGAACTGAACAGATTGTTTCCGGGCCAGGTCGCGCCGGCCATCGCGATCCCTTTCGGCGTCTTCGCCGCCCATGTCGGCGAAGGGCGGGATGCGCCACTCGCGCGCCTTGCGGCCGCATATCAGAGTCGGCGCGCCGGCCGTCTTTCCGAAGCAGAATTCGATGCCGTGATGGTCGAAGTCCGCAATGCCATCAGCGCGACCCGCCTGCAGCCCCAGTTCGATGCGCAGCTCACGCACATGATGGCCGCGGAGTTCGGCGCCCCCAGCAGCTACGGCGTCTTTGTCCGTTCGGACACGAATGTAGAGGACTTGCCCGGGTTCACCGGCGCAGGATTGAACGAGACGCTGCCGAACATCGTCGACCCCAAGGCCCAGCGCGACGGCATCTCGCGTGTCTGGGGTTCGATGCTCAGTCCCCGCGCGATCGCCTGGCGCGCGAATCTGCTGACCAACCCCGAACTGACCTATGCGTCGGTGCTGTTGATGAAGAGCGTTGCTTCCGACAAATCTGGTGTGATGATCACCGCGGACCTCATGCGCGGCGGACCAGGACTGACAGTGTCTACGGCCTGGGGCGTCGGCGGCGCCGTGGCCGGCGAAGCGGCCGAAGCCATCGTGCTGTATGACGATGGCACCGAGCGACTGCTGTCAGAGGCCAAGGCGCCGTATCGGCGGCACCTGGTGAACAGCGGAGGCGTCGAATGGCTGCCTGCGCGTGACGGCGCCGTGCTCACGCAAACCGACAAGGCGGCGCTGCGCCAGCTTGCGGTCGACGTCGATGAACGCTATCCCCCCATCATCGGGCCCGACGGTCGCCCGCAACCGTGGGACATCGAGTTCGGTTTCGTGCGCGGTGAGCTGACCTTGTTTCAGATTCGACCGCTGGTGGAACGGGGGGCCCAACGCGCCGATCGGCTGCTTGACGACCTGCTCGGCACTCAAGCTGCGCCGCCGGAAGGCTTTCGCCTGGAAGCACCCCCGATTCGAGCCCTGGGCGTAACGCAATGAAGCGCCTGCTACTGCTCTTTCTGTCGGTGTTGCTACCGATGGCCGCCGCCGGGTATCCCCTGGACGGCAGCGAGTACTCCGGGATTCAACGCTTGCTCGGCTACCAGTTCGCGCAAGCGCAGCCCAAGGGACCAAAGCTTCCACCCGGCGCACTGCTGTCCATCAACGACATCCGCCTGAGCCTGCCCGGCACACCCGGGGCCTCCTTCGATGCCGCACCCGTGGACGCCGAACTGCAACAGGCACTCGAGACCATGCTTGCGGCGCGCGATCCATCCTACGGCGTCGTGGTGGTCGATATCTCCAACCCTCAGTCTGTGGCGTGGGCGGCGGTACGTCCCGACGTGCAACGCTTTCCCGGCAGCATCAACAAGATCGTCACCATGGCGGCACTGTTCGACAGTCTCGCGCGTGCATTCCCCGCCATCGGAGATCGCGAGCGCGTGCTGCGCACGACGCGAGTGACTGCACGCGACTGGGTACTGTGGGACGAGCATGACATTCCAACCTTCGACCCCGCGAGCGGTACCAACACCTTCGCGTACGCGCGACCCACGGATACGTTCAGTCTTGCCGAGTGGATCGATCACATGATCTCACCGTCGGCGAATGCTGCCGGCGCGGTGGTGTGGCGTGAGGCGATGCTGCTGCGTCACTTCGGCACACGTTATCCGGTGAGTGACGAAGAGGCAGAGGCTTTCTTCCGCAATACGCCCAAGCGCGAATTGACTGACCTCAGCCTGAAGGTCAATCGCGATCCGCTCGAACAGGTGGGCCTCAGCGCCTCCGCAATTCAGCAGGGCTCCATGTGGACGCGCACCGCGAAGCGTCATGTGCCCGGTGTCATCTCCCATGCAACACCGCGGAGCCTTGCAAAGTTCGTCTATGCGCTCGAGCAGGGGCGCTTGGTCGATGCCTGGTCGAGCCTCGAGATGAAGCGCTATCTGTACATGACGAAACGCCGTTATCGCTACGCCTATGCACCGGAACTCGCGCGCGCGAACATATATTTCAAGAGCGGCTCGTACTACGCCTGTCATGCCGAAGAAGGGTTTCGCTGCGGCAAGTACGCCGGCAATACCAAGAACTTCATGAATGTCGTCGTCATCATCGAGTGGCCCGGTGAGGCGACCCGGTATCTCGTGTCGTTGATGTCGAACGTCCTCAAGGTGAATTCCGCTTGGGACCACGCGGCCATCGCTGTCGCCATCGAACAGATGATTCGCACCCGGCGCGCCGTCACCATCGAAGACGCGGCCAACGAGCAGGAAGTTCGCGATGCCGGTCGCGGCTGAGATCAGCCGCATCGGTGTCATCGGCGACGTGCACGCCGAGCACCGACTTCTCGATTCAGCGCTCAGGTTCTTTGCGTCGCAACGACTCGATGCAACGGTCTGCACCGGCGACCTCGCCGATGGCGGCGGTTCGCTGGAGACCTGCTGCGACCTGCTGCGTCAGGCAGACACCCTGGTGGTCGCCGGCAATCACGACCGCTGGCTGGTCACCAATCGCATGCGTGGCGTTCCACAAGCACACGATCGAAAGACCTTGAACGACGACACGCTCGATTTCATCCGCGCGCTGCCGCCCATGCGTGCAATCGAGACAGTGGCCGGCATCGTGCTGCTCTGCCATGGCGTTGGCGACAACGACATGCGCAAAGTCTGGCCGGGCACGACGCGCATGCCTGTGGAACGCAGCACGGAACTCGACGGGATCATCGATGCCGGTCGTACACACCTGGTGTTGAACGGTAACATGCACTATCGAGTCATCGTTAATTTCGATGCGTTGACGCTGATCAATGCCGGCACGCTGAAAGGCGATCACCGCCCCGGTGTGTCCATTGTCGATCTAAATGAGGACACCGTGACCGCCTACGAGTTTGGCGCGGATGCCGGCCTGGTCGAAGTGATGCAGCATCGCATTCGCGGGGGTGATGACCGCCGTGTGTGGAAGGACACACAATCGTTCGACGGTCGCTGGAAGCCCGTGGCGCTCTATGCGGGTTAATCACGCGGGTCTGTGGGTCGCGCTCGGGTGCATGCTCGCAACGATGGGATCTGCCGAGGATGCACCGCTCAATGTATTCGTCGGGCCCAAGTTCAAGGAGCCCCGGGCCGCGCTGTATCCCAGGAGCGAGCAAATTCGCGGCAGAGAAGGCTGGGTGAACGTCAATTTCATGATCGACCCGGCCGGGATCCCCTACGAGGCGGTTGTCACCGACTCGACTGGGAACGAAGCCTTCGAGAAGGCTGCACTGAAAGCTGTCGCGAAGTGGCAGTTCGAACCGGCCTCGATCAACGGTGTACCCATCGACGCGGGCTACAATCAAAAGATCCGGTTTCAACTCACTGGGCCAGGCAAGGGCGCCCGACGTGAGTTCGTGCGGACCTACAAACAACTCATACAGGCGATTTCTGATCAGGAAAAAGCTGCTGCGGACGCGCTTCTGGCGAGCCTTGACGTCGAGAACCTATACGAGGACGCTTTTCTCCACATCGCGAAGTTCAACTACTTCCGAGTCTGGGGAGACGAGCCTCAACGACTCGCGGCACTGACTCACGCCGTTGCATACGAGAGCGGTCCCGACTACCTGCCAAAGAAGCTGTACGAGTTTGCCTTGACGGCACTGTTTCCCATGCAGGTGAACGCCCAGGACTTTGTGAGCGCACTGGGAACTTGGTACGCAATCGAGACCCACAAAATCAAAGTCGATCGCGCCGATGAGCTACGCCGCATCGTCGCGAACATAGAAACGCTGCGCGAAGACGATCGCTCGTATGCTGTCAGAGGCGAGATCGGCGGCAATAGCTCGTGGTTCTTTCACCTGCTCAAACACCGCTTCGAGATCGTCATCGACGAGGGAAGACTTGCGGAGATCAAACTGAGGTGTCGCGAAAAGTACGTCTTCTTCCGCTTTGAGCCGAACATGCGCTACACCGTTGCTGACGAGGCGACCTTCTGCGCCATCGAAGCGGTCGGTGATCCGGGCACTAAGTTCAGTCTCGTGCAGTCATAAGCGCGGTGTCGTTCGCTCGTTGCCGCGTTTGAAGTTACCCGTCACCTTCGCCATGGCCAGTTGTGCATCGGCATCCGTTGCGTCTCGGACTTTTGCAACGAGTCGCGCAGCAGCCGCACCCTTGAGTGTTGTGACGACACGTCCGCGGAAGGCGATTCGAACCAGTCCTTCCTTGGTCTGCTGCCACTCGAACACACCTTCGTCGGTCATTTGCGCACGTGTTGGGTTCGAAACTTCTTGCCGCGCGACGCAGGCGACGGCCGGCGCGATCCCTCGGCAGCATCGCCGGTGCCCTTCGGCTGGTAGGTCGGAATGAGATGCTTCTTGCCGTTGCCGATGAGATCGGCGCGACCCATGCGCTTCAACGCTTCGCGCAGCAGCGGCCAGTTGTTGGCGTCGTGATAGCGCAGCAGCGCCTTGTGCAGGCGCCGCTGTTTGATGCCCTTGGGGATTGATACGGTTTCGCTGTCCTGCGTCACTTTGTGCAGCGGATTCTTACCGGAGAACCACATCGCGGTCGCCGTCGCCATGGGTGATGGCAGGAACGCCTGGACCTAGTCGGCGCGGTAGCCGTTCTCTTTCAACCACAACGCGAGCTCGAGCATGTCCTCGTCGGTGGTGCCGGGGTGGGCGGCGATGAAGTACGGGATCAGATACTGCTCTTTGCCTGCCTCTTTCGAATACCGTTCGAACAACTCCTTGAACCGATAGTAGGTGCCGACCCCCGGCTTCATCATCTTCGACAGCGGGCCTTCGCCGATCGCTTCGGGCGCGATCTTCAGGTACCCACCGGTGTGGTGCGTAGCGAGTTCCCGCACGTATTCGGGGGATTCGATGGCAAGGTCGTAGCGAACGCCCGAGGCGATCAGCACCTTCTTGATACCCGGCAGTTCGCGCGCCTTCCTGTACAGATCGATCAGCGGCTGGTGATCGGTGTTGAGATTCGGGCAGACGCCGGGATACACGCACGAAGGGCGTCGGCAGGCCGACTCGATCTTCGGATCCTTGCACGCGAGGCGATACATGTTCGCGGTCGGCCCGCCGAGATCCGAAATCACGCCGGTGAATCCAGGCACTTCGTCGCGAATCGTTTCGATCTCGCGCAGCACCGAGGCTTCGGATCGACTCTGAATGATCCGCCCTTCGTGTTCGGTGATGGAACAGAACGTACAACCGCCGAAACAGCCGCGCTGAATCGATACCGAGAATCGGATCATCTCGTAGGCGGGAATCTTCGCATCGCCATACGCAGGATGCGGCCGGCGCACGTAGGGCAGCTCGTACACGCCATCCATCTCGGCGGTGGTGAGCGGCAGTGGTGGCGGGTTCAGCCACAGATCTTTGTCACCGTGCCGTTGCACCAGTGCGCGCGCATTCCCCGGATTCGATTCCATGTGCAGGATGCGCGATGCATGGGCGTAATACACCGGATCGTCACGCACCACCTCGTACGCCGGCAGGCGGATAGCGCTCTGCGCGCGCTTTGACGCCGGCACGTCGCGCACGAAGCGCACCACCTGCGTGTCGGATGCCTCCGGCGCAACAGGCTGCTGTGCAGATGCCTGGGGCGTCATCGCGTAGGGATCGGGATGCGCATCGATGCGCCCGGGACTGTCGAGGTGCGTCGAATCGACAGTCACCCAGCCTGCGGGGACCGCATCGATCACGAACGCCGTGCCGCGCACATCGGTGATCGTCGCGATGGGTTCATCGGCCGCGAGTCGATGCGCCACTTCCACGAGCGCGCGCTCGGCGTTGCCGTACAACAGAATGTCGGCTTTTGCATCGAGCAGAATCGAACGTCGTACTTTTTCCGACCAGTAATCGAAGTGGGCGATGCGGCGCAGACTCGCTTCGATGCCGCCGAGTACGATTGGTACATCCTTGAATGCTTCGCGCGCGCGTTGCGCGTAGACGATGACACTGCGATCCGGGCGGCTGCCGCCCTGGCCACCGGGCGTGTAAGCATCGTCGCTGCGCACGCGCCGCTCCGACGTGTAGCGGTTGACCATGGAGTCCATGTTGCCGGCGGTGATGCCGAAGAACAGGTTCGGGCGGCCGAGCTTCGCGAAGGCCTCCGCGCTCGACCAATCCGGCTGGGCAATGATGCCGACCCGAAACCCCTGCGCCTCGAGCAGCCGGCCGACGATCGCCATGCCAAAGCTCGGATGATCGACGTAGGCATCACCGGTCACGATGATTACGTCGCACGAATCCCAGTCGAGCGCATCCATCTCGGCACGACTGGTCGGCAGGAACGGCGCAATGCCGAAGCGATGCGCCCAATACGGGCGACGGGAGAAGAGCGGTGTGGCAGCGGCTTGCATGGGCGGCATTGTCTCAGATCTGCCGCGGCTTCTCTTTGATCTCGCGATGCAGCCGTTCGAAGCCGCGCCAGGCGACGGCGCCGAGCACCGCCGATACGACGAACAGCCAAGCCCCTATCCCTGCCAAATCGGGGAGAAAGGTGATATCCGACCAGCCTACGTACAACGCCATACCCAGGAACGGCGCGAATGCGCCCCGCACGCCGGTCAGGGTGACATGCACACCCATATAGGCGGACAACAGATCCTTCGGTGCAAAGTCGTTGTGACCGAGCTGCCAGGCGAGAGAGCCGCCGCCATTGACGATGCCGATGATGACGCGCCCCGCGGCCAGCCACCCCAGCGACAGGGTCCACGCACCCCAGAACATCACGAGCACGCCCACCACCCAGCCCGCGTTCTGTCGCGCCCGAAACTCCGTCACGTGTACGCGATCGAGATAGCGTGCCCAGAACGGCAGCGTGGTCAAGTTGAGCAGGAACGGAATGATCATGGTGATGCCGATGCTCGCCACGTAGCTCGCGCCCATCTGCCGCGACACGAGATAGACGAGCGCGGGCTCCAGCATCATGGCCGCAACGCCGGACGTGAACTGATACAGCTGATAGCGCGCGTACTGCGGATCTGAACGCAGGATCGCGAAGAACTGATTGCGGGTGGAGCCATGCTCGTCGCCCTGCCGTTCCAGCACGCGCTGACGCTTCTCACCGCTGACCAGGACCTTCGAGAACGACCATGCGCCGATCAGACCAATCAAGGCGCCACCGCCGTAGAGCCATCGAAAGTTCTCGGGATGAGCATCCAGCAGGAGGCCCGCAAGACTCGTGGTGAGCACGACGACGAGGCTCGCGATCACCTGCAGGCGCCCTGTGACCCGCGCGCGCATGCCGCGCCCATAGTTGAGACTCCAGGTGACACTGCGCGCGGTGATGATGCCGGCGATCAAGAGCCGGCTGCTGATCACACTGCCGACCAGCACCCAAACACCCCACTCGGATTGCGGCGTGGCCGCAATCGCGAGCACACAGCAGAGCACCAGCACCTGCAGCGTCACCACCATCGGCACTTTCGGACGCGCGGTGCTGATGCGATTCCAGAAGAAGCTCGACAGATTGCCGAACATGGGTGATGCCGAGATGACCGCAATCACCCAGGGGTCGACCTCGAACGCCTTGGCCGCGACTACCGCGACGAACCCGCCTTCCATGAGGCTGGTCGCGACCGGAAGCGTGAGTTCAGTGACCTGTTCGCGGCGGAAACTCTGCGCCACCCGAGGCGGCAGACCGGGCGCCTCGAGCAGTCGTTGGAGGATGGACATGGCGGGATTGTAGTGGGGACAGTTTACTTGTTCAGGTTCAGATGTCTGAGAAATTGGGGACAGTCAACCTATTTCGCAGCACGCTGTTGACCGAACTCAGGAATGCGAACGCGAAATAGGTTAGCTGTCCCCAATTTCTCAGCGCAGCGCGTCCAGGCCCTCGCAAAGCCGCTCGACATTGGCACGTGTCGCCCCAAAACCCATGAGGCCCACGCGCCAGATCTTGCCCGCGAGTGCGCCGAGCCCTGATCCCACCTCGATGTCGAACTCCCGCAGCAATCGGCTGCGTACATCGGCTTCCTTCATGCCTTCGGGCGTGCGCACGGCGTTGAGCTGTGGCAGTCGATGGGGGTCATCGACCAGAAACGAGAACCCACGCGGTTCGAGCGCACCGCGCAGAATCTCGTGACTCGCGGCGTGTCGGCGCCAGGCATTTTCGATGCCTTCTTCTTCGAGCATGACGAGCGCTTCGTGCAAGCCGTACAGCGCGTTCACGGGTGCGGTGTGATGGTAGGCGCGCGCACCTTCGCCGCCCCAATAGGCCATGACGAGCGAGAGGTCTAGAAACCAGCTCGATACCGGGCTCGTGCGCGCGCGCACCGCTTCCACGGCACGCGCGTTGAAGGTGATGGGCGACAGTCCGGGAGGCGCAGAGAGGCACTTCTGTGTGCCGGAGTAAACCGCATCTGCGCCCCAGGCATCGACTTCGAGTTCGATGCCGCCAAGAGATGTGACCGTATCGACGATGGTAAGCAGGCCATGATCACGCGCCAGCACGCACAGCGACTGAGCGTCGGAGCGGACACCTGTAGATGTCTCCGCATGCACGAAGGCGAGGATCTTGGCATCGCCGTGACGGGAAATTGCCTCGGCGACCTTTGCCACATCGACCGGCTGGCCCCAGGGATCCTCGACGATCACTGCTTCGCCGCCGAGTCGGCGCACATTCTCCGCCATGCGACCGCCAAAGACCCCATTGACGCAGACAATGACTTTGTCGCCGGGCTCAACGAGGTTGGTGAAGCAGGTCTCCATACCAGCAGATCCCGGCGCGGAGATGGGAATGGTCAGCTCGTTGGTGGTTCGGAAGGCACGGCGCAGCATGCCTTTGACTTCGTCCATCATGCGGATGAACTGCGGATCGAGATGTCCGATTGTCGGTCGCGCAAGTGCAGCAAGCACCCGCGGACTCACATCCGACGGACCTGGTCCGAGCAGGGTTCTACGCGGGGGCTGGAAACTCGTGGGCATCGAACGATGAGCGACGGCAGGCGAACCTACCGCGTGGCTACTCTTTGCCTTCGTCCGCGGCAGCGGCTTCATCCACCGGCTCTTCGATCACGGGTCGATCAACCAGCTCGATGAACGCCATCGGGGCAGCATCACCAGGACGGAACCCGCACTTCAGGATGCGTGTGTAACCGCCCGGGCGCGTCTTGTAGCGCGGGCCGAGTTCGGCGAACAGTTTGCCGACCGTGCTCTTGGAGCGCGTGCGGTCGAACGCCAGGCGGCGGTTCGCGACCGAATCGTTCTTCGACAGCGTGATCAGCGGCTCGGCGACCATCCGCAGTTCTTTCGCGCGCGGTAACGTCGTCCGAATGACTTCGTGCTCGATCAGCGAAATCGCCAGATTGCGCAACATGGCTTCCCGGTGGGCGGTCGGCCGATTGAAGTGACGTCCACTCTTACGATGGCGCATGTTCTTATCCCGTGATTATGACGGGCCGCCCTCAGGCGACCTCGTCCTTGCGAAGGCTCGCCGGCGGCCAGTTTTCCAGACGCATGCCCAGCGACAGTCCGCGTGAGGCGAGCACATCCTTGATTTCGGTCAGCGACTTCTTGCCGAGGTTCGGCGTCTTCAAGAGCTCCACCTCGGTGCGCTGAATCAAATCACCGATGTAGTAGATGTTCTCGGCCTTCAGGCAATTGGCCGAACGCACGGTCAGTTCCAGATCATCAACTGGACGCAGCAGGATCGGGTCGATCTCGTCCTGCTTCTCTTCCGCTTCCGGCTCGGCTTCGCTTTCGAGGTCAACGAATACTGCAAGCTGCTGCTGCAGAATCGTGGCCGCACGACGAATCGCTTCTTCCGGGTCGATGGTGCCGTTGGTCTCGATGTCGAGAATCAGTTTGTCGAGGTTCGTGCGTTGTTCGACGCGCGCGCTCTCGACCGTGTACGCCACGCGACGCATCGGGCTGTAGGTAGCGTCGATGCGCAGAATGCCGATCGGGCGCGACTCTTCCTCGTCGTCCTCACGGATCTCCGCAGCCTGATAGCCACGACCACGCATCACCTTGGCTTCCATTTTGATGGCGCCATGGTCGTTCAACGTGCAGATGACGTGATCCGGATTGACGATGGTCACATCCTGGGTCAACTGGAAGTCGCCCGCCACAACGGCGCCCGGACCTTTCTTCGACAGCGTGATGGTCGCTTCATCGCCAGAGTGCAGGATCACCGCCACGTCCTTGAGGTTCAGGAGGATGTCGATGACGTCTTCCTGCACACCCTCGAGCGTGCTGTATTCATGTTGCACGTTGTCGATCTGTACTTCGGTGATGGCGTAACCCGGCATCGAAGACAACAGAATCCGACGCAGCGTGTTGCCCAGCGTGTGGCCGAAGCCACGTTCGAGCGGCTCGAGCGTCACCCGCGCGTGGGTGCTTCCGAGTTCCTGCACGTCGATGTGACGTGGAGTGAGAAATTCGTTCACCGACTGCGACATTGATCCGATCTCCTTGCCTAACGGGAGTTAGCTGTTATTTCGAGTAGAGCTCGACGATGAGGTTTTCGTTGATCTCTGAAGCCAGTTCGCTGCGGTCTGGAAGTCGCTTGAACGTGCCCGAGAGGTTACTCGAATCCACTTCCACCCATTCCGCTGCGCCGCGCTGCGCCGACAGTTGCAGCGCCGCCTGAATACGCAGTTGACCCTTGGCCTGCTCGCGCACGCCGATGACGTCATCGGGTCGTACCTGATAGCTCGGAATGTTTACGATCGTGCCGTTGACCGTCATCGCCTTGTGCGAGATCAGTTGTCGGCTCTCGGCACGCGTCGCACCGAAACCCATGCGGTAAACGACGTTGTCGAGTCGCGATTCGAGCAGACGCAACAAGTTCTCGCCGGTTGCACCCTTTTGCCGATCCGCCTTCTTGTAGTAGTTGCGGAACTGACGCTCGAGCACGCCATACAGACGGCGCACTTTCTGCTTCTCGCGCAGCTGCACGCCATAGTCCGACAGACGGGTGCGCCGAGCGCCATGCTGGCCAGGCGGGGTTTCCGCGCGGCACTTGGAATCCAGGGGCCGCACGCCGCTCTTCAAGAACAGATCTGTTCCTTCGCGCCGCGCCAGCTTCAATTTTGGGCCTAAATAACGGGCCATCCACCTCTCCTGCTCGAACTCTCGACCAAACGATTCAAACGCGACGCTTCTTCGGGGGCCGACACCCGTTGTGCGGGATCGGTGTCACGTCGGAAATGCTGTTGATACGCAAACCGGCCGCATTCAGCGATCGGACCGCGGAGTCACGCCCCGGGCCGGGGCCCTTGACGAAGACGTCCACGCTCTTCATGCCGTAGTCCTGGGCCGCGAGCACCGCCTTCTCGGCGGCCACCTGTGCGGCAAACGGCGTGCTCTTGCGTGAGCCGCGGAAGCCGGCACCGCCCGCGGTAGCCCAGCACAACACGTTGCCTTGGCGATCGGTGATCGTAATCACGGTGTTGTTGAAGGACGCCTGGACGTGGGCAACGCCGTCCACGACGGTGCGCTTGGTCTTCTTGCGTGTAGTAGCCGTAGTCTCTGACATATCTGCCTCTATCTCTTGACCGGACGGCGCGGGCCTTTACGGGTGCGCGCGTTGGTGCGTGTTCTCTGGCCGCGAAGTGGTAATCCGCGGCGATGCCGTATGCCGCGATACGTGCCGAGGTCCATCAGTCGCTTGATGTTCATCGAAATCTCGCGCCGCAGATCGCCTTCTACCGTCATCTTGGCAATCTCGGCGCGAATGGCATCGAGATCTGCCTCGGACAGGTCCTGTACCCGAACGCTCGGCGTGACACCCGCCGCTGCGCAAATACGCGCCGCCTGGGTTCTGCCAATCCCGTAGATATAGGTCAGCGAGATGACCGCATGCTTGTTGTCGGGGACGTTGATTCCGGCAATTCGCGCCATTATCGGGCTCCGTTTACTAGTATTTCGCTGAGCCGGCGCGAAAAAAGGGCGCCAAGCTTAGCGGCCGATCTCGAACTGATCAAGGCGTTCATCACGAACCTCACCCTTGCCGCTGCTTGTGACGGGCTTCGGCGGTGCATATGACACGCACGACGCCTTTGCGCCGCACGATTTTGCAGTTGCGGCAGAGTTTCTTGACCGATGCTCTGACTTTCATGGGTTTCTACCTTCTATCCGATCCACTACTGGCGGCGTCCACCGCGGCCGTAGTTCTTGAGATTCGATTTTTCCATCAGCTTGGCGTACTGACTGGACATGAGATGCGCCTGAACCTGCGACATGAAGTCCATGGCAACGACCACGACGATGAGCAAGGCGGTACCACCCAGCTGGAACGTGATGTTGAAGAACACGATCATGAATTCGGGCAGCAGACAGACAAGGGTCACGTACAGCGCGCCGAATGTTGTCAGGCGCGTGATCACGTCGTCGATGTACTTGGCG
The DNA here is from genome assembly GCA_041738285.1 of Pseudomonadales bacterium. GTDB lineage: Bacteria > Pseudomonadota > Gammaproteobacteria > Pseudomonadales > Azotimanducaceae > SZUA-521. The sequence continues at coordinate 10,606 of JBGSQB010000144.1, read as the reverse complement.
GTGTGCTGGCCGGGGCGAATACCGGGCACGTAGGCACCCTGACGCTTCAGATTGTCGGCAACGTCCTTCGGGTCGAACACGATGGCGGTATAGAAGAACGCGAAGAACACGATGCCGCCGGCAAACATGAGGATGTACAGCGGTTGACCGGGTGACAGCACAAGGGCGATTTCCTGCAACCACTCCATGCCCGGTGCCTGACCGAACCACTGGGCGATCGAGGCGGGCGCGAGCAGCAAGCTCGATGCGAAGATCGGCGGAATGACACCCGCCATGTTGATCTTCAGGGGCAAGTGGCTGGCCTGCGCCTGATAGACGCGACGGCCTTGTTGACGCTTGGCGTAGTTCACGGTGATTCGGCGCTGGCCACGCTCGATGAATACGACGAAACCCACCAAGGCAATCGCGAACAATCCCACCGCAAGCAGCGCGACGATGTTGATGTCGCCTTGACGGGCAGCTTCGAAGGACTGACCAATGGCGGACGGGAAGCCAGAGACGATGCCACAGAAAATGAGCAGCGAAATACCGTTGCCGACGCCACGTTCGGTGATCTGCTCGCCGAGCCACATCATGAATAACGCGCCCGTGACGAGCGTCGTGGTGGCGACGAAGAAGAACGCAAACCCGGGCGCGAATGCGAGCCCCTGATTGGCGAGCGTCACCGACAGCGCGGAGCCCTGAACGATTGCGATGACCAGCGTGCCGTAGCGTGTGTATTGCGTGATCTTGCGTCGGCCCGCTTCGCCTTCCTTGCGCAGTTGCATCAGGGGCGGATGCATCATCGACAGCAGGTTCATGATGATGCTCGAGGTGATGTAGGGCATGACGTTGAGCGCAAGAATGCTCATCCGCTCCATGGCACCACCGGAGAACATGTTCAACAGGTCGAGGATGCCACCCTGGTTCTGATCGAACAGCGCACGCAATTGCTCAGGGTTGATCCCCGGCACCGGAATGTGGGTACCGACGCGATAAACGAGCAACGCGAACAGGACGAACAGCAGCCGCTTGCGTAGCTCGGTGAGCCCCGCCTGCGCGCCTGCCAATGATCCTGCGTTACTTACCATGTTGTGAGTCTGGTCCTTTCGCCTTACGCCTCGACCTTGCCGCCCGCGGCTTCGATCGCTGCACGCGCGCCCTTGGTGACCGCGACACCTTTGACATTCACGGCACGCTCGATCACGCCAGACAGCATGATCCGCGCCCGCTTTGCGGATTTGCGGACGAGATTCGCGCCCTTGAGCGTGTCGAGATCGACTACATCGCCGGTCAACTGTGCGAGTTCATGCAGGCGAACCTGCTCCGTCACCAACGCCTTGCGCGAACGGAAGCCGAACTTCGGTACTCGCATCTGGTACGGCATCTGACCGCCTTCGAATCCAGGGCGAACCGTGCCACCGGCGCGCGCCTTCTGACCCTTGTGGCCTTTACCGGATGTCTTGCCGAGACCCGAGCCGATACCGCGGCCCAGCCGCTTCTTCGGCTGTTTGCTGCCGCGCCCTGGGCGCAGTGTGTTCATCTCCATGACTATTCCCCCTCGACTGTGACGAGGTAATGCACCGTGTTGATCATGCCGCGCACTGCGGGCGTGTCTTCCACGGCGACGGTGTGGCCGATCCGGCGCAGACCAAGGCCCGCGACGCATGCTTTGTGCCGCGCAAGACGCCCCGCGGTGCTGCGCACCTGGGTGACCCGGATCTGTTTCTTCTTCGCATTCATCTCAAATGACCCTTAATGCGGCTCTCGTTACGACCGAATCTGTTCCAGCGCCAGGCCGCGCTTGTCGGCGACCTGCTGCGGGGAACGCATGCCGGCAAGCGCCTTGAAGGTGGCGCGAACGACGTTGACGGGGTTCGTTGATCCGTAGCACTTCGCCAGCACGTTGTGAACGCCGGCCGCTTCGAGTACCGCGCGCATCGCGCCGCCGGCGATGACACCGGTACCTTCGGACGCCGGTTTCATGAACACGGTCGAGGCGCCGTGGCGTTCGGTAATCGGATACCAGATCGTTGCGCCATTGAGTTCGACGTCGATCATGTTACGCCGCGCCGCTTCCATGGCCTTCTGGATTGCAGCAGGCACTTCACGCGCTTTGCCGCGACCGAAACCCACACGACCGTCCCCGTAGCCGACGACGGACAGCGCCGTGAATGCGAAGATCCGGCCGCCTTTGACAACCTTTGCGACACGGTTCACCTGGACGAGTTTCTCGACCAGGCCTTCTTCTTTAACTTGTTCGGTATAGGCCATGACTTACCCTTAGAATTCCAATCCACCGGCGCGCGCTGCGTCGGCCAATGCCTTCACTCGACCGTGGTATTTGAACCCGGCGCGATCGAAGGCGACCTTGACGATTCCAGCTGCTTTGGCACGCTCTGCGACCAAAGCGCCCACTTTCGCGGCAGCCTCGACGTTCCCCGTCTTGCCGCCACGCAGCGTGGTGTCCAGCGTCGACGCCGACACCAGCACACGATCGCCTTCGGGCGCCATGACCTGTGCGTAGATGTGCCGCGGCGTGCGATGCACCTGCAAACGAGTCGCCCCCAACTCGCGCATCTTGACGCGCGACTTGCGGGCACGACGCCGACGGGCAATTGTCTTTTCGTTCATCGCATCAACACCTATTTCTTCTTGGCTTCTTTGCGTTTGACTCGTTCACCGGAGTAACGCACGCCCTTTCCCTTGTACGGTTCTGGCGGCCTGAATGCGCGGATCTCCGACGCCACCTGACCCACCAATTGTTTGTCTACACCGGAGACGATGATCTCCGTCTGCGAGGGCGTTGCGACTTCGATACCCTTCGGTAACTCGTAGGCAACCGGGTGTGAGAAGCCGACCTGCAAGTTGAGCTTGCGACCCTGCGCCTGAGCGCGATAACCGACGCCCTGGAGTTCGAGCTTGCGTTCGAACCCGGTTGACACGCCATTGACCATGTTCATGGCAAGCGCTCGCGCGGTGCCCGCTTGTGCGCGCGCCGCACTGTCCTTGCGACGCGCTTCGAATTTGAGCTCGCCGCCTTCGAGGGTCACCTTGACCGCCGCGTTGACAGACATCGAAAGGCTGCCCTTGGCACCTTTGACGGTCAGCGCGTTGGCATCGACCTTGGCTTCTACGCCTTTGGGCAATGGGATCGGATTTTTCGCTACTCGAGACATCTTTCGTTCCTCGTCAGAACACCGTGCAGAGCACTTCCCCGCCGATGCCTTGCTTACGCGCCGCACGATCGCTCATCACGCCCTTCTCGGTGCTGATGATCGAAATGCCGAGCCCACCCTCGACCGAAGGCAATTTGGTTCGGTCGCGATAGATCCGCAGGCCAGGGCGACTGACGCGATGCACTGCGTCGATGACCGGCTTGCCTTTGAAATACTTGAGCGTGATCGAAAGCACCGCCTTCGGCGCACCGGCCACGCTGTAGTCAGCGATGTAGCCTTCGCTCTTCAACACTTCGCAGATGGACGCCTTCAGCTTCGAACTCGGCATCTCGATGCGCTCATGGCGCGCGAGCTGGCCATTGCGAATACGGGTGAGAAGGTCCGCGATCGGGTCAGTCATGCTCATTTCGGATACCTCACCAGCTCGCCATCACGAGACCGGGCACGTCACCGCGCATCGCGGCCTCACGCAGCTTCGTGCGCGACAACCCGAACTTGCGATACACGCCGCGCGGACGGCCAGTGATGCCGCAGCGACGCTGCTTGCGCGTGGGGCTGGCATCACGCGGCAGCTTCTGGAGTTTCTCCTGCGCGTCCCAGCGCGCCTCGTCGGTCGCATTGCGATCGGCGATGACTGCCTTGAGCGCCTGACGCTTGACAGCGTACTTGGCGGCGATCTTGGCGCGCTTCGTTTCGCGATTCACCATTGAGGTCTTTGCCATGATCAGTTCGTCCCACGAAACGGAAAGTTGAATGCTCTGAGCAGCGCAAGCCCTTCTTCGTTGGTGCGCGCTGTAGTCCCGATGGCAATGTCCATGCCTCTGATTCGATCGATCTTGTCGTAGTCGATCTCGGGAAAGATGATCTGTTCGGTTACGCCGAGCGAGTAGTTACCGCGGCCGTCGAAAGACTTCGGGTTCAATCCGCGGAAGTCGCGCATGCGGGGAATGGCGATACCGATGAGACGATCGATGAACTCATACATACGCGCCCGGCGCAGAGTGACCTTACAGCCCACCGGATATCCGTCGCGGATCTTGAATGCCGCTTCCGACTTGCGGGCGTTACAGACGATCGGCTTCTGGCCCGTGATCGCCGCCATGTCGGAGACCGCCGCATCCATGATCTTTTTGTCGCTCACAGCCTCACCGACACCCATGTTCACGGTGACCTTCACGAGCTGCGGAACTTCCATCGGGTTCGAATAGCCGAACTGTTTCATCAGTTCGGGTCGAATCGTCTCCAGGTAATACTGGTGTAGCGTTGCCATCACCGCCTCATCACTAATCGATCAGTTTGTTGTTTGACTTGAAGAAACGTACTTTCTTCCCGTCTTCGTGCCGGTACCCAACGCGATCGGCCTTGCCGGTTTCTGCGTTGTAAATCGCAATGTTGGATCCCTCGATGGGGGATTCTTTTTCGACGATGCCGCCTTGCTGGCCGAGGTAAGGATTCGGCTTCTGGTGCTTCTTGGTCTTGTTCACGCCAGACACAACGAGTTTGCCGTCGACGCGTACCTCGAGCACCTCGCCGCGCTTACCCTTGTCGCGCCCTGCAATGACGATCACATCGTCGTTTTTCTTGATCTTCGCCATCTCTTCGACCTCGTTAGAGCACTTCCGGAGCCAGCGAAATGATTCGCATGAAGGCTTCCGAGCGCAGTTCTCGAGTGACCGGTCCGAAAATTCGCGTGCCGACCGGCTGCATCTGCGGCGTCAGCAGCACTGCTGCGTTGTCGTCGAACCGAATGAGCGAGCCGTCCTGACGACGAACGCCCGACTTCGTTCTCACGACCACCGCGTCCATTACCTGGCCTTTCTTCACGCGGCCCCGCGGAATTGCTTCCTTGATCGTCACCTTGATGACGTCGCCGATGCCGGCGTAACGCCGCTTCGATCCGCCGAGCACCTTGATGCACTGCACGCGTCGCGCGCCGCTGTTGTCTGCAATCTGCAGCATGGATTCCGACTGAATCATGACTCGATGACCTCCGGTGCCGACGTGCCACGCGATTCGATTCGATCGAGCACCCAATGCTTGGTTTTCGAGATCGGGCGCGACGAACGGATGGTGACCACATCACCGACGTTGCACTCATCCTTGGGATCGTGCGCACGCACCTTCGACGAACGACGAACGATCTTGCCGTACGTCTCGTGAGGCACGCGACGTTCGACCAGAATCGTGATCGTCTGGCTGCCCTTGTTGGACACGACGGTACCGGTAATGGTCCGCGCGCCTTGCTTCTGTTCTACATCAGCCATTGCCGCGCTTCTCCCGCTGCACCGTCTTGATACGTGCGATGTCACGTCGAACCTCACGCGCGAGGTGCGACTGGCCAAGTTGGCCGCTCGCCTTTTGCATGCGCAGTTGGAATTGTTCGCGACGCAGCCGCATGAGCTCCGTCTTGATCTCCGCCTCGCTCTTGCCTCGAAGTTCTTCCGCCTTCATCACATCACCGAACGCTTTACGAACGCCGTCTTGAACGGCAACTTGGCGGCGGCGAGCCCAAGCGCTTCACGCGCGAGGTCTTCCGTCACACCATCCATTTCATACAGGACGCGACCCGGCTGGATCTGTGCCACCCAGTACTCGACCGAACCCTTACCTTTGCCCTGACGCACTTCGAGCGGCTTCTTGGTGATCGGCTTGTCGGGAAATACCCGAATCCAGATCTTGCCACCTCGCTTGACGTGTCGCGTCATGGCGCGTCGACCGGCTTCCAGCTGGCGAGCAGTCAATCGGCCGCGGCTGATCGACTTCAAGCCGTATTCGCCGAAGCTGACCTTGCTGCCGCGCAACGCCAGACCGCGGTTGCGGCCTTTGAACTGCTTGCGGAATTTCGTTCGCTTGGGTTGCAGCATGAATTACTTCCTCAGGCCGTTGTCGCCTGAGCCTCACTGTCCTGACCGATGACTTCACCTTTGAAGATCCATACTTTGACGCCCAAGACGCCATACGTGGTCTTCGCTTCCGCGGTCGCGTAGTCGATATCCGCGCGCAGCGTATGCAGCGGCACTCGGCCTTCGTGATACACCTCACTGCGCGCAATCTCGTTGCCGCCGAGTCGACCCGCGACTCGTACCTTGATGCCCTTGGCGCCCAGTCGCATCGCATTCTGAATCACACGCTTCATTGCCCGACGGAACTGCACGCGACGTTCGAGCTGCTGAGCCACGTTTTGCGCAACCAGCAATGCATCGATTTCCGGCTTGCGGATCTCTTCGATGTTCACGTGCACGGGCACGCCCATGAAGTCGGTCAGTTCGCGACGCAGACGCTCGACGTCCTCGCCCTTCTTGCCGATGACGATGCCAGGCCGCGCCGTATGAATAGTGATTCGCGCGGTCTGAGCCGGTCGCTCGATTTCGATGCGACTGATCGACGCCTGCGACAATCGATCACGCAGGAAATCACGTACCGACAGATCGTTGAGCAGGTACTTGGCGTACTGCTTCTTGTCGGCGTACCAGACCGAGTTGTGGTCTCGAACGACGCCGAGGCGAAAACCTGTCGGATTGACTTTTTGACCCATGACTTCTCCGCTTCCCTTGTCTCTTAGGACTCGCCGTCGCTGACCGCGACAGTGATGTGGCTGGTCCGTTTCAGAATCCGGTCGGCACGCCCCTTGGCGCGCGGCTTGATGCGTTTCATGCTGAAGCTCTGATCGACGAAGATCTCGCTCACTTTGAGCTCGTCGACATCGGCAGCCTCATTGTTTTCTGCATTGGCAATGGCCGATTCGAGCACCTTACGAACCAGCATCGCGCCCTTCTTGTTGCTGAAGCTCAAAATGTTGAGCGCTTCGGCAACGGGCTTGCCGCGCACCTGGTCAGCGACGAGCCGCGCCTTCTGTGGCGAGATTCGTACGCGTTTGGCAACTGCCCTGACTTGCATGTCGTCGCTCCTCGAGCCTTACTTCTTGACGGCTTTCTTGTCGCCGGTGTGCCCACGATAGGTGCGGGTCGGCGCGAATTCGCCGAGCTTGTGTCCTACCATTTCTTCGTTCACGTGCACCGGCACGTGCTGCCGACCGTTATGCACGCCGAGCGTCAACCCGACCATATCGGGAAGAATCATCGACCGTCGCGACCACGTCTTGATCGGACGCTTGTCGTTGCTGGCCAACGCCTTTTCCACCTTCTTCAGCAGGTGCAGGTCGACGAATGGTCCCTTGCGAAGCGATCTTGGCACTGTCTGTTCCCCCGACCGTTAACGCTTGCCACGACGGCGCAGAATCATGCCGTCGGTGCGCTTGTTTGAACGCGTCTTGTAACCCTTGGTTGGCGTACCCCATGGCGACACCGGATGGCGGCCACCGGAAGTGCGACCCTCACCACCACCGTGCGGGTGATCGACGGGGTTCATCGCAACACCGCGTACGGTCGGACGGATGCCGAGCCATCGCCTTGCGCCCGCCTTGCCGTAGGAGCGCAGGTTGTGCTCGCTGTTGCCGACTTCGCCGAGCGTCGCGCGGCATTCGATGAGCACTTTGCGCATCTCACCCGAGCGCAACCGCAGCGTGGCATATGCGCCTTCGCGCGCCACCAGTTGCGCCGATGCGCCCGCGCTGCGTGCAATCTGCGCACCTTTGCCCGGCTTGATCTCGACGCAATGCACCTGACTGCCGAGCGGCACGTTGCGCAGCGCCATGGAATTGCCGGCGCGAATCGGTGCGGTCGACCCCGACAGGAGTTCATCACCTGCCGATACGCCCTGCGGCGCGATGATGTAGCGACGCTCTCCGTCTCGGTACTTCAGCAGCGCTATGTTGGCGGTGCGGTTCGGATCGTACTCGAGGCGCTCTACCGTAGCGGGCACGCCATCCTTGTCGCGCTTGAAGTCGATGATTCGATAGTGCTGTTTGTGACCGCCACCTTTGTGACGCGTCGTCAACCGCCCCGTGTTGTTGCGCCCACCGCTCTTGGTCTGCGCTTCGAGCAACGGCCGATACGGCGCGCCCTTGTGCAACTCCGGGTTGACCACCTTGATGACGAACCGACGTCCGGGCGAGGTGGGTTTGGTCTTGATGACTGCCATTGCTTCAATATCCTCGTGTGCTGCCGCTATTCCGGCTGCACGAAGTCGATGCCCTGCCCGGCTGCGAGCCGAACATAGGCCTTCTTCCAGTTGTTCTTGCGCGATGTGCCGCTGACATTGCGCTTCACCTTGCCCTTCACGTTGAGCGTCGAGACGGTCTCCACCTTGACATTGAAGATGCTCTCGACCGCGGCCTTGATCTCGCCCTTGGTGGCATCCCGCGCAACACGAAATGCGTACTGATTGGAGGCATCACCAATGTTCGATACCTTCTCGGAAACGTGCGGCGCGACCAGCACCGCGTAATGCCGTTCGGTCGTCATACGAGCACCTCTTCGAGCTTGCGCAGCGCGGCAACGGTGATCAGCACCTTCTCGTGACTGATCAGCGCAACCGGATCGACGGCTTCGGCATCACACACGCCCACACTGCGCACGTTGCGTGCTGCCAGATACAGATTCTCATCGACGTTTTCCGTGACGATGAGTACGTTCTTGAGGTCGAGGTCTTTGAGTTTGGCGAGGAGGGATTTTGTCTTCGGGGCGTCGACTGAAAACGAGTCGGTAATGATCAGTCGGCCCTGGCGCAGCAGTTCGGAGGCAATGCACTGCAGCGCGCCGCGGTACATCTTCCGGTTCACCTTCTGCGAATGATCCTGCGGCCGCGCGGCAAAAGTCTTGCCCCCCGAGCGCCACAATGGCGATCGAATCGTGCCTGCGCGAGCGCGACCGGTGCCCTTCTGTTTGAACGGTTTGCGTCCACCGCCGCGCACTTCCGCGCGCGTCTTCTGCGCCCGTGTGCCTTGACGGCCAGCTGCCATATAGGCAACGACCACCTGATGAACGAGCGCCTCGTTGTACTCGCGGCCAAAGGCCGACGCGGAGACTTCGAGCGTACCGCCCTTGCCGCCAAGCGCCGCTAAGTTCACATTCATACCCTGCATTCCTCCGTCATCCGGACTAAAGGGCCTAGGCCTTCACGGCCGGACGGATATACACATCACCACCTGCGGGACCCGGGACGGCGCCCTTGATCAGCAGGAGGTTCCGCTCTGCATCGACTCGCACGACGGTCAAGTTCTGCGTCGTGACATTGCGGTGACCCATGTGGCCGGCCATCTTCATGTTCTTGAACACGCGCCCCGGGGTTTGCCGTTGACCGATCGAACCCGGTGTACGGTGCGACAGCGAATTACCGTGGGTGGCATCGCCGCCGGCAAAGTGCCAGCGCTTCACCACACCGGCAAAGCCCTTGCCCTTCGATACGCCAGCCACATCGACCTTCTGGCCGACTTCAAACTGGCTGACGGTGAGGCTGCCGCCCGGGGCGAGTTCACCAAGTTCCTCGGCGGCAAGGCGCAACTCCCACAGCCCGCGACCCGCCTCAGTACCGGCCTTCTCGTAGTGACCCGCGGCCGCCTTGGTAACTCGACTCGCGCGGCGCGAGCCGGTGGTGACCTGAACGGCGGTGTAGCCGTCAGTCGCCTCGGTCTTCACCTGGGTGATCCGATTGGGCTCGACCTCGATCACTGTCACCGGAATCGACGACCCGTCGTCCGTGAAGACGCGCGACATGCCGCTCTTTCTGCCCACTATGCCAATGGCCATTGCCACCCCTTGATACATCCACCTGTCTTAAGATGTAGAAACCGTCCGTCAAAGGCAGGCTGCCCCCGACGAACGGTTTCGACGTCAACCTTGACCCCCTATCGGGGCCCTGATGCGGCTCGCGTTCGCGAGCCGTGTATCAATCAGTTCAGACTGATCTGAACCTCGACACCTGCGGCCAAATCGAGCCGCATCAATGCATCCACCGTCTTCTCTGTGGGCTCGACGATGTCGAGCAGACGTTTGTGGGTGCGAATCTCATACTGATCCCGCGCATCTTTGTTGGCGTGCGGTGAAGTCAGCACCGTGAATCGTTCCTTTTTCGTCGGCAACGGAATCGGGCCACGTACCATGGCGCCCGTGCGCTTGGCCGTATCCACGATTTCTTGCGTCGACACATCGATCAAACGATGGTCGAAAGCCTTCAGGCGAATGCGAATACGTTGGTTTTGCACGCTGTGTTAGACCCCAACCCTTTGTTTTGAGGGTAGAAGCCACCGTCCCTGGAAAAAAGGAGGGCGAATTCTAAAGACCCCTTTGTTATGTGTCAAACAACGGGACAGTGTTTGCGGACACTATCCCCTGAGTTAGGCAGCCAATCGAGATCGATCAGTGGCCTCGTAGCTCCGGGGATAGTCTCCGCGCGCTGTCCCTGTATCCCCTACTCGATGACTTTGACGACGACGCCGGCGCCGACCGTACGGCCGCCTTCGCGAATCGAAAAGCGCACCCCATCATCCATCGCAATCGGACTGATCAACGTCACAATCATGTTCACGTTGTCGCCCGGCATCACCATCT
>JBGSQB010000141.1:0-15619 GCA_041738285.1 Pseudomonadales bacterium | reverse complement strand
CGCCATGAACGCCCCACCCCACGTCTCCGAACAGACCTTCGTCAACGCCGCTGTCAATGTCGTCTTACCATGGTCGACATGCCCAATCGTCCCCACGTTCACGTGCGGCTTCGTTCGCTCAAATTTCGCTTTTGACATTGGTGTGTGCTCCTTTCCTTGTATCTCTTTGGAAAGCGTCCCTATGACGCTTTCTTGATGATGCCGTCCGCGATGTTCTCTGGAACCTGCGCGTACTTCGAAAATTCCATGGTGTAGCTGGCGCGACCCTGGGACGCCGAACGCAGGTCGGTCGAATAGCCGAACATCTCGGCCAGCGGCACTTCGGCCCGAACGATCTTGCCGGACGGATTCTCGTCCATACCTTCGATCATCCCGCGGCGGCGATTCAGGTCGCCGACGACGTCGCCCATGTAATCTTCCGGGGTCACGACTTCGACCTTCATGATCGGCTCGAGTAACGCAGGTTTGGCCTTCAGTGCGCCGGCCTTCAACGCCATCGAACCGGCAATCTTGAACGCCATTTCAGATGAATCGACTTCGTGAAAGGAGCCGTCGAACAGCGTCGCTCTGACGTTGATCAGCGGATAGCCGGCCAGCACGCCGTTGGCCATCTGCTCCTGGATGCCTTTCTTCACCGCCGGAATGTACTCGCGCGGAATCGTGCCGCCGACGATCTCGTCGACGAATTCGTAGATCGCGCCTTCTTCTTCCGGATCTACCAAGGGCTCAAGCTTGAGCCAGACGTGCCCGTACTGACCGCGACCACCGGACTGACGCACAAACTTGCCTTCGATCTCGACGTTGGCCCGGATCGTCTCTCGGTACGCCACCTGCGGCTTGCCGATGTTGGCTTCGACTTTGAACTCCCTGCGCATGCGATCGACGATGATGTCGAGGTGCAGTTCGCCCATCCCTTCGATGATCGTCTGCCCCGACTCTTCGTCGGTGTGCACCCGAAACGAGGGGTCTTCCTGGGCGAGCTTGCCGAGCGCGACGCCCATCTTTTCCTGATCGGCCTGGGACTTCGGTTCCACCGCGACCGCGATCACCGGCTCGGGGAACTCCATGCGCTCGAGCGTGATGATGTCATTCAACGCGCACAGGGTGTCGCCCGTGGTCACGTCTTTCAGACCGATTGCTGCAGCGATGTCCCCCGCGCGCACTTCCTTGATTTCGCTGCGGTTGTTGGCGTGCATCTGCACCATCCGACCAACCCGCTCTTTCTTCTGCTTGACCGAGTTGTAGATGGCGTCACCAGACTGCAGCACGCCCGAGTAGACGCGGAAGAACGTCAACGTGCCTACGAACGGGTCGGTCGCGATCTTGAACGCCAACGCGGAAAACGAAACGTCGTCCTTTGCTTCGCGCACGGCATGCGTCTGACCGTCTTCGAGAATGCCATCGATCGGTTTGACTTCGGTCGGCGCCGGCAGGTATTCGATGACCGCATCGAGCACCGCCTGAACGCCCTTGTTCTTGAATGCCGAGCCGCACAACGCCGGCACGATCTGACCTGCGAGGGTTCGCGCGCGCAGGCCTTTCTTGATCTCCGCTTCGGTGAGCGTGCCACCCTCGAGATACTTTTCCATGTACTCGTCGTTCGCTTCGGCAGCCGCCTCGACCAGATGCTCGCGCCACTTCTCGCACTCGGCCTTCATGTCCGCCGGGATTTCTTCGTATTCGAACGTGGTGCCCTGGTCCTGCTCGCCCCAGCGAATGGCCTTCATTTTCACGAGGTCGACGACGCCCCGATACTCTTCCTCGGCGCCGATGGACAGCTGCAGCGGCACGGGTACAGAACCCAATCGGCTCTTGATCTGACCCACGACACGCAGGAAATTGGCGCCGGCACGGTCCATCTTGTTGACGAAAACGATGCGCGGTACATGGTATTTGTTGGCCTGCCGCCAGACCGTCTCCGATTGCGGCTCGACACCTGCGGTGGCGCAAAACACAACAACGGCGCCGTCGAGCACACGGAGACTGCGTTCTACTTCGATCGTGAAGTCGACGTGTCCCGGAGTATCGATAATGTTGACCCGGTGCTCGTCGAACTGCTTGTCCATGCCGGACCAGAAGCACGTGGTCGCCGCGGACGTGATGGTGATGCCCCGCTCCTGTTCCTGCTCCATCCAGTCCATGATGGCCGCGCCATCGTGTACTTCACCGATCTTGTGGGACACGCCCGTGTAGAACAGCACCCGTTCGGTGGTGGTGGTCTTGCCGGCATCCACGTGGGCCACGATGCCGATGTTTCGATAGCGCGCGATGGGGATCGTGCGTGCCATGTGCTACTCCGTCGTCTCAAATCCGCTGCCTGCGCAGCGGTCGAATACATTAGTGATGGGGTTGGTTGCGCTCAGAACCGATAGTGCGAGAAGGCACGGTTGGCTTCCGCCATGCGGTGAGTGTCTTCGCGCTTCTTGACCGCCGCCCCGCGCCCTTCTGCGGCGTCGGAAATCTCGCCAGCCAATCGCGCGGCCATCGACTTTTCGCCACGCGCGCGGGCGCTGTCGACCAACCAGCGCATGGCGAGGGCCTGGCGTCTGGAGGGACGCACCTCCACCGGCACTTGATAAGTGGCGCCGCCGACCCGTCGGGACTTCACTTCGACGAACGGCGCAACCGCTTCCAGGGCGCGCTCGAATATCTCAACGGGATCCTGGCGACCACGCTCCTGGACCCGATCCAGTGCGCCGTAAACGATGCCTTCCGCGACCGACTTCTTACCACTTTCCATCACATGGTTGATGAACTTGGCGAGGGTCTGATTGTTGAACTTGGGATCCGGCAGGATCTCACGCTTGGCAGCGACGCGACGTCTTGGCATGGAATGCTCCTCTTATTCAGGTAGTTCCGGCACGTCAGGCCGGCCTTACTCTGGAGTGTCGTTTCGAAATGGCGCGATCAATGGACCGCACCTTGAATCAATCTACTTGGGCCGCTTGGCACCGTACTTGGAGCGCGACTGGCGTCGATCGGACACACCCGAGGTATCGAGTGTGCCGCGCACCGTGTGGTACCGAACCCCCGGCAGGTCCTTGACCCGACCGCCACGAATCAGCACGACCGAGTGTTCCTGCAGGTTGTGGCCTTCGCCACCGATGTAGGAACTCACTTCGTAGCCATTCGTCAGCCGTACCCGACATACCTTACGAAGCGCAGAGTTCGGCTTCTTCGGCGTGGTGGTATAGACGCGCGTGCAGACGCCGCGCTTCTGGGGCGAACCCTGCAGCGCGGGCACCTGACTCTTGTCGACCCTTCGCCGGCGCGGCTTTCGCACCAGCTGGCTGACCGTTGCCATACTCATCTCCGTCCAAAAATTAGGGCCGAGGTCGCCCCCGGCCGAAAAGGTGCGCGATTGTAGTCGCAGCACTGTGGTGTCGCAAGGCTCGCGCGACAATGTGGGAGCGCCCTCGGGCGCGATTTACAAGCGTTTCGCGGGCAAGCCCGCTCCCACACTGAATGAATCAGGCCCCGCTCGAGCTCAAAGCCTCCTGCAGCGCTGCTTCGATCTCATCCGCCGTTGCACCCTGCTCCTTCGCGGCACGCGCGGCGAGATCTGCATCCCGGGCCCGCTTGCGCTCGCTGTGGTAGGCAAGACCTGTTCCAGCCGGAATCAACCGCCCGACCACCACGTTCTCCTTGAGACCGCGCAGATAGTCGCGCTTGCCCGTGACCGCAGCCTCGGTCAGCACCCGGGTCGTTTCCTGGAACGATGCGGCCGACAGGAAGGATTCGGTCGCCAGCGACGACTTCGTGATCCCCAGCAGCACACGCTCGAACTTGACCAGATCCTTCTTCTCGGCAGCCAGGCGCTCGTTTTCTTCAACCACGGACACGTACTCGACCTGCTCACCGCGGATGAAGTTCGAGTCACCGGGATCGGTGATTTCGGCTTTGCGCAGCATCTGCCGCACGATCACCTCGATGTGCTTGTCGTTGATGGTCACACCCTGCAGGCGGTAGACCTCCTGAATCTCGTTGATGATGTATTTGGCAAGTTCGTGCACGCCCTTTAGACGCAGGATGTCGTGCGGTGCCGGCGGGCCGTCGCACACCACTTCCCCGCGTTCGACGGACTCGCCTTCGAATACCGAGAACGTGCGCCACTTCGGAATCAGGTTCTCGATCGGGTCGCCGTCGACCGGTGTCACCACGAGGCGCCGTTTGCCTTTGGTTTCCTTGCCGAAGCTGATCGTGCCAGTCGTCTCCGCGAGAATCGCAGGTTCCTTCGGCTTTCGAGCCTCGAACAGATCGGCAACCCTCGGCAGACCGCCCGTGATGTCGCGGGTCTTCGAGCTCTCCTGCGGGATACGCGCGATGACGTCGCCCACGCCCACTTGTTCGCCGTCCTCCAGGCTCAGGATGGCGTCGGGCGGCAGGAAGTAGTGAGCGGGCACGTCCGTGCCAGCCAGCGTTACTTCCTTTCCTTTACCATCGACCAGACTCACCGCAGGGCGCAGGTCCTTACCGGCACTGGGTCGATCCTTCGCATCGAGCACGGTGATGTTGGTCAGGCCGGTCAATTCGTCGGTCTGACGATTGATCGACAACCCTTCTTCCATGTCCTGCAGCACGACCTTGCCCTTCACCTCGGTGATGATCGGGTGGGTGTGCGGATCCCACTGGGCAATCATCTGCCCCGCGTCCACATGATCGCCTTCATTGACGGAGATCACCGCGCCGTAGGGCAGCTTGTAGCGTTCGCGCTCACGGCCATGTTCATCCGCGATGGCGATTTCACCGGAGCGGGACACGGCGACCAGCTCGCCCGATACCCGTTTGACCGTCTTGAGGTTGTGCATGCGGACCGTACCGCCATGCCTGACCTGCACGTTGTCGATGGCCGTTGCACGTGACGCTGCGCCACCGATGTGGAACGTCCGCATGGTCAACTGCGTACCCGGCTCGCCGATCGATTGCGCAGCGATCACGCCCGCCGCTTCACCCACGTTGACGAGATGGCCCCGCGCGAGGTCACGACCGTAACAAGTCGCGCACACACCGTAGCGGGTCTCACAGGTGATGGGTGAACGCACGGTGAGTTCGTCGACGCCCATCTGTTCGAGCTGCTCGACCCAGCCTTCATCCAGCATCGTGCCGGCAGGTACCAGCAGCGTCTTGCCATCGCCGGCCAACACATCGAGCGCAACCACGCGGCCGAGCACTCGCGCCGAGAGGGCTTCGACCACATCGCCGCCTTCGATGAGTGCCGCTATTTCGAGACCGGCCTTGGTGCCGCAATCGACGTCGGTGACCACCAGATCCTGAGCGACATCTACCAAACGGCGCGTCAGATAACCCGAGTTCGCAGTCTTCAACGCCGTGTCCGCGAGGCCCTTACGGGCGCCGTGGGTCGAAATGAAGTACTCGTTCACCGACAAGCCTTCGCGGAAGTTGGCGGTGATCGGCGTCTCGATGATGCTGCCGTCTGGCCGTGTCATCAGACCCCGCATACCTGCCAACTGGCGAATCTGCGCCGGAGAGCCCCGCGCGCCCGAGTCGGAATAGATGAACACCGAATTGAACGAAGGTTGTTCTTCATCGGCGCCCTTGCGGTTCTTGACCTTCTCCTTGGAGATGCCGTCCATCATCGAACGCGCAACCAGATCGTTGGCGCGCGACCAGATGTCGACGACCTTGTTGTACTTCTCGCCCTGGGTCACGAGGCCTGATGCGTACTGAGATTCGATCTCGGTCACTTCGGCCTCGGCATCGCCAATGATCTTCTTCTTCGCCGCCGGAATGACGAAGTCGTCGATACCGATCGAGGCGCCGGACATTGTCGAGTACGCGAAGCCGGTGTACATCAGCTGGTCAGCGAAGATCACCGTCTCTTTCAGACCCACGTTGCGATAGCACGTGTTGATCAGTGCGGAGATGCCACGGCGATCCATCGGCTTGTTGACGAGGCCGAAAGGTAGCTGCTTGGGCACGATGTCGTACAGCAGCGCACGACCGACGGTCGTGTCGATCAGCGAACGCTGCTCGACCCACTCGCCTTTGTCGTTGTTGACGAGCTCGATCAGACGCACCTTGACCTTGGCGTGCAGCGAGACGGCGCCCGATTTGTGCGCCCGATGGACCTCAGCGCTGTTGGCGAAGACCATGCCTTCGCCCTTGGCGTTGATCGCCGAGCGCGTCATGTAGTACAGACCCAGAACGACATCCTGGGACGGCACGATGATTGGTTCACCGCTCGCAGGCGACAGGATGTTGTTGGTCGACATCATGAGCGCACGCGACTCGAGCTGCGCTTCCAGCGTCAGCGGCACATGCACCGCCATCTGGTCGCCATCGAAGTCGGCGTTATAGGCGGCACACACGAGCGGATGCAGTTGAATCGCCTTGCCTTCGATCAGCACCGGCTCGAACGCCTGAATGCCCAATCGGTGCAATGTCGGTGCGCGGTTGAGCAACACGGGGTGCTCGCGAATCACTTCCGCGAGGATGTCCCATACCTCGGGTGTCTCGCGTTCCACCATCTTCTTGGCGGCCTTGATCGTCGTGGCAAGGCCACGCGCCTCGAGCTTGCCGAAGATGAACGGCTTGAACAGTTCCAGCGCCATCTTTTTCGGTAAACCACACTGATGCAGTTTCAGCGTCGGACCGACCACGATCACCGACCGACCGGAGTAGTCGACACGCTTGCCGAGCAGATTCTGACGGAATCGTCCCTGCTTGCCCTTGATCATGTCGGCGAGCGACTTGAGCGGGCGCCGGTTCGAGCCGGTGATCGCGCGACCGCGGCGACCGTTGTCGAGCAGTGCATCGACCGCTTCCTGCAGCATGCGCTTTTCGTTGCGGACAATGATGTCCGGCGCGTTGAGGTCGAGAAGGCGCTTCAAACGATTGTTTCGGTTGATCACTCGGCGATACAGATCGTTCAGATCCGACGTCGCGAAGCGGCCGCCTTCGAGCGGCACCAGTGGGCGCAGATCGGGCGGCAGCACCGGCAGCACCGTCATCACCATCCACTCGGGCTTGTTGCCGGAACTGACGAACGCTTCCATCAGCTTCAAGCGCTTGGACAGCTTCTTGATCTTGGTCTCGGAGTTAGTAGCGGGAATCTCTTCACGCAAGCGGGTGATGTCCGCATCGAGGTCCAGCGCGAGCAGGAGTTCCTGGATCGCCTCAGCGCCCATCTTGGCGGTGAACTCGTCACCGTGCTCTTCGAGCTTGGTGTAGTACTCCTCATCCGTCAGCAACTGACCGACCTCGAGGTCCGTCATGCCGGGATCGACGACGCAATACGACTCGAAATACAACACGCGTTCAATGTCGCGCAGCGTCATGTCCAGCAACAGGCCGATACGCGAAGGCAATGACTTCAGGAACCAGATGTGCGCGGTGGGGCACGCAAGTTCGATGTGACCCATGCGATCACGGCGAACCTTGGTCAGCGTCACTTCGACGCCGCATTTTTCACAGATCACACCGCGATGCTTCAAGCGCTTGTACTTGCCACACAGACACTCGTAGTCCTTGGTCGGTCCGAACAGGCGTGCGCAGAACAAGCCGTCGCGCTCCGGCTTGAACGTCCGGTAGTTGATGGTCTCCGGCTTTTTCACTTCACCGA
Source organism: Pseudomonadales bacterium (assembly GCA_041738285.1). Taxonomy (GTDB): domain Bacteria; phylum Pseudomonadota; class Gammaproteobacteria; order Pseudomonadales; family Azotimanducaceae; genus SZUA-521. The sequence continues at coordinate 8,037 of JBGSQB010000141.1, read as the reverse complement.
ACGACCACGATCGGATCATGTCGGGCGAAGCGAGTCCGATACGCAACGAGTCGAAGTCGTCAGCACCGCCGCCTTGGGACTTGAGCAAATTGAATAAGTCTTTCAAGGTCTGCCTCCGTTATTCGCTTTCCAATTCCATGTCGATTCCGAGCGACCGTACTTCCTTCAACAGCACGTTGAAGGACTCCGGCATGCCGGGATCCATACGGAAATTGCCGTCCACGATGTTCTTGTACATCTTCGTCCGTCCGGTGACGTCATCCGACTTCACCGTCAGCATTTCCTGCAGTGTGTACGCCGCCCCGTAGGCTTCGAGCGCCCAGACTTCCATCTCGCCGAAGCGCTGGCCGCCGAATTGGGCTTTACCACCCAGCGGCTGCTGGGTCACGAGGCTGTACGAACCCGTCGACCGCGCGTGCATCTTGTCGTCAACCAGATGGTTGAGCTTCATGACGTACATGTAGCCTACGGTCACCGCACGTTCGAACTGCTCACCGGTACGACCGTCGAACAGTCGCGCTTGTCCGGTCACCGGCAGATCGGCGAGTTGCAGCATCGACTTGATCTCGCTCTCCGCTGCACCATCGAACACCTGCGTTGCCATCGGCACACCGCCGACGAGATTGCGCGCGAGTTCCAGGATCTCTTCGTCGCTGAACGACTTGAGGTCTTCCTTACGTTCACCGATGCCGTTGTAGATTTCGTCGAGGAACTTGCGAATCTCGACCACCTTCTTTTGCTCGGCGAGCATACGGTTGATCTTGTCACCAAGACCCTTCGCGGCCCAGCCCAGGTGGGTTTCGAGCACCTGGCCGACGTTCATTCGCGACGGTACACCGAGCGGATTGAGCACGATGTCGACCGGCTGGCCGTTGGCATCGAACGGCATGTCTTCGACCGGCATGATCACGGAGATGACACCCTTGTTGCCGTGCCGGCCCGCCATCTTGTCGCCCGGCTGCACGCGGCGTTTGATCGCGAGGTACACCTTGACGATCTTCAGTACACCGGGCGCCAGATCATCGCCAGATTCGATCTTCGAGCGCTTGTCGGCGTAGATCGCATCGAGCTTCGCGCGACGTTCTTTGAGCTGCGCTTCTGCGCGATCGAGCTGCGCATTCAGTACATCGTCCGCCATGCGGACACGGAACCAATCATCCTTGGCCAGGGCATCGAGATACTCGCCAGTGACGCTTCCACCTTTGCCCATGTCCGGTGCACTCGCCGCTTTCTTGCCAACGAGGGCCTGGCGCAGGCGCTGATAGGTCGCCGCTTCGACGATGCGGTACTCATCGTCGAGGTCCTTGCGGATCTGCGAAAGTTGATCCTTCTCGATCTCCTTGGCGCGCAGGTCCTTGTCGACGCCATCACGCGTGAACACCTGCACATCGATGACCGTGCCCTTGACGCTGGTGGGAACACGCAGCGACGTGTCTTTCACGTCGGATGCTTTCTCACCAAAGATCGCACGCAGCAACTTTTCTTCCGGTGTCAGCTGGGTTTCGCCCTTCGGCGTAACCTTGCCGACCAGAATGTCACCGGTCTTGACCTCTGCGCCGATGTAGACGATGCCGGATTCGTCGAGCTTCGCCAGCGCCGATTCACCGACATTCGGAATGTCACAGGTGATTTCTTCTGGACCGAGCTTGGTATCGCGCGCGATACAAGTCAGTTCCTGGATGTGGATGCTGGTAAACCGGTCTTCCTGAACGACGCGCTCGGACAACAGAATCGAGTCTTCGAAGTTGTAGCCGTTCCAAGGCATGAACGCGATGCGCATGTTCTGCCCGAGCGCCAACTCGCCCATGTCGATCGACGGACCGTCGGCAAGAATGTCACCGCGCGCAATCGAATCACCCTTTTTGACGAGCGGCGTTTGATTGATGCACGTGTTCTGGTTGGACCGCGTGAACTTGGTCAGGTTGTAGATGTCGACGCCCGCCTCTCCCGCATCCGTTTCGGCATCGGCGACGCGGATCACGATTCGACCTGCATCGACACTGTCGACGACACCGCCACGGGTTGCGATCACGCACACACCGGAGTCACGCGCGACGTTGCGTTCCATGCCTGTTCCGACCAGCGGTTTTTCTGTACGAATGCACGGCACACCCTGGCGCTGCATGTTCGAACCCATGAGCGCGCGGTTCGCATCGTCGTGCTCGAGGAACGGAATCAGTGCCGCGGCAACCGACACCACCTGCTTGGGAGAAACGTCCATGTAGTTGACGCTCTCGGGGGCAGACTTGGCGAACTCGTTCTGATGTCGAACATCGATCAGATCGCCAACGAACCGGCCCTTGGCGTCGAGCTTGGAGCTGGCCTGGGCAATGACGTACTCGGCTTCGTCGATCGCCGACAGATACTCGATCTGATCGGTCACCTTGCCGTCCACTACCTTGCGATAGGGGCTTTCGAGAAAGCCGTGCTCGTTGGTGCGCGCGTAAGTTGCGAGTGAATTGATGAGGCCGATGTTCGGACCTTCCGGCGTCTCGATCGGGCACACCCGGCCATAGTGGGTCGGATGCACGTCACGCACTTCGAAGCCCGCACGCTCGCGGGTCAGGCCACCCGGTCCAAGCGCCGATACGCGGCGCTTGTGGGTGACTTCCGACAGCGGGTTGTTCTGGTCCATGAACTGGGACAGCTGACTCGAGCCAAAGAACTCCTTGATTGCCGCCGCCACCGGCTTGGCATTGATCATGTCCTGGGGCATGAGACCTTCGCTCTCAGCCAGCGACAACCGCTCCTTGACCGCGCGCTCGACCCGGATCAAGCCGACGCGGAACTGGTTTTCCGCCATTTCACCGACGCTTCGCACCCGACGATTGCCGAGGTGGTCGATGTCGTCCACGGAGCCTTTGCCGTTGCGGATCTCGAGCAGCGTGCGCATCACGGAAACGATGTCATCGGCCGACAACGTGCCTTGACCCGTGGTTTCTTCCCGCCCGAGACGACGGTTGAACTTCATCCGACCGACGGCAGAGAGGTCATAGCGTTCGGACGAGAAGAACAGGTTCGTGAACAGGTTCTCCGCGGCGTCTTTCGTCGGCGGTTCACCGGGGCGCATCATGCGATAGATTTCGACCAGCGCCTCCAGGCGGTTGCGCGTCGGGTCGATGCGCAGCGTATCCGAAACGTACGGACCGCAGTCCAAGTCGTTGGTGTAGATCGTCTCAATCGTGGAGACACCTGCTTTGAGCAGCACATCGATGACTTCTTCGGTGATCAGACTGTTACACGGCAGCAGAATCTCGCCCGTGCCTTCATCGACGATGTCGCGTGCAATGACGCGGTCGAGCAGGTACTCGCGCGGTACATCGAGTCGCTTGAAGCCACTGTTTTCGAGCAGACGCACGTGGCGTGCAGTGATGCGGCGGCCGACCTCGACAATCGTGTCGCCGCTCTTGTCCTTGATTTCGAACGTTGCGACATCACCACGCATCCGTTCAGGAATGAGGTCGATCGAGAAGCCATCTTTCTTGACGTGAAACACGTTCTTTTCAAAGAACGTTTCGAGAATCTGCTCTGAGGTGAAGTCGAGCGCACGCAGCAGCACCGTAGCGGGAAGCTTGCGGCGGCGGTCGATACGGACGAACACGCAATCCTTGGGATCGAATTCGAAATCGAGCCAGGAACCACGGTAAGGAATCACACGCGCCGAGTAGAGCAGCTTCCCCGACGAATGGGTCTTACCCCGGTCGTGGTCGAAGAACACACCCGGCGAGCGGTGCAACTGCGAGACGACGACACGCTCGGTACCGTTGATGACGAAGGTACCGTTGTCGGTCATGAGCGGAATCTCGCCCATGTACACTTCTTGTTCTTTGACGTCCTTGACCGACTTGGCCGAGGACTCTTTGTCGTAAATGATCAGCCGGACTTTGACACGCAGCGGCGCAGCGTAAGTGATGCCACGCAACACGCACTCTTTGACGTCGAATGTCGGCTGTCCCAGCCGGTAGTCCACGTACTCGAGCGCCGCGTTGCCGGAGTAGCTCACGATCGGGAACACCGAACGGAATGCCGCGTGCAGCCCAGCCTCTTCACGCGTGTTGGACTTGCCGCCCACCTGCAGGAATCGGTTGTATGAATCCAGCTGAATGGAGAGCAGATAGGGCATCTCCATCACGGCTGGCAGTTTGCCGAAATCCTTTCGGATCCGCTTCTTCTCGGTAAAGCTATACGCCATTCGAATCTCCCGGTTGCTCACCCTTCGTCGACCAACACAAAAAGACCGTACCGGGTCGATCCACTGATCGACCCGTCGGTCTTGGGTTGGATATGCGCTGAATGTGACTCAATGCGCTTACTTGAGTTCCACCTTCGCGCCAGCTTCCTCGAGCTGCTTCTTGATGTCTTCCGCCTCTTGCTTGCTGACGCCTTCCTTCACAGAGGAAGGTGCGCCATCGACCAGGTCCTTGGCTTCTTTGAGGCCAAGACCCGTGATTGCCCGCACGACCTTGATGACGTTCACTTTCTTCTCGCCTGCTGCCGCGAGCAGCACGTTGAATTCGGTCTGCTCGATCGCAGCCGACGCTTCCGCTGCCGCAGCGGGCGCGGCAGCAACGGCTGCAGCAGCCGAAACGCCGAACTTGTCTTCCATCGCTTTCACGAGGTCGACCACTTCCATCACGCTCATTTGCGCGATCGCGTTCAAAATATCGTCTTTCGACAAAGCCATTTCCTGTACTCCTGTTCGACCCTGGGGGTCTCTGATTACATTCGTTTCGATTGCGGATTAAGCCGCTGCTTCCTTCTGATCTCTGATGGCTGCCACGGTGCGTACCAGTTTTCCCGGTACTTCGTTGAGCGTTCGCACGAACTTCGCAATGGGAGCCTGCATGACTGCCATGAGCAGCGAGATTGCTTCGTCTCGCGTCGGCAGTTTCGACATCCGCTCCAACTGGTCCGCGCCCAAGAGCGCTCCGCCGATCGACAACGCCTTAACTTCGAGCTTCTCGAAGGTCTTGACGAAGTCGCGCAGCAGGCGCGCTGCAGCACCAGGATCTTCCATGGAAAATGCGAGCAGGGTCGGTCCGACGAGTGCCGGATCGAGGCATTCATATGCCGTGCCCTGTACTGCGCGTCTGGCCAGCGTATTGCGGATGACTTTGATATAGACGCCGCTCTTGCGCGCGGTCGAGCGCAACTGCGTCATCTGTTCGACAGTCAGTCCACGATAGTCTGCCAGCACTGCGCTCATCGCCTTGCCAGCGGCCTCATTCACTTCAGCTACGATCGCTTGTTTCTGCTCGAGCTTCAGTGCCATAAGGTCTGCTCCTGGATCACGCCGGTTGCCCGGCTGTCTTCGTTTTTCACCGACATCACACGGATGTCGGTGGCTTCACGGCGAGATCCCTCTTGAGTACAGGTCTCACCGTCTGCGTGGGTTCCATCTGGAATTGAACCCCTAAGGGTACCCACGGTCTTTGACGGGCCGTGCTTAAAGGCCACGGCGCCCTCAAAACTGAACTTGCGCTAGACCTCTAACGAGGTCTGATCGATCGAAAGTCCCGGCCCCATGGTCGTGGACAGCACGATCTTCTTCAGATAAATGCCTTTCGCGGAAGAAGGCTTGGCCTTCTTCAGGTCGGCGATCAGCGCTTCGAGATTCTCTTTGATCTCTTTGGCGCCGAAACCCACTTTGCCGACGCTGCCGTGAATGATGCCGGCTTTGTCGGCGCGGAATTGAACCTGGCCGGACTTGGCGTTTTTGACCGCCGTGACGACATCCGGTGTGACCGTGCCGGTCTTCGGGTTCGGCATCAGGCCGCGCGGTCCAAGCACCTTGCCGAGCTGACCGACCAGACGCATCGCATCCGGCGTTGCGATCAGCACATCGAAATTGATCGCGCCGCCCTTGATGGTATCCGCCAGATCTTCGAACCCAACCGTGTCGGCACCCGCGGCGCGCGCCTTCTCGGCGTTGTCGCCCTGGGCAAATACCGCGACGCGAGTGATCTTGCCTGTGCCATGCGGCAACGTCGTCGCGCCACGAACTGCCTGATCGGATTTGCGCGGATCGACGCCGAGGTTCACCGCCACATCGACGGATTCCTTGAACTTCGTCTTCGCGCACTCATTCAGAATCTTCACGGCTTCGTCGATACCGTATGCCTTGCCCGGCTCTACACGTTCGGCGATTGCACGCTGGCGCTTGCTTGGCTTAGCCATGATCTAAAGGCCCTCCACAATGATGCCGGAGCTGCGTGCGCTGCCAGCGATGGTGCGCACGGCGGCGTCCATGTCGGCGGCAGTCAGATCGGGCATTTTCAGCTTCGCGATTTCTTCGACCTGCGCGCGCGTAACCGTGGCGACCTTGACCGTGTTCGGCGTCGGCGAGCCTTTCTCGACCTTGGCGGCCTTCAACAGCAACACCGATGCCGGCGGTGTCTTCTTGATGAAGGTAAAGCTGCGATCACTGTAAACAGTGATGACGACTGGAATCGGCATACCGGCTTCCATGCCTTGAGTCTCGGCATTGAACGCCTTGCAGAATTCCATGATGTTGACGCCATGCTGGCCCAGTGCGGGGCCGACAGGCGGACTTGGATTGGCCTTACCCGCTGCTACTTGCAGCTTGATATAGGCATTGACCTTCTTCGCCATGCTTCTCTCCTCGGGTTCAAGCGTGCGTCGACAAAGCGATCGCACTCCCCGTTCAGTTCATGTGTATGCGGGATCGCCAGCGGGCGCGAGCATTCGCGGGCAAGCCCGCTCCCACACGTACGTTCCATTCCAGTTCGCGCCAGCCTTCCCTGGCGCGACATTTGAGCCCATATCCGGGCCCAGGCCTCGCTTCACCGCGCACGTGTTGCACCACGTGCGCTGCTCGGCCGTAAATCGCTTCGCGATTTACCCCTTTTCTACCTGAGCAAAATCGAGCTCGACCGGCGTTGATCTTCCGAAGATCGTCACCGCCACCTGGACACGACTCTTCTCGTAATTCACCTGCTCGACGACACCGTTGAAGTCGTTGAACGGACCGTCAATCACGCGAACCAGTTCGCCCGGTTCGTAAATGGTCTTCGGCGTCGCCTTGTCCGAACCCGACTCGACCCGATCCAGTATCGCGCGCGCTTCGGCGTCGGTCAGTGGCGCCGGATGGTCTGCCTTGCCACCGATGAATCCCATCACTCGTGGCGTCTCTTTCACCAAGTGCCAGGTCTCGTCGTTGAGCTCCATTTCGACCAGCACGTAGCCCGGAAAGAACTTGCGCTCACTGCGCCGCTTCTGTCCGGCGCGCATCTCCACGACTTCTTCCGTCGGCACCAACACTTGGCCAAAAAATTCCTTCAGCTTCGACAGCTCGATGCGCTCGCGCAACGTGCGCGCCACGCTCTTTTCGAACCCCGAGTAGGCATGAACTACGAACCAACGCTTCGACATCTTTCCTACCCGATCACGCTCGAAACTAACCAGCTCAACAGCGAGTCGAGCCCCCAGAGAATCAGGCTGAACACCAGCACCAACGCGACAACCACGAGTGTCGTTTGTGTCGTCTCCTGCCGGGTCGGCCAGACCACGCGGCGAATCTCAGTGCGAGACTCCTTGAGCAGCGACCAGATACCACGACCGCGCTCCGTCTGCAGAGCGATCGCCACAGCAACGACCGCAAGCACCACCAGCCCAAGTACGCGATTGAGCAACGACTGATCCTGGTAATACCAGTTGGCGAAAATCCCACCGCCGATCAGCGCGACGACCAGGAGCCACTTCGCCCAGTCGAGAACCGACTGACCAGTGGTGGTATCTGTGCTGTTCGTAGTCACGGACTCGTTGATCCTTGTCGTCGACTGGCAGGCCAGGAGGGTCTCGAACCCCCAACCCCCGGTTTTGGAGACCGGTGCTCTACCAATTGAGCTACTGGCCTTTACCTTAAATTCGTTTCGACCTACTCGATGACTTTGACGACGACGCCGGCGCCGACCGTACGGCCGCCTTCGCGAATCGAAAAGCGCACCCCATCATCCATCGCAATCGGACTGATCAACGTCACAATCATGTTCACGTTGTCGCCCGGCATCACCATCT
>JBGSQB010000133.1:0-5074 GCA_041738285.1 Pseudomonadales bacterium | reverse complement strand
AGGCAGTCGACTACATGGACGATGACGGCGTCGGTACAGAAGCGGTCGGCATACGCGTTCGACTCGATGTCGGTGCCTCGGGCGTGCGCGCCGACTTCTGCGCAACCGACGATCAGGTTGCCGGCAACATCAACTGCCCGCGTGCGGTGACCGCGGCTGCGTTGTTCTATGTGTTTCGTTGCCTCATGCCAGCGGGCACACCCGCGGTCGCGGGTGTCTTTCGTCCCCTTCACCTCGTGACTCGACTGGGCAGCCTGGTGGATGCACAGCGTCCTGCGGCGGTGGCCGCCGGCAACGTCGAAACCTCGATGCGCATCGTCGATGTCCTGCTTCGAGCGCTGTCGACGGCGATTCCGCAGATGGTGCCGGCCGCGAGTCAGGGCACGATGAACAACATCGCGATGGGCCAGCATCGCGGCGCGCGCCGCTGGGATTACTACGAGACCATCGCCGGCGGTACCGGAGGACATGCGCGCGGCGCCGGGGTCGCTGCCGTGCACTCCCACATGACCAACACCCTGAACACGCCGACCGAAAGCCTCGAGACGCATTATCCCGTGCGTGTTCGCCGCTACGAGGTGCGCCAGCACTCCGGCGGCGCGGGGCAGCAGCGCGGTGGTGACGGTGTCGTGCGCGAGTTCGAGTTTCTTGAAGCCACGGAAGTCACTCTGCTCACCGAACGCCGCAGCCGCGGACCCTGGGGGCTTGCTCACGGCGGCGACGGATTGCCGGGCCGCAATCTGCTGAACGGTAAGCCACTGCCCGCGAAGGTCGAGTTCAGCGCATTTCCGGGCGATGTCCTGCGCGTAGAGACGCCGGGCGGTGGTGGCTTCGGTGTGCCCGACCTTTGATCGCAAGCCGCTCCCACGGAATGGGTGACCCGCGGCTCACTTGGATTGTGTCACTGCGTTGCGCAGGCGCTCCAAACCGGTTTTCAGTGTCGTGCGCGGGCAGCCGAAATTGAATCGGATGAATCCCGGGCCGTGGAACTGGGCCCCGTCCGAGACGCCCAGACCGTGAGCCTCGAAGTGTGCCGGAATCGATTCGAGTTGCAGCGCTCGCACGTCGATCCAGGCGAGATACGTGGCTTCCACGTGAGTCATGGAAATGCCGGGCAGTTCCGCCACCGCCGTTTCCACCATGTCGCGGTTGCCAGCGAGGTAGTCGAGCAGTGCCGGCAGCCAGCCAGAGCGATCCTCGTAGGCCTTGGTCGCGGCAACGTAGGACAACGGCCCGATGCCCGGGACCAGTCCCAGCCGCGCGGCGTTGAATCGACGCCGCAGCGCGGCGTCCGGAATGACTGCGAACGCGCATCCAAGCCCGGGGGTGTTGTAGGTCTTGGTGGGCGCCATGAGTGTGATCGTACGCGCTGCGATGTCCTCGGAGAGGCTGGCAATGGGAATATGCGGACGCGCCTTGTCGAGGATGAGACTGCAGTGGATCTCATCGCTACAGATGAGTAGGTCATGCCGCTCGCAGAACCGCGCGAGCTCGATCAGTTCGTTTCTGCCGTATGCACGACCGCTCGGATTCTGCGGGTTGCACAGCATGAACAGGCGTGTACGGTTCGTGATTGCAGCCTTCATGGCGTCGAAATCCATCACCCATCGCTCACCGTCGCGCACGAGAGATACTTCGATCGACTCGCGCTCGCCGTTGCGCGGCGCGGACAGAAACGGGTAGTACACGGGTACGCTCATCATGACGGCGTCACCCGGGGTTCCCACCGCGCGCACCGCCAGATTGAATCCCGGCACCACCCCTGAGATCCACACCAGCGATGCAGGCGAGACGCGCCAGCGGTAGTGCTCGGCGAGCCACTCGGTGACCGCCTCGATCAGCGCCGCGGGCGTCTCGGTGTAACCGAATACGCCGTGTTCGACCCGCTCGGCGAGCGCGTCGCGGATGAACGCAGGGCTCCTGAAGTCCATGTCGGCGACCCAGAAGGGGAGCACGTCGGCAGGGAACTTGCCCCACTTCGCGCTGGACGTGCCACGGCGGTCGATGACTTCGTCGAATTCGGTCATAGCTTAGTTACAAGCGTTGTTGGAAGGATGCACGTGACGTGCCGTACAATGCCGGACGTTTCGCAGTTCGAGGATAACCGATCATGAGCACGGAAGTGCTGGACAGCATTCGTGAGCAGGTCGAAGGCAACGTCGTCATTCTGTACATGAAGGGTTCGCCGCAGGCGCCGCAGTGTGGTTTCTCCGCGCAGACCGTGCAGTGCCTGATGGCGTGTGGCGAGAAGTTTGCCTTCGTCGATGTGCTGAGCAACCCTGAGATCCGGGCCAATCTCCCCGGCTATTCCAACTGGCCGACGTTTCCGCAGTTGTTCGTCGAAGGCGAACTGGTGGGCGGGTGCGACATCATCACCGAGATGTATCAGTCGGGCGAGTTGCAGCCGCTGATCAAGGACGCCGTCGCACGGGCTACCGCCAAGGCAGGCTGACGAAATTCCTGGCCACCGTCATTCGACCGGTGGCCATCCCCCCATCTGTTGCCATCGGTTGACGATCGCGCAGAACAATTGCGCCGTGACCTCGGCGTCGTAGCGCGCCGAGTGCGCCTCCTTCGAATCGAACGGAATCCCTGCCCGCTGACAGGCCTGGCTCAGTACCGTGTGGCCGTAGGCGACCGCGGCAAGCGATGCGGTGTCGATGAATGAGAACGGATGAAACGGGTTGCGTTTGAGGTCATTGCGCTCGACCGCGGAGTTGATGAACTGCTGATCGAAGGCGGCATTGTGTGCGACCAGGATTGCGCGTTTACATGTGTGCTCCTTGACGGCTCTGCGCACCTCCCGGAAGAACCCACCGAAAGCTTCGGGCTCGCTGACGGCTTCGCGTAGCGGGTTGTAGGGGTCGATACCGGTGAAGCTGAGCGAAGCGGGATCCAGCCGTGTGCCAGGCAACGGTTCGATGTGAAAGTGGATCGTTCGCTCGGGTCGCAGACGGTCGCCGTCATAGTCGAGCAGCACGGCCGCGAGTTCGAGAATCGCATCGCCCCGCGCGTCGAAGCCGCCTGTTTCAAGATCCACCACCACGGGCAGGAAGCCGCGGAAACGGCCCGCAATGGCGCTACGCTCGGACACTGACGACCTCCTCGGGGCGCTAACCATAGCACGGCCACCTTACTGATCCGGATTTCTGTCGCGCTCAAGCCGCGCCGACCCCGGCCGATACAAGCATCAATAGCCGGGAGTTCTCGTGCTCAGACCTGCGTTGCTGATGATCTTGTTCGGCGTCGAGTGTGCAGCGAACGCTGCTGCGCTTACGTTCGGCGCGGACCCTGCTGCTGCGCAGTGGGACCTGACCGCCAGCGCGGACCGCTGTGACCTCGAGCAACCGATTCCCGACTTCGGCACGGCCCGGTTCAGCTACCGCCCGCAATCCGGACTTGCATTCGAACTCGAGCCGTCGCGCGCGCTGTTCACCACCGCGGCCGTGTCGGTGAGCCGGCGGTCACCGACGTGGCGCAGCACAGGTCAGTCGGAGGACATGACAGCGATCACATCCGGTCCGGATGGGCTCCTGCTCGATGGTGACGATGCCGAGCGATTTCTGCGCGCCTTGTACCTCGGCGACGATGCCCTTTGGGAACAGAGCGATCGGGCGATTGCAGTGACCGTGAGCACCGTGAACTTCAGAGCGTTGTATGCACCGTTCAGCGACTGCGTGGCAGCGCTGCGGCCGGGCTCGTTTGCGGACCACGAGCGCACATCGCTGACATTTGCGACCGCCGACGTTGGGCTCGACACTGCGGCCACGGCGCGGATCGCGGCAGTTGCGCGATACGTCGCGTCGGATCGGCGCATTGCAAAGGTGTTCGTCGATGGCCATACGGACGCAACCGGACAGCTGGAAAGTAACCTCCTGCTGTCCAAACGGCGCGCTGAGACGGTGGAAGCCGCGCTCATCGCCCAGGGCACGCCGGCTGCACTGGTCGTGCTGCGCTACCACGGTGCGCGCTATCCGGTAGCCTCGAACGAGACCGAGATCGGCCGTGCGGAGAACCGGCGCGTGACCATCCGCCTCGAGCGTGACGCGCCGGCGGTTGCCCAACGGTAGCCACCGTCCGACAAACAGCGATGGTGTTGCGAACGTCGTCACGAAAGGGGTCGACTTGGATGCCTATCATCTGCCGCATGCAACTGGATTCGTCCGGTGCTGGTGCGGCGGCTGGAGCCAACAGTGAGTCAGTTTCAAGTACTTTTCAGTGGTGAGATCAGCGAAGGCGCTGCGCCCGAGGCGGTTCGCAAGAACCTCGCGCGGCGTCTGGGTATCGATGATCGCAAGACCGCGCAACTGTTCAGTGGCCGTACGGTCGTGGTCAAGAGCGGACTGACCCGCGACCAGGCAGAAGAGTTCCAGGCGGATCTCGCTGGCATCGGTGTTCTGGTGCGGATCAAAGATCTGTCGGTCGCAGATGACCGCGCGAAGTTCCGGATCGACGCCAAGCGCCCGGATGCCACGCTGAAGGACATCACGGCTGCCCATGCCGAATGTCCGCGGTGCGGTCACTTGCAGCTCGAGGCCGAGTTCTGCGCGCGCTGCGGCGTGGACATTGCCGACGCCCGCAAGCAGAAGCGCAAGGAAGACGTGCTGATCGAGCGCAAGATCCGCGAACTGCGTGCTCAGCAGTCGCGATAGACCGCCCCGCCCGCGCACCGACTACAATGGCGACCCCTTATGGCGGTCGCTGAGCCCTCTGCATGAATGCATCAGACCTGGATGCCCCGATCGGCGTATTTGATTCGGGCGTCGGTGGTCTGACCGTGCTGGCTGCCCTCGAATCAACCTTGCCCCGCGAGCACTTCCTCTATCTCGGCGATACCGCGCGCTTGCCGTACGGGACGAAGAGTGCGTCTACCGTGCAGCGCTATGCGGTGCAGGCAGCACGACTCCTGGTGGAGCGTGGCATCAAGGCACTGGTGATTGCTTGCAACACCGCGTCTGCGGTTGCGCTCGACGCGCTGCGCGCGGCCTATCATCCGCTGCCGGTATTCGGCGTCGTCGATCCGGGCGCGCAGGCGGCGTGCGCTGCATCCCACAGCGGTCGCATCGCTGTCATC
>JBGSQB010000118.1:0-44340 GCA_041738285.1 Pseudomonadales bacterium | reverse complement strand
TCTTCCGATCTCAGGCGTTCGCGCCACACGAGACACAGCGCGACGAGGTGCTTGCAGAACGCGCCACCCGCGGCGTGCGGGCAATCGCACTCACCGTCGAGCTCACCGTCTTCGAGGCAGGCCTCTACCTCGTAGAGCTGCGTGCCTTCGATTCGGGCGTGGATGAATGACTCGCGGCCCGTCTCTTCCTCGGTCACCTCGACCGCGCCGGCGGGCGCATAGGTGCGGCCGCGCTCGAATACCTTCAGTCCGCTGATGGTCGCGATGGCGGCGTCTGACAGGTGCGCCAGCAGGGAGTCGGTTGCAGATCGTTCTGCGGACACGGCGTCGTCGCTCGCGTACTTCATTGGGTGGATGATCGTAACAGCGCTGCCTTCTTGGGCAAGACGGACGTGCCGCGCTCAGCCGTTCGCGCTGGATGCTCAGAGGGGTCGGGTTATAACCCGACCCCCTCCCTTGGCCTGGGGACATCGAACGAATCGGGTCGCGTCAGATCAGCGTGCGCAGGAACTCGAGCGCGGGCGCCACGCGAATGCCGTCGGGTGCGTAGTCCGTGCGCGACGACGATTCCTCGCGCTGCTCAATAAGACGTTGGGGATGAGTATTTGTTGCACATCTCACTTCGCGCATAGCGACTCTGAGCTCGCGTGCCGCACCAGCTGCGCCTCGAGCTCCGCGATTCGGGTAGTCAGCGGCTCCGTCACCGCGCGCACTTCGTCGAGCGTGTAGCGTTCGGTGATGTGCTGTCGGCAGTTCCAGTCGAAGCCCTCGACGGTGACGACAATGCCTCGCTCGATCCGTGCGCGGTAGTCGGGCACCTCGAGCTGCTTCAGCATCGCCTCGTCTTCCAAGCCAACGATCCGGGCACGGCCAAACAGTTTCAGACGAGTCTTGCTCGCATAGTCCATGAAGAACATCGACACGCGATCGTCCGTCGCCAGATTGCCAACGCTGATGTACTGGCGATTGCCGCGAAAATCGGCGAATCCGATCGTGGATTCGTCGAGCACGCGGACGAAACCGGTAGGGCCGCCACGGTGTTGGATGTAGGGCCAGCCGGTCTCGCTGACGGTAGCCATGTAGAGGGAGTCTCGAGCAGCGACAAAAGCGGTCTCGCGTGCAGTAAGTCGATGGTTCACCGCGTCGGAGGTATTCTCCATGCGCGCATAGGCAGTCCGACTTCCCCACTGTTCCTGCAGCTTCTTCACCGTCGGGGTGAAGGCGATCTCGGCAAAACGATGTGGCATCACACGCTCCTGTGGTCGAACTCTCGAAGCATTTCTCGGCCGGCACTGGCGAAGCGAGGCGCGGCGGATCCCGCGCCCCTCGCCCCTGATGCGTCAGGCCACCTTGCTCAAATCGATCTTGGGGAAGTCGATCGCGACTTGGGTCGCCTTGCCGAGCAGATTCGTGAACGTGTTCATCGCTACATGCGTGATGATCTCGATGATCTCTGCGTCCGAGTGACCGGCCGCGCGGACCGCGTCGAACTCGGCCTGGCTCACTTGGCCGGTGTGCTCAACGAGCGCGTGCGCGAACGCCAGCGCGGCTTCCGCTTTCGGGTCCGCGGACAGGCCCATCCGGTTGGCAAGCATCTCCTGATTATCGAGACCGACCTTGCGGCCGATCGCGGTGTGCGCGGACACACAGTACTGGCAGGCATTCTGCTCGGCGACCGCAAGCGCAATGCGTTCCCGCGTTTTGGGGTCGAGCGCCCCCGCCCCGGCGATCCCATGGATGCCGAGAAAAGCACTCAGGGCGGCCGGCGAGTTCGCCAGCACGCGAATGAAGTTGGGAACCATGCCAAGTCCACCCTGGACGGCGTCCAGAAGGTCTTTGGTCTCTCCAGTGGCTGATTTGGGATCGATGATGGCAACACGGGCCATGAGCGTTTCTCCTCGAGTTCTTAAATGGTGCGGCGCCCGATGCCCCGCTGCCGACCAATCTGGCTCATAATGATCCGGGAAAGAATACTCGTCGCAAGAAACTCTTTATTCCCAATATCGGAATTATCAATGGATCAGTTGCACGAAATGCGGGTCTTCATCGCCGCAGCCGACGCAGGCAGCTTTGCCAAGGCCGGTGCCAGACTGCGGTTGTCACCGCCGGCGGTCACGCGCGCTATTTCGGCACTCGAACAGCGCCTCGGGGCGCGTGTCTTCAATCGCACGACGCGCAGCTTGATGATCACCGATGTCGGGCAGCGCTTCCTGGTGAGTGCCCGGCGCATCCTCGCCGATCTCGAAACTGCCGAGCAGGATGCCGTCGGCGAAGAGACCATGCCGCAGGGTCACCTCGCGATCACGGCGTCCGTGACCTTCGGCCGTGCAGCACTCGCCCCGGTCGTCTGCGAGTTTCTGGCTCAACACGCGCGAGTGACGGCGACCGTTGTGCTGCTCGACCGAGTAGTGAGCCTCGTCGAGGAAGGCATCGACGTCGCGGTCCGCATCGGGCATCTGCCGGACTCGACCCTGATCGCAAAGCCAATCGGAGCGGTTCATCGGATCCTCGTGGCAAGCCCGGAATACCTCGGTAGTCGCGGGGTGCCCGCATCACCGACGGATCTGCGACAGCATTCCGTCATCGCGTTCACGGGTCTCATGCCCAGCCGCGAATGGCGTTTCGCGAATGGAAAGACAACTGGCAGCATCGCCCTGAATCCGAAACTCGAAGTCAATGACGCAACCACCGCCATTCAGGCGGCCCAGATGGGGTACGGCATTACGATCGCACTGTCATACATGGTGGCCGAGCAGATTCGCAGCGGCCACCTCGAGCCTGTACTCGCCGCGTTCACACCGCCACCGCAGCCAGTACATCTGGTGTATACGCATGCGCGGCTCGTCGCACCCAAGATCCGCGCATTCATCGAATTTGCGGCGCCGCGGCTGAAGAGCACCCTCGAAAGATTGGCATGGAGGAGCGCAACAGGAGCCGACGCGGGCCGACCCGACCAATCCGCGTAAGGCATCGGTAGGGTCACAACGCCCGTTCGGGACTTGAAACGGCGACATTCCAAATTGTGGATTTCAACGCGGACGGTATGCGCTCCCGGAACGGGCGGGCACACCTGGATCGTTTCGTTTGTGTAGCTTCGAGATCTCGCAACATATTGCCGGGGCGGCTACAGATGCGCTGCGGGACGATATGCAGCCTCGAACGTTGCCGGGCAAACGCAGTCATCTGCGATCGAAGCGTAACGTCGCGGGAATTCCAGGTACTTTCTCCACCCCCTCGCGTGTTACTCGCGATCGTCTGGAATGCTATTTAGTGTCGAAGTGTTGCCGCAATTGGCGAGGAGTTTCATGTTTCTTCCTAGCGCGAGATTTGAGAGAGTACACGGCGCCTTCCTGGTTGAACCAAGTCTTGGCCAGCAACTTCGGCGGCGTCGAGCCCATGTCAATTGCCGCGTAACCGCTGGCGGAATTACGATGGAAGCCGGTGGGCATTTCGATGCGCCGGGCTTCGGTCCTTGTATCTTGGGGCCATCTCGATTCTGCCGCCTGATTGAGCGTAGTAGAGCGTCCGCGGGCGCGACGACGAGTCAACCGGACGCTGGCTACTGCAAACAGCAGCGCTTGTATTTCTTGCCGGTGCCACACGGGCACGGCTCATTGCGTCCTACTGAACGCGTGCGCCGCCGCTTCGTTGGTGAGGCGTCGCTTGCGCGTCGCGCGAGCCAATACACATGGATCTCGCGCACATTCGGCGTGATCGCTGCGCGCAGCCTGGACACTGCTTCGGGGTCGTTGAGCTTCGATGCTCGCCAGTCTGGCTGCTGCGTAAACGCCAGGACCGGCGCGAGCAGCTCACTGATCTCGATCTGTCAACGGATCAGACAGATCGGTTGTGGCTGCCATAAGATCGAGGTTGTTGGTGGGGTCGCTGACCGGACAGATCGACGTTGCGATTGTGCGCGATCGCGCCACGAATGACGAGGCTTGCGCGGGTCGCCTGGTACCTGAGTCAGTCGTGGCATCCGGACGACTCAACGTCCGGCCCGCGGTCGACTGCCTGCGCGTGCGTTTTGGTGTCAGCGTCGGTGGCCGTCGGGTGCGGCCGCTGCTGGCTGCACATGACCATCCAGCGCTTCGATCCACTGCTCCAGATCGTCTTCAAGCCAGGCGACAGATCGTTCACCGATCTTGATCGGTTTCGGTGCTTTGCCGTTGGCCATCAGGGCATACCAGGTGGAGCGTGGGATGCCTGTCTTCAGTCGTCGATCGCGTTCGCGTAGCAGTCGCATGGCCAGGCTCCGGTAAACGATGTCGGCCATGGTCGGACACGGCGGCTGGCGCGTCAGCGCAATATCGCTGCGACCGTCGAACGGTTTTTCTGACTGGGTACCGTTACCCGGATTGGAAGACCCCATCATCGAGCCGATGGGAGAGGGGTATCACCGGGGCAATGGCCGTGGGCCGCTCCGCATAAGCGGCCCACGCCGCCATCAGCCGGCTCCGCTTTTCCAGCAAGTCGCCGCGCCGATAGGCGGCCTCACTTTTGTCTTTCAGGGTATGGGCGAGCGCGGCTTCTGCAACCTCCCGCGGGAACGCGGTCTGCTCGGCGGCCCAGTCGCGAAAGGTGGATCGGAACCCATGCACAGTGAGATCGTGGCGCCCCATGCGCCGCAGCACTTCCAGCATGGCCATGTTGGACAGGGGTCGATCGCTCATCGCGCTGCGAAAGACATACTGGCCACCGCTGCCCCGTAGTGCAGCCAGGATCCGCATCGCCGGCTCTGACAACGGCACCCGGTGTTCACGTGCCGCCTTCATCCGTTCCCCGGGAATGGTCCAGAGCGCGGTATCACGATCGAACTCCGACCAGTGGGCACCGAGCACCTCATTGGTCCGGGTTGCAGTCAGGATGCAGAACTCGAGGGCACGTGCCCCTACACCCTCCTGTTGCCGGAGCGCCACCATGAACGCCCCGAGTTCAACAAAGGGTAGCGCGGGATGATGACGGACCGTTCGTAGCTTCGCCGGCTTCGGCAACAGCTGATCAAGATGACCGCGCCAGCGGGCAGGATTATCACCACGTCGATAGCCGTGGGCGGTCGCCCAGTCCAGCACCGCCTCGATTCGTTGGCGCACGCGCGTGGCGGTTTCGGTCTTGGTGGTCCAGATCGGCCGCAAGGCTTGCAGCACCCAGGGGGTATCTACGTCAGCCACTGGGACGGTGCCAAAGGTCGCCTCGGCGTAGGTCGCCAAGGTGGCGCGCCACTGGTCCTGATGTTTGGCATTGCGCCAGGCCGGAGCGTGCACCTCGATGTAGGCGGCACAGCAGGCTGAGAAGGTGGCTGACTTGGCGCGGACCAGCTCCTGTTGTGTCTGGCGCCGGGCTTGCAGCGGATCGGTGCCGCGACGCAGCAGCTGCCGGCAGTGTTGTGCATCGAGGCGGGCTTGTTTGAGCGAGACATCCCGGATCGGCCCCAGTCCCATGACCTGAGTGCGACCCTGGCGCGTGTAGCGAAACAACCACGACTTGGTACCCGTTGGCTTGACCTGCAGATAGAGTCCGCCGCCATCACAATACCAACCGGGTTTGACGACCGTTGCCACGCGTCGTGCATTGAGCGGGATTCGAACTCGAGGGGGCATTTTCGCTGACCATTCGGCTGATCGATCGGACCGGGATTGAGGTAGAAACGATCGGACAAGTCAAGTCAAAACTCGAGCTAACTGACTGTTTTGTTAAGGGGCAGTGGACGACTTCGGAACCATCAAGAAAAGAGCTGATGGACTCTCTCTCCGCCAGACATAGAAAAGGGGGGGACAGTGCACCGATTTCAACCGAAATCGGTGCACTGTCCCCCCCTTTTTTGTGTCTGGGGGAATGGGCGGTGTGAATGAACGCTCTCGGGTTCGACAAAAGCGCAGGACTGCGCTTTTGGACGCGGTCGTGCAGCGACGGCGGTCGAGGCCCAGGGCCGAGACCGAGGGCCAGGGACCCCCAGTGAATCCCTGTCTCTCTCCCTCTCTCTCCCTCTCTCCCTGTCTCCCTGTCTCCCTCTTTCACGCGCTGTCTCGCCCGCTCGATTGATGCATCAAATTAAATTGATGTAATATCCAGCCATGGACGTCAACGCAGCTCGCCTCGATCCCCCCAATTTTCTCCAGTTGGCCGGCCATCCCCTGCGGTGGCGCTTGCTCGGCGCGCTGGCCCGGAGCGATTGCATGGTGCATGAGCTGACGGACCTCGTGGACGAGCCGCAGAACCTCGTTTCCTATCACCTCGCCAAGCTGCGGGATGCGAATCTCGTATCGGCGCGGCGCAGCTCGGCCGATCGCCGGGACGCCTATTACACGATCGATCTGGCGCGATTCGCAGACCAGATGTCCGCCACCGGCGCTGCGCTCCATCCGGGTCTCGATCTTGCGCCACCACCGCTTGTCCGCACCGGAAGCGCCACCGCACGCGTGTTGTTCCTGTGCACCGGTAACAGCGCGCGTTCGCAGATGGCCGAAGCACTGATGCGGGCGCGTTCCAATGGTGCAGTCGAGGCGTTCAGCGCCGGCAGTCGGCCGAAGCCGCTGCACCCGAACGCGGTGCGCGTCATGCGCGACGAACACGGCATCGATCTGAGCGATCACACACCAAAACGCCTCGATGTGTTCATCGATCAACGCTTCGACTGGGTGATCAGCTTGTGTGATCGGCTACGTGAGGTATGCCCCGAATTTCCTCATCACCCCGAGACGATCCACTGGAGTATTCCCGAACCCGGGGCAGGCGAGACGAACGACGACGCCAGTTACCCGGCCTTTATGCAGACGGCCGCCGAGCTTTCGACGCGCATCGGATTCCTGCTGGCCGCCGTGCTTTCCAATCGAACCGCTTCCAACCAACACCGTAAGGGGCAGACTTCATGAGTCAGAGTGAGATCGTCAGCGTTCGCTACATGGTCGACGACGTCGCCAAGGCCATCGACTTCTACACCCAGTTGCTGGGCTTCGAGGTGTTGACCAGCTTTCCGCCAGCGTTCGCCGACGTCAAGCGGGGCAACCTTCGACTGCTGCTCAGCGGACCGAGCAGTTCGGCGGGACGGCCGATGCCGGACGGTGCCAAGCCTGGGCCCGGCGGCTGGAACCGCATTCATCTGATCGTCGGCGACATCGCCTCTGAAGTCGCGCGCCTGCGTGACGCGGGCGCCGCGTTCCGCAATGACATTCTCGCCGGACCGGGCGGCAAGGGCGGGCAACGTGGTCGAGCTGTTTCAACCCGCGGGCACGTGAAGGCGCCTTCAGATCCGAATGTGCGTCGTAACGAATGCGCCGATTCGACTCAATGCGTCGATCGACTCGGGCAGATGCGGCATGGCATGCCACACATGGTAGGCACCGTCTTCGACTTCAAGTCGTACATTGACGCCTGCTGACTTCGCTTTCGCGGCAACCCGGGTCGAATCGTCGAGGAGAATCTCGCGCGTCCCCACCTGAAGGAGCAGCGGCGGAAGCCCGGTATAGGCACCGTGCACGGGTGATGCGTGCGGGTGACGCAGATCGCCTGCGGCGTACATGTTGGCGGACTCTCGCAGTCCTGCGACGGTGATCATCGGGTCATCGGCTCCGCCAGATTGCGCCGACGCGCCGGTACCTTCGAGGTCCGCCCACGGTGACAGGCACACCGCGCATGCGGGTAGCGCATCGCCCGCATCGCGCAATGCGAGCAGGGCCGCGAGCGTAAGCCCGCCTCCGGCCTAGTCGCCGGCGACTGCGATTGAGCTGGCGGGGAGACCTTGATCACGCAGCCATCTGAACGCGGCGACCGCATCATCGAGGGCGGCAGGAAACGGATGTTCAGGTGCCAGCCGGTAGTCGATGATGAGGACCCGAGCGGCGGTCGCCTGCGCAATTCGCGCAGCGAGTTCGCGGTGCGTACGTTTAGATCCGACGACGTATGCGCCGCCATGAAGGTAGAGCACGACCCGTCCGGGTGCGCTGTTCGGCATAGTCACCCAATCGGCCAACACGTCTCCAGCAAGGATCTCGGCAACCCGCATCGACTCCGGCAGTGGCAAGCTCTCGAGCATTGCCGCCATCGCTGCGCGTTGTTCCTCGATGGTGCCGCTCGCGACCAGCGGGGCGCTGGCGAGCAGTTCTACGATGTCGGACATCTCCTGACTAGGCATCGGTATTCCTGAAAGTGCTCACCGTAATCGTACGAGTATCCCATGGCGTGAAGATACCGTGCCTTCGGGAACGGGATGTGCGTTACCGATGCGACGAAGTGCAACTGTTAGAGCACTTCGAAGATCCGATAGACGACGCCGGTGCTCGTGCGCCGGCCGAGGCCGACCGCAACGATTCGATTCAGCCAGCTATACGCGGGCGCGGCGGTTTCGAAGAGCGGGTTGGTGCGAAAGTAGTAGCGCGAGGGATCGATCGCGTCGAGGCGTTGGGGGACTGAGAATTCCTCCAATACGTCGGCAGGAACGAAAAGGCGGCCGCCGTAGACGACGTAGATCATCGAGCCGTCGTGGGTTTCCCAGAGCGAACGGACATCGAGCCGCGTTTGCACTTCGCCGTCCGCGCCGAGACCGCGCTCCGACCAGTCGGCGCCGCTCGCATGTATGCGACCGTGGATCAGTGGGCCGTCGAACCGCCCGCCGGCGATATCGGCAACGCGTCTCGTAGTCCACGGCGATTGGCCGAGGGCGATCGGTCCGCCTGGGCTCAACTCGATCGTCGCTTCGCAGAGAAAACGTGTTTGGGTTGTGTCCACTAGTGTCGTATCCCGTACGTGGAGGAATCAAGGGTTCCGCCAGCGGCGGGGCGGTGCCCGATCGCGTGACGGAAAGGCGCGAATGCTCGTGACAATACGATCGCCGACAGCGGCAGTACGATCGCGGCGATCGTGGCGAGCGAATATCCGATCGCGCTGTCGGCGCGGTAGAAATAGTCTGTCGTCAGCGCGATTGCAGTCGGACCGAGGCCGAGTCCGATGAGGTTTGCCACCAGGAAATAGAGCGCAGTCATCTGGCCGCGCAACCGGTTGGGGGTCACCATCTGCAACGCAGCACCTGCGACGCCGCCGTGCATGGATATCGTTAGGAAGCCGAATGTGAAGCACCAAAGTGCGGTCTCGGCCCCGGGTGCGAGCGCCATGGCGACAAGAAACGGACAGCCGAGCAACGCCGCCCACCGAACGATTCGCAGGTGTGCGTCCAGCGTTCCCATGCGGAATTGACGGTCTGCGAGTGTCCCACCCAAGATCAATCCAATGGCTCCCGCGATCGCGGTGGCGATGCCGTAGGGGACCGCGAAGGTGGCCGGTGACACCGAGAAAGCGCGCGCGAAGTAGGTCGGCACCCACGCCATGTAACCGTAGACGACGAATGTCAGCAACGACAGTCCGAGAAAGTGGGGCAGCAAAACGGCGCGGCGCTGCGCGACGAATTGCAGAAGCTCGGCGATCGTACCGTCGGTGACGGTGACGGTGACGGTGACGGTGCCGCGCCGGATCGGTTCCTTGACGGTCAGCATGAGCAGGGCCACGAGCAGGCCGGGTAGTCCCACCAGGAAGAACGTCATCCGCCAGGGCTCAACGGCTCCGATCAGCGGAAGTACAACGCCACCCATTCCCTCAATCGCG
Source organism: Pseudomonadales bacterium (assembly GCA_041738285.1). Classification (GTDB taxonomy): domain Bacteria; phylum Pseudomonadota; class Gammaproteobacteria; order Pseudomonadales; family Azotimanducaceae; genus SZUA-521. Next base: position 34,746 of record JBGSQB010000118.1, on the reverse strand, counting down.
CGGATTGCGTAACCGCTGATGACGAGCGCGACCCCTGATCCAAGCGGTACGCCCACCGAATACACTGCGATTGCACGGCCGAGCTTTTCCCGTGGGAAGTAGTCGCCGAGCAGCGAATAGGCCGACGGCGAGAGCGCGGCCTCTCCGACACCGACACCGATACGCGCAAGGAAGAGTGTCCAGTAGTCGCGCGCAACACCGCAGATTGCCGTGAACACGCTCCAGATCGTGATCCCTGTTGCGATCAAACGGGTGCGGTGTCCCCGGTCTGCAACGCGGCCGAGGGGAAGCCCGAGGATTGTGTAGAAGATCGCGAAGGAAAAGCCCATGAGAAGGCTCACCTGCGTGTCCGAGATCGAAAACGCCGTTCGAATGTCAGGGATCAGCAAGCTCAGGATCATCCGATCTACGAATGACGCCGTGTAGGCGAGAAGTAGTACTGCCACGGCCCACCATGCCCGCGGTGTGCTCGGCCACGCGAGGTCTTCGATCATGTTGGCGTTTTCGTCGGCTAGGCTTCGCACGTCCCACCTCCGTTCCCTTAGCTTGCATAGTACCGCGCTACTGTGCTGTAGTTCATGTGCTCAATTCGGCCTAGGGGAGGTTCAATGTTGCGAAGTCTGAATCGAGCGCCCGCTCTCATCGCGCTCCTGTTGACGCCTGCGATCCATGCGGCGGAGTCGCAGGAGTCTGCCGGTATCGAAGAAGTGGTCGTCACCGCTCAGAAGGTGGCGCAGAACCAGCAGTCTGTTCCAATCGCCGTGACCGCCTTCGGCGAGGAACAGATGCGCGTCAACCGGATCGAGTCGATGGTAGACGTCGCGCAACGCACGCCCGGCATGGTTGCGACCGAGGTCAACCCTGCCGAGTCGAACCTGGTATTGCGAGGCATCGGCACCGAGGGCATCGACTCGAACGCAGGTGGCGACGCGTCCGTAGTCACGTTCGTCGACGGCGTTTACATCGGCCGCGGCGGCGGTGCGAATCTCGATCTGCTCGATCTCGAGCGCGTGGAAGTCCTGCGTGGGCCGCAGGGCACGCTGTTCGGCAAGAACGTGGTCGGCGGTCTCGTCAACCTCGTCACGCGCAAACCGTCCGAAGATGCGTTCGGCGACGTCGCTGTCACGGTCGGTAACGAAGGTCGCACCGACGTTCGCGGCCGTGTGAACCGCGCGTTGAGTGACACGGTTTTCGTATCTGCGGCGGCAGTGAGCCGCCAGCACGACGGTTACACCAAGAACGCCACGACCGGCACTGACGTTGATGACGAAGACATCTTTGGTGCGCGCGCAGCCGTGCGCTTCGCACCCAACGACACTTTCGCTCTCGTCGTCAGCGCGGAGGTGACGCGCCAACGTCAGGAAGGCAAGCCGCGCGACAACGTCTGCGATCCGACGTGGCAAGCGGGCATCCATTGCGTGGGCGTGGATCCGGACGAGCGTACCGTGAATGCCATCACCGATGGATTCCTGGATCGCGACGTAGAGGGCATTTCGGCTGAAATCAACTGGACCATGTCGCTTGGAACCGTCACGTCGATCACCGCGTATCGCGAGGCGAGTTTCGGTTTCGAGGACCCATTCTTCAGCAATCCAGTCAATCCGCCGGCCCAGATCGAGTCGATCAACCGCAACCGAGAGAATTCTGACCAGTTGAGCCAGGAGCTGCGGCTCGCCTTCGATGCATTCGACGCGCGGCTCGATGGCATTGTGGGCATGTATTACCTGACGGAGACGATCGAGCGCAACGAGATGCTCAACCAGTTGTTTCCGGTTCCGGCGTCGACAGGCCAGGCTTCATTCCCGCAGGACGTGGACGCGGAGAGCATCGCCGTGTTCGGCGAGTTGGGGTACGACATTATCGAGTCGCTGCGCGTGATCGTCGGGGCGCGCATGACCTGGGAGTCGAAAGACGCGCACCTGCAGGGCATTCTCGTCCAGGGCCCTGGTACGCCGCCGCCGTTGTCTGTGCCCTACGACGTCAAGGCGGACGAAGACTGGGACGCTTTCACGCCTCGGTTCGTGCTGCAATGGACTGCGCAGGAGGATCTCATGATCTATGCGAGCGCGTCCCGCGGCTTCAAGAGTGGCGGCTACCAAGGCACCGCCGGCACCGCCGCGAGCGCCGTCATCTCGTACGACCCGGAATATGCCTGGTCTTACGAGCTCGGTGCGAAGTCGCAGTGGTTCGACAACCGACTCCGGGTCAATGTCGCCGGATTCCACACCGACTACGAGGATCTTCAGGTCTCGCAGCTGGTTCCCCTGTGCTGTGTGGTGATCGGTAACGCGGCCGAGGCAGAAATCGACGGTATCGAGGTTGAGGTCGTGGTGCAGCCGGTTGCGGGGCTCGAGATCAACGGCAACTACACCTGGCTCGATGCCGAATACACCAGCTTCGCGTCCGGGGCGACCGCGGACTATTCGGGCAATACGCTCCCACGTGCGCCGGACAACAAGTTCAACATCGGCGCGCAGTACACGTTCCCGCTGGCCGGTCTTGGAGACGCGTTCATGCGAGTCGACTACACGGACCAGTCGAAGATGTACTTCGAAGCCTCAAATACACCATTCGAGGTGCAGGAGGGCTACGATCTCCTCGATGCGCGCGTTGCATTGCGCGCCTCGGATGGCGGCTGGGAAGTTGCAGTATGGGGCAAGAATCTGACGGACGAGCTGGTGAAGTCACACATCGTCGCGTTCGCCCCTTACCGCCAGGAGCTCAACACGTACCAGCCGCCGCGTACCTGGGGTGTCACGTTGACATTCGCGTGGTAGGGCGAATTGACGATACCAAAAGCGGCGACGTGACCAATTCCGAGGCTCGCGCCGCTACGCGTTCGACTGCAGATATCTGTCCACAATTTCGACCAGCCGTTGCCGACCGAAGCTCGCCTCGTGACCACCGTGTACGACGGAGATGTTCAGGCCGCGTAGCCGTCGCATTGTGGCGACGTAGTCGGGCACGTTGCTGTCCGGCAGTTGGTCGAGCAGTGGCCCGTCGTAGATTGCGTCGCCAGAAAACAGCGTACTCGACGCCGCTTCATACAATCCGATGCTACCGGGAGAGTGGCCGGGCAGATGCATCACTTCGAAGTGGCGATTGCCGAGGTCAATGACGTCGCCGTCGATTACCGTGCGCGTCACGTCGATACCCTTGATCCCGTATGACGCGACCGTGAACGTATCGGATGGACGGGCTTTGATGAAGTAATCGCCGTATGCAGGGTCGTCGTAGGCGAGGATCAGATCCTGTGGTACGTCGGCCACACGCAGCGTTGCGAATTCCGAGTAGTGGGCCAGTCGTGGCGCCTCTATCTCGTGCATCACACGCTCATCGAACTCGTGCATGGAGCCGACGTGATCGTAGTGGATATGTGTCGCCACTGCGGTCAATGGTTTGTCCGTGAGATCGACGATTTCCTCGGCGAGCGATGCGATACCCAGGCCCGTGTCGATCAACATGTCGCGATCGCGGCCGCGCACGTGCCAGATATTGCAGCGCAGGAACGGATGTACGTGTGGCTCCCACAGCAAGGTGATGGTGCTGTTTACGGTGCGGCGCTCGAACCATCGGTCACAGATATGCATGGTCGTCTGAGTGTGGCGTGACTGGATGCCGACAGTATGGTGCGAGGTCGGGGACGGAGACAACGGCGATACAAACTCCGTGTTCCGTTCCGCTCGCAAGCGAGGTTAGCCTGCATTGACGTGGTACTCCGTCAAGCGATGCTCCACCTGCATGTAGACGTACGGTTCCTGACACGCCAGACCGTGCTGTGCGCGTTGCTGCCGTTGTGGGTCCACGCACAGGATGTGACGACGGGTTGGCGCAACGAGTTCTATCGTGATCCGATGCACCGTGGCGAGCATATTGCCGCCGCCGTGCAGATTTCTGACTCCGATACGACAGATAGTGCGCAAGTGACCGCATTGATTCGCTGCTGGACGGCGAGCCGTGCAACCGATGCGCGATTCCGGGTGAGCGGCGGGAATGTGGCTCTCACCGAGCAAACGCGGTGGCGGTTCGGCCAGGGAGCGGCGTTGGTCGGGCAATGGCGCGTCGCCGAAAACGGCCAGGCCGTGGTGGTACCCAAGCACATCGAAGCCGACTTTCTACGCGGCCTTCGGTCGGCTGGCGAATTGTTTCTGTCTCCAGGCGGACTGCCGGAAGTACGTTTCGACCTGCAGGGCTCGTCGGTCGCGATCGGTCAGGTACAACATCACTGCGGGCTCTGAGCACGCGGTTGCTCGGTGAACGACTTCAGCCCGGTGTGCCGTCAATCGTTGCCAGTGCGTACTTCAGTACCGAAGCGGCATCCACCCGCTTGACGTAGCCTTCCAGGAAGATCTTTCCGACCACGCGCTCGTTCTTGTCCAGAATGATCACGCCCGGATAGGGAATGCCGTAGTCCGAATCACCCGGCACATTTTCGGTATTGAGCAGACCGAGGTTCTTCACCGACGTTGCATCGATGTCCGACATCAGCGGAAAAGTGATGTTGAACTTGTCGATGAATGCTTGTTGCAGTTCCGGTGTGTCGTAGGTGAGCACAACGATGCCGATTCCAGCGTCAGCGAATTGACCCGCGAAACTTTGCAGCTGCACGAGCTGCTTGATGCAATAGGGTCACCAATCAACGGATCTGATGGCGAACAACGCAACGCCCTTGGTGCCCATGAATGCGCGGACGTCGGTAACCTGATCGCCGTCGTGCAGCGCGCGTAGTGGGGGCAGCAATGCGCCTACTGCGACGCCAGGGTCGTAGGAATCGGTGTCTTCGGCAACGAATACGTCCGCGGCAATGCGCTCGTAGGCCATGTCTTTCAGTGGCTCGCGAAACACGGCAATTCCTGCGCCCGCGATGACGATGACGGCCAGCAATCCGATCAGAAACGTTTTCATGGTTTCTCCTCCATCGAGCGCAGATATTACCGTCCGGCGACCGCATGTGTCTGCACGCTGCGGCCGACGGTGCGGCAATCCGAAGACGTGCGTGCGAGGCGCTCGAAGTCCGGTTGTGGGCGTGCGAGTTCAGCATCGCGCGCGAATGACACCTCCAAACCCATGGCCGCGCAGAGTAACTTTTGATCGGCATACATCGGGCCGATCACCTGGATGCCAAACGGGGTGCCGAACTCGTCTACCCCACACGGTAGCGCCACAACTGGGTGACCGACAACGGTGATCGATGCGGTCAGTGCCAGCCAGGCCATGTAGTTTACGACCGGCTTGGCGTCGATTTCACGCGGGTTCAGCTCACTCCATGGAAATGGTGGAATGCTGACGCCGGGACAGATGAGCAGATCGAAGTCGTCGAAGATCGCGGCGAAGGTTTGATACAGCTCCATCTGAGTGCGCCGCGCTTCAGCGATGTCCGCCATCGGAGTCGGCAAGGCGGACTCATAGGTGGCACGGACATTGGGGTTGAAGTCCGCATCCCAGCTTGCGGCCTGACGCGCGTACTGCGCCACGAACAGATCCTGCCGCAGGTGCCAGTCTACGTCCGGCGCGCGGCAGAGATCGATCGAGTGCATGTCGCATTGGCGCACCATGCGAGCGATGCGCTTGATTCGCGAATGAAACGTCCGCTGCACCGACTGCGAGACGAGTACGCCGCCGAGGTCGGCGCTGACCGCGATACGCAGGCGACTCGGATCGGCTGCGTGCAGTGTTCGAAACTGCGCAGCGTCGAGCGGAAATGCCATTGGATCGCGTCTTGGCAGGATGTCGCGATCGGCAATCACGGACAGTAGCAGGGCGGCATCCTCAACTGTTCGTGCCATCGGTCCCTGCACACTGTAGTTTGTCTGCGTGACCGTGCGGCGCTCATTGGGTACGACGCCTGGGGTTGCGCGATAGCCGACGACTCCCGAGTAGCACGCAGGAATTCTCAAACTACCGCCGTGATCGGAACCCGTCGCCAGCGGCGCCATGTGCGTTGCGACGGCAACGGCCGATCCCCCGGATGAGCCGCCGCAGGTCTTGGCGACATCGAAGGGATTGCCGGTCGCGCCGAACAGTCGATTCACTGTGTTGGCACCAATGCTCGACTCGGGCACGTTGGTCTTGCCGATGACGATGCCACCCGCGCGCCGAATGCGCGCCACGATGCCGCTGTCGATGGCCGGGACGTTGTCTTTGTATTGCACGCTCCCATAGGTGGTCGGAATCCCGGCGACGTCCTGGATGTCCTTGATCGCGATCGGTAGTCCGTGCAGTGGACCTAGTGCATCGCCGCGCTGGACGGCGTCCTGCGCGCGTTGCGCCTCGCGCATTGCCTGTTCATCGGCGCGAATCACCAGTGCATTGACCACCGGATCGAGGCGATTCGCCTGGTCGAGGCACGATTGCATCAACTCCACCGCCGACAGCTTGCCCTCGCCAATGAGTTGCCGGGCTTCGACTGCTGTGAGATCGCTCGGAATCATTGCGGCTCCATGCGCGTGTCGGCTGACAGTGTACGATGGCAGTGGTCAATTCGGGCGGGCACGTATGGCGAAGATCGTTGCATTGACGGGAGGTACCACCGGTATTGGAGCGGCGGTGGCGCAGCGAATGATCGAGCGCGACTGCGAGGTGCATGTACTCGATGTCGTAAAGCCCGCAAGAGCCGATGTGCGGTACATCCCATGCGACCTCGGCGACCCGTTGTCGATCGATGCCTGCGTTGCGAAGTTGCCGGATCGGATCGATGTGCTGATCAGCGTAGCCGGCATCGCCGGCGCGCGTGGGGACAGATCCGCGATTGCCGTGAACTTCCTTGGCATGCGGCACCTCGTTGAGCGCGCGCTGGCGCGAATTGTCGACGGCGGCGCTGTTGTGAACGTCGCGTCGACGGCCGGCTGGGATTGGCAGAAACGCCGTGATGACGTGACTTCAATGCTCGATACCCGGGACTTCGCCAGCGGCCTTGCGTGGCTCGCCGCGCATCCCGATGCCTGGCGTGAGAATCCGTACAAGTTCTCGAAGCAGTGCGCGGCGGCGTACACCTACAGAGCGGCGGGGCTGGCCGTGAGCCGCGGCGTGCGCGTGAATTGCGTGAACCCCGGCGCCGTGGAAACAAAGCTCACGCCGGCATTTCGTGAACTCGTCGGTCCAGCAATGTACGACTGGGGCGTGGCGCAGATTGGTCGCCATGGCAGACCGGCAGACATCGCGGAGGTCATCGAGTTTCTCGCCGTTGGACCCTGCGGTTGGTTGAACGGCGTCGAAATCGTGGTTGATGGTGGCTACATCGCGGGTATTGTCGGCGGTTGGGTGGATCTGGAGGCGTCGCCGCGGCCCCCCGCGACCTGATCCGGCTGATGTCTCAGCTTGCTCTCACTCCTTGTCCGGATTCAGGCGCACGCCTTTCACCGTGTTGCTCACGACCTTCAGGCCAAAGTTGGCCGCACCGCGCTTCTTCTTGACGAGGACGTCTTCGCCATCGTCGACCTCGACCTTGTAGGCCTCCCGCGGCAACTGCAGCTTGAGTGCATCACGGATGGTTTTCGCCACGCGGTTCTCCGATGTTCCCTTGGCGATTGCGATGGTGGCCTCGATCGTCGCCGCCCCTTTGGGTTCAATCGACAGCGTGATCTCACCTGCGCTCTCGGCGTTGCCGCTGCACTGGAGCCGCCATTTGTTGGAGGTGTCGTCGGCCGCCGCCGGCGCGGCGTTGGTGACGAGTCCGAGCACGAGACTCACAATGCATGTCAAACGAATGGCGTTGGGGCCCATGGCCGATCCCCTCGTTTTCGATGGTGGTGATGGCGCGAGAGAATAGCGGGATGGCGGCACCGACACCATCTTGCCGGTGGCGGTTCTCGGTGGGAGCGGGCCTGACCGCGATTGGTCGGACCCAGATGCGGCAGACAACAAAGGCGCGGCGCAAGGCCCCGTTTCTCTTCGCTGGCGCGTCCGCAGAGATTGACTCGGACCATCCATGGTCCTCGCCCTCGCTTGCGCTCGGGCGCATCGCTGCGCGATGCATCCAGAAGTGCTGTCCTGCACGTCTTTCGAACTGTGGAGTTCTCGTCTTGCCCCAGATGCGGCAGACAACAAAAACGGGGCGCAAGGCCCCGCTTTTGTTGTCTGGCGCGTCCGGAGAGATTCGAACTCCCGACCCCCAAGTTCGTAGCCTGGTGCTCTATCCAACTGAGCTACGGACGCGTGAAGGGCGCGTATTATCGGGAGGGGGTCCGGGTCCGTCAAGGAACGGCCTTGCCTCGTGCGGGGCGAGCCCCGACAATCCTGCGCATGACCCAAGACAGCCAGTCAGAGCTTTCGCAGCGATCTTTTCGCGGTGGCCGCCTGCTCGCGATCATCATGAGCGTGGTGGTGGCGCTGGCCGTGGTGTCCGCGCTGGTGGATTGGCTCGTGCTCGGGCCACTGCTCGAGCGCATTTGATCGTCAACTGAGGAGTCCGCCATCAAGGAAGGTCTGGAACTGATGATGCTTGGGATGGGGACGGTGTTCGTCTTTCTCGGGCTGCTCGTGTTCGCGACATTCGGTCTGTCGAAGCTCGTTGAAGCGTTGGGTCTCGCACGCTTCGAGGCCGCCGCGACGTCTGCGAAGCCGATTTCGAGCCAATCAGAGTTGGAAGGCGTTGCCGCCGCGGCGGCGGCCGTGCATCGCGCACGAAGCCGCTAGCACACAGTTACGGGAGAGGGAATGAGTCCGAATCCGGTTGGAATAACCGACGTCATTCTGCGCGATGCGCACCAGAGCCTGCTCGCGACGCGCATGCGCGTCGACGACATGTTGCCGATTGCGGGCGCGCTCGATCGGGTAGGCCTGTGGTCGGTCGAATCCTGGGGTGGCGCGACCTTCGATGCGTGCCTTCGCTACCTCGGCGAAGACCCTTGGGAGCGCATTCGCAAGCTCAAGGCCGCGATGCCCAACACGCCCCAGCAGATGTTGCTCCGCGGGCAAAATCTGCTCGGCTATCGCCACTATGCAGACGATGTCGTGGATAAATTCGTCGAACGCGCGGCCTTCAACGGCGTCGATGTGTTTCGGGTATTCGACGCATTGAACGATGTGCGGAACCTCATGCGCGCGATCGACGCGGTGCGTAAACAAGATCGGCACGCGCAGGGCACCATTGCCTATACGGTGAGTCCCGTACACACGATCGAGCTGTGGGTGGATCTGTCGCGGCGCATTCAGGACATGGGCGCGCAGTCCCTGTGCATCAAGGACATGGCCGGCCTGTTGCGTCCATACGTCGCGTTCGAGCTGGTGTCGCGATTGAAGGACGCGCTCGAGATTCCGATTCACATGCAGAGTCATGCCACCACGGGCATGTCGACGGCGACCTGTTTGAAGGCGATCGAAGCCGGTATCGACAACGTCGATACATCGATCAGTTCCATGAGCCTCACCTATGGCCACACACCGACTGAATCCCTCGTCGCTATTCTTGAAGGCACGGAGCGTGACACCGGACTCGATATCGCGCTTCTGCAGGAGATCGCAGCGTACTTTCGCGACGTCCGTGTGAAGTACGCGCGCTTCGAAGGCGCCCTCAAGGGTATCGACTCGCGCATCCTGGTGTCTCAGGTGCCGGGCGGCATGCTGACCAATCTCGACAACCAGTTGCGAGAACAGGGTGCCACCGACCGCTACGATGACGTGCTGTTGGAAATCCCGCGGGTGCGCAAGGACCTTGGGTACATCCCGCTGGTGACGCCGACATCGCAGATTGTCGGCACCCAATCGGTGATGAACGTACTGCTCGGCGAACGCTACAAGTCGATTGCGAAGGAAACGGCGGGTCTGTTGCGCGGCGAGTATGGTGCGACGCCGGCGCCTGTCGATGCGCAGCTGCAAGCCCGCGCCTTGAATGGCGATCCGCAGATCACAGTGCGGCCCGCCGATCTGATCGAACCGGAGCTCGCGTCGATTACGGCGGAATTCGACAGGATCGCAACGCAGAAGAAGCTGCGCATCGGTGAGCATCGTATCGACGATGTGCTCAGTTACGCGCTGTTCCCGCCGGTTGCGCTCAAGTTTCTCGAACATCGCGGCGATGCCGCTGCGTTCGAACCGGCGCCCGGCATCGAACCTGCGACGACGGCATCCGCGGCGACCGTTGCAACCGAAGCGGGCGCGGCGGTGTACCGCGTGTCAGTGAACGGCAACAGCTATACCGTCGAAGTCGAGGCAGGCGGTGCGGTCACCCGCGTCGACGCCAATGTCGCGCCAGCCAGGTCCGTTGGGGCCGATACGGGTGCATCGGTGACCGCGAAGCTCGCAGGCAACATCTTCAAAGTCCTCGCCGGTGAGGGTGCAACCGTGGCCAAGGGCGAGCCGGTGTTACTGCTGGAAGCGATGAAAATGGAAACCGAGGTGGTGGCACCCCGCGCGGGTCGCGTCACGAGGATGCACGTACGCGAAGGCGACGCGGTGGGCGTTGGGTCGCCGCTGTTCGCTGTCGGCGCCTGATCGACGTGGAGTCGATGCTCGAACTTGCGCGCGGATCCGGTCTGTACCAGATTCAACTCGGACAGGTGGTGATGATCGCGGTCGGCGGACTGCTGCTGTATCTGGCGATCGTCAGAAAATTCGAACCACTGCTGCTGTTACCGATCGGCTTCGGCGGAATTCTGAGCAACATCCCCGGCGTCGCGATCGCGACCGGCGACGGCATTCTGCATCTGATCTATGAAGTCGGTGTGGCGACGGGCGCCTTTCCACTGATCATATTCATGGGCGTAGGCGCGCTCACCGACTTCGGCCCGGTCCTCGCCAATCCGCGCACCCTGCTGCTCGGCGCGGCGGCCCAGTTCGGCATTTTCGCTACGGTGCTCGGCGCGCTCGGACTCACATCGCTCGGGGTGATGAACTTCAACCTGAAGGAGGCGGCCGCGATCGGCATCATCGGCGGTGCCGATGGCCCGACTGCAATCTACGTGGCGGGTCAACTGGCGCCGCATCTGCTCGGGGCAGTCGCCGTTGCGGCATATTCGTACATGGCGCTCGTGCCGATCATTCAGCCACCGATCATGCGCCTGCTCACCACGCAGGCCGAGCGCGCAATCGAAATGGTTCAGCTGCGCGAGGTATCGAGAGCCGAGCGGATCATCTTTCCGCTGGTGCTGTTGCTGCTGGTTGCGCTTCTGTTGCCGACGGCTGCCCCGCTGCTCGGTATGTTCTGCTTCGGCAATCTGATGCGCGAGGCCGGGGTCGTGAAGCGGCTCGCGGATACCACTCAGAACGCGCTGATCAACATCGTCACCATCTTCCTCGGACTGGCCGTTGGATCGAAGCTGTCTGCGGATCAATTCCTGGTACCGAGCACCCTCGGGATTCTGCTGCTCGGCATGGTGGCGTTCGCGATCGGCACTGCCAGCGGCGTGCTGATGGCGAAACTGATGAACCTCTTTTCAACGCAGAAGATCAATCCGTTGATCGGTGCGGCGGGTGTCTCCGCAGTACCGATGGCGGCTCGCGTGGCCAATACGGTTGGTTTGCAGGCGAATCCTCAGAACTTCCTGCTGATGCACGCAATGGGTCCGAACGTCGCTGGGGTCATTGGCTCCGCGGTGGCCGCGGGTGTCATGATTCTGATGACGACGTGAAGGAGTGCGTGTGACGTTGATGGTTCGGGGCATGCTGCTGATCGCAGTGCTCGCCTTCGGCGGCCCGGCTGCAGCGCAATACTGGATCTCGGTAGGCAGCTTTCGCGACGCCGACACGGCGCAGGCCGGTGTCGAGGCGCTTGCCAGTCGCGTGAGCGTACCGCTCACAGTGACCCGCTATGAGGCGGCGGGTGTGTATCGCATCGTCATGGGTCCCTACGTCGACGTTGCGGGGGCGCAAGAGGCGCTGGCGGTCGTGCGCAAAGATGCGGTCCCGGATGCATGGATCGTCACGGAAGCGGGCGGAACGCTTGATCGGCCGGCCGATCCGCCGCAATCGAGCCCGACTCAGACGAGCAGCAGTTCGTCGGTGGATATCGAAGCGTTGCTGCGTTTGGCGCGCGCGCCGCTGCCCGAACCAGGCCCGATGGTCGCGCCGCAGACGCCGGACGTCGAAGGGCCCATCGAGCCGGTGACGACTGCACCCGTTGGCTATCAGTTGCACAAGCTGCGCCGCGCTGACTTGCAGTGATTGGAGCTACTGCCCCAAGCGCTTTTCATCGACGTAGCGATGCAGGCGTGCATCGAATGTACGAAAGTGAATCAGAAACCAGCGTTCGAGCCACGCAGACAGTGCTTCATCGTCGATCGTATGGGATTGCTCCCACGACACGATTGTCTGCCGCAGCTCGTCGAGCAGGCGTTCGTGGTCTGCCTTGTGAGCCCAGTACTCAACGTACTCGAGGCGCATCATCTCGAGCTCTTCGTGAGTGAAGTGAGAGGATATCCGTGCGTAGATGAGGCCGAGAAAATCGGATACATCGCTACCGTCGTGTGGATCGAGCACATGCTCATGACACGCGTTGATCAGACCGACCAACTCCCGATGCTCGAAATCGATTTCCGGGATACCAATATCGAAACTGTCGAGCCATCGAATGAGTGCCACGGGGTGAGGCTAGGCGCAGCCGACGCATCGCTCCATAGGTGGATTCACGGAGCGTGCAGGTATGTCGCCTAGCCTGAATTGGCTACTTGTAGTCGCGCTGCTCGTACCGCTCGTGATGCTGGGCAATCCCGCCATCGCGCTGTTCGCCGGCATCGCGACGAGTCTCGTGATGCGACGCGCGCCGGTGCCTGGCGGTCAGCGGTGGGGACGGCTGTCGCTGCAGAGCGCGATCGTGCTGCTGGGGTTTTCGCTCACGGTTGGCAGAGTCGCGCAGGTCAGCGCCGACAGCCTCGCGGTTGTCGCCGCGTACGTGATCACGGTGCTCATTGCTGGGATCACTCTCGGCCGGCTGTTCAAGCTCGAATCCGTGAGTGCGTGGCTGATGGCGGCGGGCACTGCAATCTGCGGTGGCACTGCCATTGCGACCCTCGCGCCGATCATCAAAGCGCGCCCGGACCAGGTGGGCGTGGCCATCGGCATCGTGTTCCTCTTGAACGCGCTTGCGATCTTTACTTTTCCCATGGTCGGTGAGTGGCTTGCGCTGACGCAGTATCAATTCGGCGTCTGGACCGCACTTGCGGTGCATGACACGAGTTCGGTGCTGGCGACCGCGGCGCTGTATGGCGCGGATGCGCTGGAAGTGGCGACGACGGTGAAGCTGGGCCGGACGTTGTGGCTGATACCACTGGCGCTGGCAGCGGGCCTGTACTTCGGGCAGACAAGGGCCCGGCTGCGGGTACCAGGGTTCATTCTCGCGTTCCTGGCTGCCGCTACGTTTGCATCGGTGGTGTCGATCCCGGGACCGCTGCTGATGACCGCGGGGCGGCTGAGTCGCGCCTTACTGGTGGCCGCGCTGTTCTTCATCGGCACCGAGATCACCTGGCAGACGGTGAAGGCGCTACGGGGTCGGGTGCTGGTCCACGCGCTGGGGCTGTGGTTCGCGGCGATCGGAGCCACACTCGGGGCCGTCATGCTCTGGTTCTGAGCGTATATGCTTAGGCGGAATCATTACTTCACAGGCACGGGTGCGCTGCGAACAATGTCGACATGACGATCCGCAGCACCAAGATTGACCTGCTCAGCCTGACCGCGATCGGCTTCTTTGTCGCCTACATCGCGGTCGGGCTGTTCGCCTGACTCGAGTTCTGTCGCACTACCAGTTGCACAGCGCCGGATCCACGGCCGTGCGATATTCGGTGCCCGCCGAGTCGAATTCGCTGGTAAAGCACGCCCCGTTCGCATCGCGCACCAGGCGCTGACCGGCCGCGGGCGCAGCATAACTGCGCTGCACCGTGGCCGGCTGATAGACCGGGCGCGACTTGTAGTAGGCATTGGTGAGGAGGCCGCCGACCACCAGGCCGCCGATCAGATAGGCCACTTCATCGTTGTTGTTGCCGTTGCCGTGTTTGTGACGGTAGTAGTGGCCGCCGTACCCATGACCGTATCCATGACCGCCGTAGTAGCCATGGTGGCCGTAGCGGTTGCCGGCGTAGGCGCCAGGCGCCGCCGCGATCAGAGCCATCGATATCGCACCCGCCAAGAGCATTTTCATCGCCGTTCTCCTGCTGACCTTGTGCTGACCTGCAGCCCATTTCGAACTGACGCAGGCATGATGCGGGTGTGAAGCTGAATCGTGCCTGAACGCAGCGCGTGTTTTGGTGTCCCCGGCAGGAATCGAACCTGCATTTGCCGCTTAGGAGGCGGCCGTTCTATCCATTGAACTACGGGGACGGCGTGTCTGCGCCCATTGATCTGCCATGGCGGGGCCGCGATTATGCCATGCCCCGGCGTCCGACCCAGGTGCATGAGTTCGTACACCATCGTCATTCCCGTGCTGAACGATGCGCAGGCCTTGGCGCGCTTGCTCAGGTCGCGGCGGGCAGCCAGGCACGATGAAGCCAGCGTGGTGGCCGATGGCGGCAGTCTGGACGACAGTGTCACAGTCGCAAAGACTGCCGGCTGTCAGGTCATCGAATGTGGCCCGGGTCGGGCCACGCAGTTGCGCGCCGCGATCGAAGTCGCCACTGGCAGTTGGATCTGGATGCTGCACGCAGACACTGTGGTATCACTCGCGGCGGCGGATGAGTTCCGGCGCGTAGCTCGCGCAAGCGATCCGTGCTGGGGACGATTCGATGTGTGCCTCGATGCGGCCGCGCCAGTCTACCGTGTCATCGAGTCCTTGATGAACGTGCGCTCTGCGCTGACCGGCATCTGCACCGGCGATCAGGGCATTTTTGTGCACGCGACCCTGTTGGCTGCGATCGGGGGCGTGCCGGAGCAACCGCTGATGGAGGACATCGAACTCTCGCGGCGATTGAAGCGCCGGGCGCGACCGCGGCGCATTCGCATACGCCTCGTGACCTCGGCGCGACGCTGGCAGGTTCATGGCGCCATACGCACGGTGCTGCTGATGTGGTCGCTTCGGCTTGCTTACTTCGTTGGTGTTTCGCCGGCGCGGCTGCACCGGATCTATTACCGTGGCTGATGCGCGCCTGAACGCTCCGCTCGAAGCAACCGTTGCCATTTTCGCCCGGGCGCCGGTGCGTGGTCGCGTCAAGACCCGCCTCGCGAGGCAGGTCGGCGAGGCAGTCGCGCTGGAAGCTCACAGTGAATTGTTCGCGCGCACGCTGCGCCGTCTGCGCGGCGTGGGCACCGTGGCGGCTCTCGAAGTATGGTTCGACGAGATCCCTCGGCAATCCATTGCGATCGACGTGCCGGTGGTTCAGCAAGCGGCAGGTGATCTGGGGCTCAAGATGGCGTCCGCCATCGAGACGATTACCCGGAGCGGGCGTGTCGCGGTCATCGTCGGCAGCGATTGCCCGCTGCTCGATGCGGCCTACGTGCGATCAGCGCTGGCATCTTTGGCGAGTTGCGACGTGGTGGTCGGTCCAGCGGAGGACGGCGGCTACGTGCTGATTGCCATGCGCCGCCCCGTGCCCAGTCTGTTCGTCAACGTACGCTGGGGTACGGATACGGTGCTGGCGGACACGATGGCGCAGGCGCGCAATGAGCGCGTCAGCTTGCGATGCCTGAACGCGCTCTGGGACGTCGATGAATTGGACGATTGGCGACGCTACGAACGACTGCGCGCGCGCGAACTCAGTGGGGACGCGTAGCGGCAAGCTCCAATGCGAGCTTTGGCAGTTCATCCTTGAATTCGGCAAGGGGACGATCCAGGGAGACGACTCGCGACCGTATCACCACGCCCCGCGCAGCGTGCAGGGTCGAGGATTCGGCATCGAACTTCCAGTGGCAGTAGCGACGGCCGTTGGGCTTGAACCACGTGCCTCCAATGGTGTTGGAGTCACTGGCCGAGAACTGATGAGGCATGACGTTACCCTCGAGTGCCTGTGTTTCAGATGCGCGAAGTGTAGGCGTCAGGTGAGCAGGCCACCGTGATGTGGTACCAAATGCGGTGGGTCGCGGCCGCGATCGTGTGATCCAGTTAACGTGCGCGCTCGTGGCGAGCACCCGATGTCTAGACCGGCTCCGCCTGAATGCCGCCTTCGGTGATGCGCTGGATGAGCATCTCGAGCCGCCTTCGATCGGTGATGTCCATGGCGACGAACTCGACACCACAGCTGACCCGGAGCGGATCGGTACGGGTGACGTGGTGGCGCACCGTGCCGTGTGCAGTCAGTTCGAGCAGGTTAGGAATGCTGACGGCGCAGCGGTCGACGACTTCATCGACGACAAACGGGGGTTCGATCGGCCCGTCGAACTCGGCCCGGCATCCACCGGCCGAGATGTCCACGATGCGACCGCTGAGGGTCGTGCCATTGCGCTCGATGATCAGGGCGGCGCCCTTGGTGACGACGCTCAATGGCAGGCGGAATCGGGCGGCGCGCCGCCGCTGCTGGTAGAGCACACGGTGTGGGAACGGTACGAGGAAGTAGGGCATGCCGCGCTCGGAGTCGGCTTGGGCCACCGCGAGTCCTTCTGCGAAGACGTACAGGCCCTCTGTACGACCGGTGAAGTTGAATGGCGTGTGCTTGTGCAGCAACGGAAGGCCATCGCGCGGCTTGATGTCGTCGAGCAGAAAATGGCCAATGTCGACGTCGAGCACGCGGGCGGTGTAGCCCTGTGCCTCGTCGTCGAAGCGCAACGCGAGTTGAGCGCGCTGATCGCGCAACACGCGAAACACCCGAGTGATGTCGGCCCGGTCGGTCAGATAGCGGCTCGACCCCGTGCGCGATACAGGTTGTGCCTCAGCCATGGCCCCGGTTCCCGTCGATAGCGTTGTGGGAGATCTCTGCGTCAGGCGTGGGCGAGCGGATGGCCATCGTGCGACGAATGCTGCCTGCCAGTGGCCGTGTATGTGGGAGCGGCATGAGTACCGGTCAGGATCCTAGATAGTTCCGCAATCGATTGTCGGGATCGGTGCACGACCTTACCGTTAACTGCGTTGCGATGGCGGCACTGATCGAGTCGATCCTTCAACAAAGTGTGAAGTGGTTCAAGTTCGGCGTGAACAGACGGAGACGCGGCTGCGATCGTGTCTCGCAGCGAACGACCTGAGAGAGACGCCTCGAGCGAGCGCTGGGTGTGCTCGAGTGCACGCGTGATGCTGTCTTTGTGTGAAGCAGCGTCGGCAATGCGTTGAAAGTCGGCAGCGGCCAGCGCATCGGACTCGCTTTCCAGCGCACCCTGCAGATCGGTGGCATGCCCGATCAGGCGCTCGATCAGTGAGCGGAGCACAGCCTGCGCGGCTTCGGTCACAGCGTGCCTTCGAACTCGATGAACTTCTCGGCCAGGCGCACCGGATCGACGTGATACCGGCCTTCGGCAATCGCCACCCGAATTTCCTCGACCCGGTCGCGGTCAACAGCATCCTGACGGGCCAGGTCCTCGCCCAGGGCCTTGAGCCGCCGCGCGCTGTCGCTGAGGCGGACATCACTGTCATCCCGGGCTTCTAGCGCCTTGGCCGGCCGTTCTTCGCCCCGGTTTGGAGTCAGCGCGTCAGTGCGGGACTGGTCCCGAATGGGGTTGGATCCGACGTTATTGAAGTTAATGGCCATGGTTCTCGGCACACTTTCCTTGGGGTCTATGGGGGATATCGGCCATCCCCTGGGCAACTTTAGCCCATTTACACGATTTCACATGATCGGCCGACGACTCACACAGGGGGGCCTGTGCTGACTTCGCCAGGTCCAAGCACCCAGACCCGTATGACCCGCTGGGATTGGCTGTTGCGCACACTGATCTGTTCCCCCTGCATGCCCACCTCGAGGGCGATACCGCTGGCATGGACCACGACCTTGCCCTGGCTCGACACGATCGAGACGCGGTCACCGCGGCGGACCGTGAGCGGTGTCTTCAAATGCCGCGGTGCGAGCACGGCATCCGGCGCCAGATCGCGTTTGGCTTCGCTGCCGATCGCAAAAGCAGGGTCAGTCAAGTACTGACCGCGAAGTGCGTCGAGCTCGCGTGCCGACAGTTTCACATCGTCTGCCGACAGCACGCCGCCGCGCGCGACAGGTCGCACTAGAACCACAACGGGCAAAGCGACGGTCACTCGCGCTGGCAGCGTCGCGGACCAGGGGTGCGGTCCGGCGCAGCGGGCCAATGCCGATGCTCGGCCGACGGGTCCACCCTGAATCGTGAGAGAGAGATCCGCGCAGGTCGGAAAGGAGAGTCTTGCGTCGAGCGGCTGCATGGTGACTTCCACGGTCGCATTCGGATACACCGCGATTGCAGCCGCATGCAGGATCTCGGCAGCGCGCCCGGACAGGTCGCTTGCGCTCATGTCGGCGCTGCTGACGGGCGCGAACATCAATGCGATGACAAAAATCGTGATCGGTTTCATGGGTTCCTCTGCATCAATTAATAGCAGAAGGCGCGAGGTTGTCGCGCCGCTCGATCGCAGAAGTCGCAATGGAACCGGCATCTGTTTGCCGATTGGACGCGGCAATGCGTTGCCGTTGGCAAACGCGCGCGCCGAACCAAGGACCCGCGAACCCAAGTGCGGCGCGGTTTTGCGCACTCATTGGCGCTGTTGGCATGGTGATTGCTACACCGGCATGCAACACAAATCTCGTGCGGGAAGGCGATGACGATCAGTTTCGAACGGGCACTTGGACCGCAACCGGAGGCACTGGCGCTGCGGGCACAGCGTGCTGCGGTGATCGCCAACAACATCGCAAACGCCGATACACCGAACTTCAAGGCGCGAGACTTGCCGTTCGAGGCCGTACTCGCCGAGACAACCCAGGCGAGCAAATCGGACGCCATGCGTGTCACCAACGCTCGCCATATGGCATTTGCCGAATCGACCGATCCGGAGTCCGACCTTCTGTTCCGTGCCGCCCTGATGCCATCGATCGACGGCAACACGGTGGATGTGCATGTCGAGCAGGCGGCGTTCGCAGAAAACAACATGCAGCTGCAGGCCTCGATGCAGTTTCTAAACAACCGATTCAAGGGGCTGATCGCAGCCATCCGCGGAGAGTAAGGTGTCACTACTCAACATATTCGACGTGGCCGGTTCTGCGATGAGCGCGCAGACCGTGCGGCTCAATACCACCGCCAGCAACATTGCCAACGCCGAAAGCGTCTCATCGAATTTCGACGAGACCTATCGCGCGCGTCATCCGGTCTTCGCGGCGCGTCTGGCATCGACGATTGGCGATGGCGACTCCACGAACGGCGCCCTGTCGGCAGATGGTATGGGTGGCGTCAATGTACTCGGTATCGTCGAAAGCGAAGCACCGCTGAAGATGCAGTACGAGCCGCAGCACCCATTGGCGGACGAAAATGGATACGTGGCCTATCCGAACGTGAACGTCGTGCAGGAAATGACTGACATGATCAGCGCCACCAGATCCTTCCAGCTCAACGTGGAAGTCATGAACTCCGCACGCACGCTCGCCGAGCGGCTGCTGACCCTCGGCCAGTAAGGGAGCATCGAAGATGGACGTCGCAGGTATCCGCAGCTTCAACGAGTTGAACGCTGCCGTGCGCGCGCAGAACACCCAGGAGCTCGGCAAGAACCAGTTTCTCGAACTGATGATCACCCAGCTCAAACACCAGGACCCGCTCAACCCTGCGCAGAACGAGGATTTCATTGCGCAGCTCGCGCAGTTCTCGAGCCTCGAAGGCATCGAGAACCTCAACAAGTCGGTGGACTCCATGGCGACCGCGATGCGCGCGACCGTGACCATGGAAGCCGCCGCGCTGGTCGGTCGCTCCGTGCTGGTGCCGACGGACCGCACCTTCATGCAGGGCACGAGCCTGGTCGGCAACGTCAATGTCAGTGAGTCGACGAGCAATCTAGTGGTCGAGATCAGCAGTCCATCGGGGTCGCTGTTGCGGCGCATCGATGTCGGCCCGGCGGGTGTCGGTAGCAGTCGCTTCCTGTGGGACGGGCTGGATGCCTCTGGCGAGGCACAGCCACCTGGGGTGTATCGGGTGCGCGCCTATGCCGCGCAAGGCGACTCTGCGACAGAGTTTGCAGTCGATCTGCCGGAGCTGGTGGCGAGCGTGTCGCTCGAGTCCACTGGCATTCAACTGAATCTGGCCGGTGGCAGCACCGTGCCTGTGACCCAGGTGAAGGAAATTCAGTAGTCGTACTTTTTTGGATTGAGATTCCAGGTAAGGAAGGAGCTAGAACATGACGTTCAATACCGCACTGAGCGGACTGAGTGCAGCCTCCAGTGATCTGTCGGTCACCGGCAACAACATCGCCAACGCGAGCACCGTTGGGTTCAAATCCGCGCGCACGGAGTTCGCTGACGTCTATGCGTCGACGTTGCTCGGATCAGGCGCGAACAACATCGGCAGCGGCGTAAAACTCGCCAACGTTGCCCAGTTGTTCGACCAGGGCACGATCTCGTTCACCAACAACAGCCTCGATCTCGCCATCGACGGCAACGGGTTCTTCGTCATCAGCGATGGCGGTTCGCGGGCGTACACGCGTGCCGGCATGTTTGGCGTCGACTCGGGCGGCTTTGTGGTCACCAACAACGGCGCGCGAGTGCAAGGGTTTTCGGCCAACGCCGCGGGTGTGCTGTCGGGTGTCGTCGGCGACATTCAACTGTCGGCTTCGAACCTCGCGCCGCG
Source organism: Pseudomonadales bacterium (assembly GCA_041738285.1). Classification (GTDB taxonomy): domain Bacteria; phylum Pseudomonadota; class Gammaproteobacteria; order Pseudomonadales; family Azotimanducaceae; genus SZUA-521. The sequence goes on along the minus strand of JBGSQB010000118.1, from coordinate 14,172 downwards.
TCAAACCACATTGATCGAGGCGCGAATCAATCTCGATGCCCGCAATCAGGTGCTGTCGCAAGTGGGGACTCGCATCTCGACCCTCGGCTCGGCGATTGGCGTCGCACAGTCCGGCTTGCCATCGGCGACGCCCTCGCAGCTCGAAACGGCGGGACCACCGACGCCGTTCGATTACGGAGTCGATTCCCCAGCGTCGGTGTCCGGTGCCAACGTCATCACGCCGTTCGACTTCTCGGCGCCGGGTGCGGCGGTCACCTTCGAAGTGTCGATGGCGGGCGCGAGCATTCCATCCCAGAACCAGACCGTGGCCATCACACTCAACACCAACGTCACCAATCTGCAGGATTTGATCAACGACATCCGCAACGACCTCACCGCCAGCGGCATTGGCGTGGACGTGCGTGAGAATCCATCCAACTTCGGGCGCCTGCAGTTCTTCGCGCTCGCCAGCGGTGAGAACTCGACCATCTCGGTCGATCCGCTCGACAACGCAATCTTCGGCGGCTCTGTGAACCGGGCGAACGTGGTCGCCGCGTTGGGCGGCATTGCCCTGGGTCAAGGCGGCAGCGCGGGCTCGACCAACCTCGTGCCGGATCCGTTCGCCACCGGCGCGGTGGTGGGTGCGGCGGGTAATCTGACGTCCGCAAGCTTCGACATTACGTTGTCGGGCGCGCCGTCGAACAACGGCACCGTGACGGTGAATCTGAACTCCAACATTCTGAACGTCAACGACCTGATCGCCGACATTCGAGACGACCTGCTTGCAAGCGGACTCGGCGTCGATGTGCGTGAGGATCCGAACAACGCAGGCAGACTCGAGTTCTTCGCTGTCGCCTCCGGGGTGCCGTCGACGATCACCATCAACAATCTCAACACATCGAACATCGGAGTGACTCAGACTGATCTGGTCAACACGCTCAATCTCGCGACAGGGGTCACCGTGCCGGGTGTCGCCGGTGTCAGCAATGGCTATGCAGCCCAGGCGGTCGACGTGATCCAGGCCGATGGGACGACGCAAACCGTCAACACTGTCGCGGGCGCGAGCGCCGCGCAGATCGCATCGCAATTCTCCAGCACGAACGTGCCCGGTGTGTCGGCGTCCGCGACTACCGTCGCAACCGTTCCGGCGGGTGGCATCAACAATGGCAGCGGTTCTCTGGGCCTGTCGCTCAATGGCGTGGCGCTCACCGGCACCACCGCCTCGGCCATTGCCGCCTCCATCAACAGTGTGGCCGGCCTCGGTACCGTGAGCGCGTCGGTCAATGGGGCCGGTGATCTGATCGTGAGCGATCAGGTTGGCAACGATCTCGTGTTCGCACTGACCGCCGGTGGCGGTGCCGATTCTCTGCTGGTCCGTGGAACGAATGGCGCACCAGTCACGCTCACGACGGCCGGCAACTCCGCGGCGGCAATTGGCGGTGCGGTCAACTTCACGTTCCAGGAAGGGGTGACCATGGCCAATGGCGTGCCCGCGAACAGCAATCTGTTCGGCAGTCTCACGCCGTCGGCGTTCACGCCATTTCAGCTCAACATCTTCGACCCATCCAACCAGGACACTTACAACTCCGCCACCTCGATGACGGTGTTCGATAGTCTTGGCAATCCGCATGTCATGAGCATGTATTTCGTCAAAGAGCGATTCACACCCGGCGTCCCCGGCGAAGAACCCAATCGCTGGAGCATGTATGCCCTGATCGATGGGGCAGATGTCGGTGACCCGGATCCGAACTTACCGCCGCCGCAGAACTCGGTGGCATCCCGTGCTCGGTTCGACGTCCAGTTCAACAGCGACGGCAGCATCAACCCTGCTGGTACGGACGCCATCCTGATTTCCAACTGGGTGCCGGTCGATGAGAACGGTGTGCCGACCGGATCGGTTGGGCCGCAGAACGCGTTGGCGGGCGGCGCGCTGCCGATTCCCGATCCGCCGACCAGCTCCAACTTCGAAATTCGACTCGGCCAGACGACCCAGTATGGCAGTGAGTTCGCCGTCAGCCGGATCAATCAGAACGGGTACACCACCGGTCAACTGTCCGGCCTCGATATCGACGTGCGCGGGGTGATGTCGGCGCGGTTCACCAACGGTCAGACCCAGGTGCTCGGCCAGATCGCACTGGCGGACTTCTCCAACGTGCAGGGATTGAAGGCCATCGGTAACACGGCATGGGTGCAAACCAACGAGTCGGGGGAGCCGGTGATCGGCTCGCCGGGATCCGGTTCGCTCGGCGCGATCACGTCGGGCGCACTGGAAGACTCGAACGTCGAGTTGTCCGAACAACTCGTGCAGCTGATCCTCGCCCAGCGGAACTTCCAGGCCAATGCCCGGACGATCTCCACGGCCGATGAGATCACTCAGACGATCATCAACATCTAACCGACATGGACCGCCTTCTCTATGTAGCAATGACCGGCGCGGCGCACATCGACCGAGCCCAGACCGTGCATGCGAACAATCTGGCCAACGTCGCGACCTCGGGCTTTCGCGCCGATCTTGCTCAAGCGCGCGCGGTCCAGGTCAATGGCGACGGCCTGAACACCCGCGTGTTTGCGCTGGCGGAGCGGCCAGCGAGCGATTTGCGTCAGGGCGCATTGATGGAAACGGGCCGCGACCTGGATGTCGCCATTCGCGGCGAAGGATTCTTTGCTGTGCAGTTGCCGGACGGCAGCGAAGCGTACACGCGTGCTGGCGAACTCGTGGTCGATGCCGTCGGCACGCTGCGCAATGGCGCGGGGTACGAAGTGCTGGGCGACGGCGGTCCAATCAATCTGCCGCCGTACGCGAGCGTGACCATTGGCGGCGACGGCAGCATCACGATCCAGCCGGAAGGTCAGGGCGCCGAAGCGCTGGTGCAACTGGATCGATTGCGACTCGTGCGTCCGGAACCGGGCGATGTCGCCAAGGGTGTGGATGGCCTGTTTCGAACCGTCGATGACAGCATCGTGCTGCCGTCGAGCCCCGACGTCGGCGTGGTCGCCGGCTTCGTCGAGTCGAGCAACGTCAACGCAATCTATGAAATGACCGCGATTCTCGAGCTGTCGCGACAGTTCGAGCTCGAAGTGCGGCTGATGAAATCCGCCGAACAGAACGACGAGGCGGCCGAGAAACTGGTCAGTGTCAACTGAATAATCTGAGGAGTCGATCGACATGATGTCATCGTTGTGGGTCAGTAAGACCGGTCTGTCGGCGCAGGACACAGCGCTGCGCACGATTTCAAACAACCTCGCCAACGTTTCGACAGTGGGGTTCAAGCGCGATCGCGCCGTGTTCAATGATCTGTTGTATCAGATCCAGCAGCAGCCCGGTGGACAGTCGTCGCAGGACACGACGCTGCCGTCGGGTCTGCAACTGGGTACGGGCGTGCGCGTTGCCGGAACGCAGAAGATGTTCTCCGAAGGTAGCCTGCAGACCACCGAGGCACCACTCGACATGGCAATCGATGGTCGGGGCTTCTTCCAGATCATCATGCCCGACGGCAGCACAGCCTACACCCGCGATGGCCAGTTCCATCTCGACTCCGAGGGACAGTTCGTCAATGCCCAGGGTTACGCGCTCGAGCCATCGATCACGATTCCGCCCGACGCCGATTCGGTGACAATCGGCGCGGATGGCATCGTGACCGCAATGACGCGTGGCAGCGCGACGGCCACGCAGCTTGGCACCATTGAACTCGTGAGCTTCGTCAATCCTGCCGGGTTGCAGGCTGGCGGTAACAACATGTTCTGGGAAACGCCTGCGAGCGGCTCGCCGCAGTCGGGTACACCAGGTCAGGACGGCTTGGGAATGGTGTTGCAGGGCATGCTCGAGAATTCCAACGTCAGTGTGGTCGAGGAACTCGTCAACATGGTCTCCGTGCAGCGTGCCTATGAAATGAACTCGCGCGTCGTGTCGACATCGGATCAGATGCTCCAGTATCTGACGCAGAACCTGTAACGTGGTGAATAACAAGCAAACGACCTGCGCTGTCTTCGTGGCGACGCTCCTGTGCGGTTGCACGAGCATGATCCCGCCTTCGCGCGAGGAACCGTCCTATCGGCCGGCGTATCCACTGATGGAGCCGCCACCACCGGCAGAAAGCGGTGGCCTGTATCAGACGGGCTATGGCGTCTCGCTGTTCGATGACCGCCGCGCAATGCGGGTGGGCGACATCGTCACCATTCGTCTGCAGGAACGCATGCAGTCGTCGAAGTCGGCCGACACTACGATCAGCAAGGACAGCAGCTCCACCGTCATCGAGCCGACGATCCTCGGCAGTGTGATAACGGGATCTGGCGCCGGTGGACTGCTGACCGATACCTCCAGTGATCATCAGTTCAACGGCGCCGCCGCGAGCGATCAGAGCAACAGCCTGACCGGCACGATCAGCGCAGTAGTGACGGCAATCTATCCCAACGGGCTGCTGCTGGTGCAAGGCGAAAAGTGGCTGAACCTCAACCGCGGCGAGGAGTACGTGCGCGTGAGCGGACTCGTTCGCCGCGAGGACGTCGATGGCACCAACTCCGTGTCGTCGCTGCGACTGGCGGATGCGCGCCTCGCCTACAGCGGTACCGGACCGGTCGCGAACAGCAACGCGCCCGGGTGGCTGACGCGCTTCTTTCTTAGCCCCTTCATGGCGTTCTGAGGTTCTATGAGAAATCTATCGCTGCTGGTGATCACTACGGCGCTGCTCGTAACCGGGCCCGCCGAGGCCCAACGCCTGAAAGACATGGCATCGGTTGCAGGTGTGCGCGGTAACCAATTGGTCGGTTACGGTCTCGTGGTCGGACTCGATGGCACCGGCGACAAGACCAGCCAGACACCGTTTACGACCCAGACATTTCGCAACATGTTGCGTCAGTTTGGCATCCAGATGCCCGAGAACATCGAACCGAAGCTGGAGAACGTCGCGGCAGTGTCGATCCATGCGGACCTGCCGGCGTTCGCCAAACCGGGACAGTCGATCGATATCACGGTGTCCTCCGTCGGCAATGCCAAGAGCCTTCGTGGTGGCACGCTTCTGCTGACGCCGCTCAAGGCGATCAACGGTGAGATCTACGCGTTGGCTCAGGGCAACCTGGTGGTCGGTGGCTTTGGCGCCGAAGGATTGGATGGCTCGAAGGTGACGGTCAACGTACCGAGCGTCGGACGCATTCCTCAGGGTGCGACCGTCGAGCGCGCTGCGCCGACGACATTCGCCGATGCGGGTCCACTGGTGTTTCACCTGCACCGCGGCGACTTCACGACGGCGCGCAGAGTCAGCGAGAGCATCAACAAGACGTTTGGCCCAGATGTCGCGGCAGCGCTCGATTCGACGTCGATTGCGGTTTCGGCACCTGCAGATCCTGCTCAGCGCGTGACCTTTCTATCGGTACTGGAAAATCTCGACGTGCAGGCCGACTCACCGTCCGCGCGCGTCGTCATCAATTCGCGCACCGGCACCATCGTGATTGGTGAGCGCGTGGAGGTGGCACCAGCCGCAGTAACCCACGGCAGTTTGTCGGTGACGATCTCGGAGAACTGGCAGGTGAGCCAGCCCAACGCGTTTGCCGCGGGCGAGACGGCCATCGTGCCGCGCTCGGAGGTGGCGGTCGACGAAGACGGCAGCCGGATGTTCTATTTCGCGCCAGGTGTTTCCCTGCAGGACATTGTCGCCGCGGTCAACGAAGTGGGTGCTGCACCCGGTGACCTGATGGCCATTCTCGAAGCGCTGCGTGAATCCGGCGCGCTGCGCGCGGAACTCGTGGTGATCTGATGGCGATTACGAGCTCGGCGCCACTCGACTCGCTGACGGGGTTTGCATACAGCGACGTCAACAATCTTGCCCGCATCAAGCGTGAGGGCGATGAAGGTTTGCGCGCCGCGGCACAGCAGTTCGAATCGCTTTTCATCGATCTGGTACTGAAAAGCGCACGTGAAGCGAATGCCACGCTTGCGCCGGACAGCTACCTGTCCAGCGACGAAGCGAAGTGGCATCAGGAGATGCTCGATCATCAATGGGCGGTACACCTGTCGGAGCGCGGTGGCGTTGGCCTTGCCAAGGTCGTCATGGCGCAGTTGTCCGGTGAAGGTAGCCTTCAGCGCCAGCCCGAAACCAACCAACCCGACAGCGTCGTGGCAGCGCCTGCGACCGAGGTTCGCGGCGGTGCGCCGCTGCGCCAAGCCCGCTCCCACGAGGAATCGACTCCGGATGTGGGAGCGCCCTTGGGTGCGAATGATAGTGACCTGCAGGTCGTTTCTTTCGGTCGCAAGGCCTCGACCACGGACTCACCCGAAGGATTCATCGAGCGCGTGTTGCCAACGCTCCAGCGTGTGCTCGCCGACACGCCCCTCAATCCGCTTGCCGTCCTGGCCCAGGCGGCGCTCGAGACTGGGTGGGGCAAGCACGTCATTCATGCGGCGAGTGGTGACTCATCGAACAATTTGTTCGGTATCAAGGCGAGCAACAGCTGGCAGGGCGATGCCGTGGAAGTGGGTACAGTGGAATTTCTCGCCGGTCGCGCGGTGACCGTGCTGGATCGTTTTCGCGCGTACCCCGATCTCGAGTCTGCGGTGAAGGACTACGCATCGGTACTCACGGGCAATCCCCGCTACCGTGAAGCAGTCAATCAGGCTCAAGATCCGGGCCGATTTGCCGATGAGTTACAGAAGGCGGGGTACGCCACTGACCCGGGCTATGCCGCGAAAATCAAATCCGTGCTCGCGAGCCCGTCGTTTGCGCAGCTGCGCTCGCTGCTGGGACTGTAACCGCACATGTCATCATCGCTCATCAATATCGGCATCAGCGGGTTGCGCGCCCACCAGGCCGCATTGGCAACCACCGGCCACAACATCACCAACGCGAATTCCCAGGGCTACTCCCGGCAACGCGTGGAGATCTCTCCGCAGACGCCCCAGTTCGAGGGGTCCGCGTTTCTCGGTCGTGGCGTGCAGCTCGAGTCGGTGACGCGGGTGCACAGCAACTTCGTGACCAATCAGGTTCGGCTCGATACCGCGGCATTCGCCGAAGTGGAAGACTTCTTGAGCCAGATCGGTCAACTCGACTCCCTGCTCGCCGACGAGTTGACGGGTCTCGTACCGGCATTGCAAACGTTCTTCGGGTCGTTGCAGGCAGCGTCTTCGGATCCCGCCTCGATTCCCGCGCGGCAATTGGTGCTCTCCGAAACCACCGGGCTCGTCAACCGTTTCAACACCATGTACGACCGACTGCATTCGCAGCAGGAGGGCTTGAGTAATCTGCTCGGCACCGCGGCTGAGCGCGTCTCGGAGTTGTCCAACGGCATCGGCCGGCTCAACGCGCGAATCGCCGAGAGTGGCGGTTCTGGTGGCGCAGTTGCGAACGACTTGCACGATCAGCGTGACGAACTCTTGCGTCAGCTGTCGGAGATCGTGGCGGTCAAAGTGGTGCCACAGGACGACGGTCAGCTCAACGTCTTCATCGGTAAAGGTCAGCCGCTCATCATCGGTGGCCAGATTGGCAACATTGCAGCGACCGAGACGGGGGACATCACGCTCGTGAGCGGCAGCAACCGCGAAGCGCAGGTAATTACTTCGTCGATCTCCGGTGGTCAGCTCGGCGGACTGTTGCGCTTCCAGGATGGCGTGCTCGACCAGGCGCTGAATCACCTGGGTCGAATTGCGATCGCCGTGACCGAGTCCGCCAATGCCGTGCACCGCAAGGGCGTGACGCTCGATGGCGTATTCGGTGGCGACATATTCACGCGGGTCAATGACCCGACACTCGCGTACCAGCGCGCAACGCCAATCAATCTCGGTAGCCGTCCGAGCGGCGCCCTGTTTGTTGGTATCACGGATGCCTCGCAGTTGACTGCAAGCGACTACGAAGTGCGCTTCAATCTGTCAGGCGATGGCAGCTTCCAGCTCGTGCGCACAAGCGATGCGCGTGTGATGGCGGAGGGTTCGACAGCCCAAGGATTTCCAGTGACGGTGGGCGGGGATGGATTTGCCGTCACCATCGAGTCGGGCACGTTCCGTGGCGGTGACCGGTACCGGATATCGCCGAGCCTGCACGGCGGCCGCGACATCGGTCAGGTGATTCAGAACGCGCGCGATCTGGCCCTCGCCACACCGGTCACTGTGCAGACCGCAATTGGCAATCGCGGCACCGGCATCGCTCAGCCCGCGGGCGTGTTCGACATCAACCACCCGGCGTTTGCGAGCCCGGGCCGACTCACCCCCCCCCTCGTGGTGCACTTCACGAGCGCCACTACGTACGAGTTGCTCGACAACTCCGATCCCGCTGTGCCGCGGGCGCTGGTACCGCCGGTCCACAATCAGCCTTACGTGCCCGGCATCGAGAATCTCCTGCTGCCGGGTGGTGTCGGTCAGACGCGCGTCGGTAGTGAAGGCGTCAATGTCGGTCGATTACCCAACGCTGCTCAGACCGTGCTTGGGTTGACCGCAGCCGGCAACGGATACGGCAGCGAAGTGATCACGAACAATCGACGCGACAGCACCACCGGCGTTGTCACATCGAGTAGCAGCGTTGTGCTGGCGCCGAATTCGAGCGCTCGCCAGATTGCCGGTCAGCTGAGTGGCGTGTCCGGTGTCGTTGCTACGGCCTCCACGGAACTCGCACTCACAGGCATCCGTGACAATGGTACTGGGGTGCCGCTTGCGCTCGTCATCAATGGCGTACGTTTCTCTGGCGCCGCGCTGTCGTCGGTCAATGACTTGAGCGATGCCATCAATGCGAGCGATTCGCTGGCTGCGCTCGGCGTGCAGGCTTCCAGTGACGGTGTTCGCATCCGCTTGTCGGCGACACGCGGCGACGATCTCGTCCTGCATGTAGCCGGTGACCCAGCCGATGGTGTGGATCTGCGTGACGTCGGCGGCAATGCGCTCGCGCTCAACGGTGCAGGCGCGGGTCAAAGCGCTCAGTTGGTGGGAACCGTACCGGCTGCGGCGGGCTTCGATTTTTCTGCGGGTGGGCCATACACGTTTGCGCTGGCGGTCGATGGTGGCCCGGCGGCGAACATCGGTCTGTCGGCCGCCTACGGTTCCGGACCTGCCCTGGTAGCCGGCCTGCAGGCGAACATCGATGCATCGACCATTGGTCCCGGACGAATTGCAGTCAGCATGAACGGCGCTGGGCAGGTCGTGCTCACGTCTGCCGCGGCCGGCAGCAACGGCCGCATCGACATCTCGAGCGCCAACGCCGGCTCGCCAATCGCGATGGCGCTCGGGATTACGAACACATCGATCGTCGGTGTCGATCAGAATCACACCGTTACCGTAGGCGGTAGTGTGTCGGTGCGACTCGACGCGGGTCTTTCGGTCGGCAGCAGCGCCAACACCGTTGGCGGCAACGTGTTCACCCAGACTCCGAATGCGAGCCGGGCCGACTTCGGATTCCAACTGCGCATGACTGGGCGTCCGGAAGCCGGTGACCGATTCGTTGTCGACTTCAACAGCAGCGGCGTATCGGATAATCGCAACGCGCTGGAGTTGGTGGATCTGCAGAGTGCTCGCCTGTTCGGTTCCGAAGGCACATTGTTCGATGCTTATGCGGACCTCGTGGAGTTCGTTGGCTCCCGCACCAATCAAGCACGTATCGATCGGGACGCGAGCCAGGGACTGCTACGTCAGTCGATTGCCCGCCGAGAGTCTCTCTCGGGGGTCAACCTGGACGAAGAGGCCGCCAACCTCATCCGCTTCGAGCAAGCCTACAACGCTTCGGCACGTGTGATTGCGGTCGCACGCGACACGTTCGACGTGCTGTTCAACATCATTGGAAGATAGATGCGTATCTCGACCAGCCAGATTCATCACCAGGCCATATCCAGCATGCTGGACACCAGTCGTCAGGTGGCGACGACACAGCAGCAGATCGCGTCGGGTCGTAAATTTGCCACCCCAGCGGATGATCCTGTCGCTGCATCCCGGATCGTCAGCCTCAATCAGGAACTGGCGCTGCGCGGTCAATACCAACGCAATATCCAATTGGCCAACAGCCAGTTGAGCCTCGAGGACGCCGTCCTCGGTCAAGCCACAGAAGTGCTTCAACGGGTGCGGGAGCTCGCGCTCCAGGGTGCCAATGGCGCGCTGACTGCCAACGATCGCAGTTTCATTGCCAAAGAGGTCGAAACTCGACTGGATGAGTTGTTCTCGATCATGAACACCCGCACGGCGACGGGTGAATACCTGTTCGCCGGATTCAAGGGTCATACCGTTCCTTTCGTGCGTGACGACAGCAACGGCACCCGCTTTCAAGGTGATGAGGGTCAGCGGCGCGTGCAGGTCACTGCCAGCAGTCAGGTGGCAGTGAACGACTCCGGGAAACGGCTGTTCATGGATATCGAGTCGGTCGCCACCACGTTCGTAATGAACGCACATCCCGCGAACGATGCGCGCACCAGAGTCAGTGTTGGGCAGGGTATGGTCGTGGACCAGGAGGCTGTCGACGCGTTGTTTCCCGATCGTTTGCTCATCGAGTTCAACGACACAAGCTCCGATCCGCTCGGGCGCGCGAATTTCACGGTTCGCCGCATGAGTGACGGGCGCATCGTCGACGGCCTGGCCAACGTCGTTCATGTCCCAGGGGCGGCCATCGTTGCGCAGGGCATGCAGTTCAAGCTGTTCGGCGACCCTTCCGTCGGCGATCGCTTCATCATGGAGACGACCAAGACCCAGAATGTCGTTTCGACGATGTCCCGTCTCTCGTCTGGCCTTGCGAATCTCTCGGATAGCCCTGACGACCTGCGCGCGCTTCAGACACTCATCGACACGAGCATTGGCAATCTAGAGTCTGCCATGGATTCCGTACTCACCGTGCGGTCAGAGGTTGGCGCCAGGCTGAATACGGCGGACTCGAGTGCAATCCTGCATCAGGATGTCGAGATCGTGACCAAGGATCTGCTGTCGCAGTTGCGCGATGTCGACTACGCCGAGGCCATCAGTCGACTCAATCTTCAGTCGTTCGTATTGGAAGCGGCTCAGCGCAGCTATGGGCGCGTCAGCGGACTATCGCTGTTCAACGTGATCTGATCGAGGATCGCGCCGGCCACTACGCGCCGCGCGCCACAGCCGCTCTTCGAAGCGCGCCGGATCCTCCTGGCGTGCTGCTCGTTGCGGTCGACGCCGCACTTTCGGCGGTCGAATTGGCGTTGATTTCTCGTGCATGCGCGCATGTTAGCGATCGACCCATTCCAAAAGTGTGATCCAGTCGGCTAAAGAATCTTCCGTATCCGCCGTTAAGAAGTATCGAGTCCCCCTCATGTGCGAAGGGAACTACCGAAGTAATCGGTGTCTCGACCAGATTGGTTATCAATTGGAGTATTACGATGCCTCAGATCATTAATACCAACATCGGCTCTCTGACGGCGCAACGAAACCTGACCACGACCCAGAACGCCAATCTCCAGGCGCTCACCCGGTTGTCTTCGGGCCTTCGGATCAACAGCGCGCGGGATGATGCTGCAGGGTTGGCAATTTCAACTCGTTTTACCGCGCAGGTGAGGGGCTTGAACGTTGCGATGCGAAACGCCGGTGACGGTATCTCGCTTGCGCAAACGGCTGAAGGCGCTCTCGGTGCAATGACAGAATCGCTGCAGCGGCTGCGCGAACTGGCTCTTCAGGCCGCCAACGCAACCAACAGCGACTCCGACCGCGCTGCGCTGAATGCTGAAGCGTCGCAGTTGATCGACGAGATCACGCGCATCAGCGAACAGACCAACTTCAACGGCCGCAAGCTGCTCGACGGCTCTTTCGCATCGAGCGTGCAGATCGGCACCAACGTTGGTGAAGTAGTTGGCTTCAAAGTCAACAAGGTGACCGCAGATACGCTAGGCGGCGGCGTCGGTGCTGGCGTCAGCGCACGCGGTACGGCCAGCGGCCTTGCCAACGGCGACCTGACGATCAATGGCGTGTCGGTCGGCCCTTCCCAGGCAGCCGATGACACTGCATCGACCTTCAACAAGGCTGCCAGTGCCATCGCGAAAGTTGGCGCAATCAATCGCGTCAGCGATCAGACCGGTGTAGTTGCCCAGGTGAGCGCAAACCGCCAGGCTGGCGTAGCGATGACCGCTGCTGCACTGTCGGGCACAGTTACGATCAACGGCGTTGCGATCACGGTTGCAACCGGTGGCGCGGATGCCGCTGCCGATCGCCAGTCGGTCGTGCAGGCAGTCAACGCCCGGTCGGAACAGACCGGTGTGATGGCCATCGATTCCGGCGAGACGGCAGGCGGTGTGATTCTGGAAGCCGCCGACGGTCGCAACATCACGGTAGCATTCGCGACTGTGACTTCGGCTGCAACGGGTATCGCCGCCGCAGGCACCTATGAAGGTGGCTACACGCTCGTGTCCCAGAACGGTGGTGACGTCGTGATTGGTGGTGGTGACAATACCGGCAACGGCAACGTCGCCAACTCCGGGCTCGTGGCAGGCACGTATGGCGGCACGACGGCAGCCATGACATCGCTCGCGCGCTCTGCGACGGCGTTGACCGCTATGGCGGCCGGTGACCTCATCATCAACGGTGTCACGATCGGTGCTTCGCGCGCCGCCGATGACACAGCATCGAGCACGGGCAATGCAGCGAGCGCGAAGGCGATTGCCGCAGCCATCAATCGTGCGACGCAGCAGAGCGGCGTGACGGCCAACGTGAACGCAACTGTCGTGGTTGGCGGGACCAGCCAGACTGGTACGGCGGACACCGGCGGCACGGTCGTGATCAACGGGGTATCGACGGCCGCAGTTGCTGCCAGCGCCACGGATCTCGACGGCAACCGCATCGCCATGATCGACGCGATCAACCAGATCGCAGGTCAAACGGGTGTCGTTGCATCGGACAACGGTTCGACCATCACGCTGACCGCGGCCGATGGGCGCAACATCTCGGTTGCAGTCGACGGTGGTTCCTCGTCCGACGCGGCGTTTGGTGCCTCGATGGGTCTGGACACAACGCTCGACTCGGTGGGTGTTTCGACGGCCGCCGATGTCACGTCGGGAACGATCTCGCTGACCTCAGGTAGCGCGTTCACCATTGCAGCGGGTACCGCAGGCAACGCGGGTGTCGCCAACGCCGGCTTCGAAATCGGTAGCTTCGGCGGCGCGAGCACGGGCCAGTTCCTCTCGGAAGTGGACATCTCGACGGTTGAAGGTGCCCAGAAAGCACTGTCCGCTGCGGACAATGCGCTGGACGCGGTCAACCGGGAGCGTGCGAACCTCGGCGCCATTCAGAACCGTCTGGACTCGACCATTTCGACCATCTCGATCAACGTCGAGAACATGTCGGCTGCTCGATCCCGGGTACTGGATGCGGACTTTGCTCGTGAAACAGCCGAGCTGTCGCGGACCCAGGTACTGCAACAGGCTGGTATCTCCATCCTGGCGCAGGCCAACGCTCAGCCGCAGCTGGTTCTTTCACTCCTTCAGTAAGCGAAGGAAATGATGGAGCGGGGCGCGACGGTGGGCTGATGCTCACCGTCGCTTCCTCAGCCACTGAGTTGTGAGGTCCGTTATGCAAGACGTCAATCAAGTTGCATTGCAGGGTTCGCCCCAAGGCGGACGCGCGGTGGTGACCGACGTCGTTCGCAAGGATGCGATGACGGGCAGTGCAGGCGCCAAAAGTGGCGCACCGGCAAGTAGCGGGGCCAGCAGCGGCAAAGAGTTGCCGCTGCTGAACGACCCGGCACGTGCGGCTCGCAGGGAACAGGTAGCGGCGCAGTCGCGCCAACACGTGGAACAGGCGATCGCACACCTCAACGACTACGTGCAATCGATGCAGCGCGATCTTCATTTTTCTCTGGATGAAGCCTCGGGCAAGGCAGTCGTGCGCGTGATAGACAGAAGCACCCAGGAAGTGGTGCGACAGATTCCTGGAGACGTTGCTCTGCAACTGGCACGGAACTTGAAGTCCAACCAGGCGCAGTCGTCCGGCGAAGCCATGGGCTCGCTTGGACTGATCGATACCCGGATCTGACTGGTCGTTGTAGATCGTAACTGGGAGCGGCGCTGCACACGCGTGCAGTGCCGCATTTCCCTAGGACACGTCATTCATGGCTTCAATTCAATCCCTCGGCATTGGATCGGGCCTGCTCACCACTGAGCTGCTCGATGACATCATTGGCGCCGAACGCAAGGCGACCGACCTGCGCATCGACTCGCGGAAGGCGGAACTCGAGGCGAAGGTCTCCGCCTTCGGCGCGGTGCGCGGTACCGTCGATGCGCTGCGCA